>NZ_QTQF01000019.1:0-147358 GCF_003854235.1 Burkholderia sp. Bp8998
TTGCTCAGCGTCACAACCGCTGCGCTGTCGGCGGCATGAACTCATCCGCAAGGAAAAGTGAATTGTTCAGGGCCGACTACAGAAGACCGCTTGAAACGACCGGGCGGCCCGGCGGCGGGAAAAACGCGGCGGCCTGCGGGCCGTTGCGTTTTCGATGGACGAAAAAAAGCGGGCTTATTAGCCCGCTAAAAACCACACGCTACGGGGTTAGCGCGAGGAGACCAAAGATGAAACCGAATCCGGCGGGGGGCCGGAAACGACTCCAACAGGGATGCCCCTCGGAAGGGCTTCGGTACGTGACCGACTGGCTCGCAGCGCTTCGCGTCCGCTCACACTTGGCACACGAGACCGCATCCGTGTTGAAACCGTTGAGGCCATTGTGGGCGAATTAATGACCCCTCGCGGTAACAAAGTGTTTCAGGTTGTAACGCCCGCCAGATAAGGCTTCCCGGGATTTTTTGCTGTTTTCGGGGTCCTGAAAAAGGTCATATTTACTCATCTTTTCCGCAGAGTTTTCATCGGGTGCGCGCAGTGCGTTTTTCATGCGTATCGGCATCGATGAATTGCCGATTTACGCGCCGGAATGTGCATCGCACGACAGATAGCGCATATGACGATTCAATCGTCGGAAAGATTTTGAAACGTGATTGGCGTGCGCGGTAGTCGGCCATTCGGCCGGTTTTCGAGGTTTCACGCCTGCTGCCGGATGCGCCGATGTGTAACCGCGGGGCACCGGACCGCGGGCGGAATCCGCCGCCCGTATCCTGTTCGCCGACTGCAATAGCGGGGTCGGTGTGCGTAATCGGGCGCCGTTGCAGCGCACGATCGCGCTCACTTCAGCCATTTGTCGGCGATCGCCTGGTACTCGCCGGTCGACAGCGCGAGGTGCAGCCACTGGTCGACGTACTGCTGGAACACGACGTCGCCGCGCGGCACCATGTACGCCTTCTCGCCGAACTGGAATGGCTTGTCCGGGTGAACCGAGCACAAGCCCGGATTCAGCTTTTGCTGCAGCAGCGTCTCGGATGCATCCGTCACCATCACGTCCGCCTTGCCCGCGAGGATCTGCTTGAAGATCGTCACGTTGTCCGGATAGACGGTCAGGGTCGCATGCGTGAAGAACTGCTTCGCGAAGCGCTCGTTGGTGCCGCCCGGGTTCACGATCACGCGGGTCTCGGGCCGGTCGATCTGCGCGACGGTCTGGTACTTGTCCGCGTCCGCGCAGCGCACGATCGGCGTCTTGCCGTCGACCACGTACGGCTGCGTGAAGAACACGCGCTTCTGGCGCTCGAGCGTCGTCGATACGCCGCCCACCGCGATATCGCACTTCGCAACGAAGTCGGTGGTGAGGTTCGGCCAGCTCGTCTTCACGAAGTCGGCCTTCACGCCGAGCGATTTCGCGAGCGATTCGGCCATGTCGATGTCGATGCCCTCGAAGCGGGCGTCGGTCCGGTAGTACGAATACGGCTTGTAGTCGCCCGTCGTGCATACGCGCAGCGCGCCGCGTGCGAGCACGTCGTCGAGCCGTGAGCCGGCCGCGGCGGCGGTCGTAGCCGCGGTTGCCGGCGTGCCCTGCGCGTGCGCGGCAGCGCAGCAAAGCAGGGCGGCGGTGAGCGTGGCCAGCGTGGCGGATGTCTTCATCGGTCTCCTCCTTCGTTCGGTTCGATATCAGCGTCCGATCATAACGGAGCCATCGCGCGTGTCATATGGCCGCCATCGCATCGGGATACGCAGCCGTGCGGCCCCGCTCCGGTAAAATGCCGGTTTGCCTTCGCATCGTCGCTCCTACCGTGGCCCATAATCTGCTCAACGACACCTTCCTGCGTGCGCTTCTGCGCGAGCCGACCGACTACACGCCGATCTGGCTGATGCGCCAGGCCGGCCGCTACCTGCCCGAGTACAACGCGACGCGCGCGCGCGCCGGCAGCTTCCTCGGTCTCGCGAAGAATCCCGACTACGCGACCGAGGTGACGCTGCAGCCGCTCGAGCGCTTCCCGCTCGACGCCGCGATCCTGTTCTCGGACATCCTGACGATTCCCGACGCGATGGGCCTCGGCCTCGACTTCCAGGTCGGCGAAGGGCCGAAGTTCGCGCATCCGGTGCGCACCGAGGCCGACGTCGCGAAGCTCGCGGTGCCTGACATCGAGGAAACGCTCGGCTACGTGACCGGCGCGGTGCGCGAGATCCGCCGCGCGCTGACCGACGGCCAGGGCCGCCAGCGCGTGCCGCTGATCGGCTTCTCGGGCAGCCCGTGGACGCTCGCGTGCTACATGGTCGAAGGCGGCGGGTCGGACGATTTCCGCACGGTGAAGTCGATGGCATATTCGCGCCCCGACCTGATGCACCGGATCCTCGACATCAACGCGCAGGCCGTGGCCGCGTACCTGAACGCGCAGATCGAAGCCGGCGCGCAGGCCGTGATGATCTTCGATACGTGGGGCGGCGCGCTGGCGGACGGCGCGTACCAGCGCTTCTCGCTCGACTACATCCGTCGCGTGGTCGAGCAGCTCAAGCGCGAGCACGACGGCGAGCGCGTGCCGGTGATCACCTTCACGAAGGGCGGCGGGCTGTGGCTCGAGGAGATCGCGGCGACCGGCGTCGACGCGGTCGGGGTCGACTGGACGGTCAACCTCGGCGCGGCGCGCGAACGTGTCGCGGGGCGCGTCGCGCTGCAGGGCAACCTCGACCCGACGATCCTGTTTGCGCCGCCGGCCGCGGTGCGCGAGCAGGCGCGCGCGGTCCTGGACAGCTACGGCAATCATCCGGGCCACGTATTCAACCTCGGCCACGGCATCTCGCAGTTCACGTCGCCCGACCACGTCGCCGAACTCGTCGACGAAGTGCACACTCACAGCCGCAAGATCCGTAGCGGAGCGGCGGGCTGAGCGCAAGCGCTGTCATGCTGCACTGCGGGGTGACGGTGTTTCGCTGTCGGCGCTAAACAGGGCGCAACCCCGCCCCGGTTGCCGATTCATGGCTTGTCAAGACTTGACTTATGCACATTTTCCACGTTGCAGCGCGGTAGAGCCCTGTATCGGTCGAATTGTCTCGCTATGGTTGGGTAATTTGAATAGCAGCCTTATGGAATAAGGCTCCGCGGGGCGCGGCACACGGCGGCCGAAAACAGCGCAAAGCACGGCCCCGCGCGCTTTGCGGCTATTGAACGGCGAGTTCTCAACAAAGTTATCCACAGGCTGGTCAGGGTATACGGCGATTCCTAATGCGAATCCAAAACTTAGCGCCGAATCTGAAGTTTTACTTTAAGTTCGCCACCGTGACGCGGATTCGGGGGCAGGTCGTCCGTGCGCTGTGCGCTGCCGCCGGAGCCCGGTGATGGACGGTACCTACCTGCGGGTCGCCCTCGACCATCCGCTCGCCACCCTGTTCGACTACCGCTGCGACGTCCAGCCGGCGCCCGAGCCCGGCACCCTGGTGCAGGTGCCGTTCGGCAAGCGGCAGGTCGTCGGCCTCGTTTGCGAAGTGACGACTCACACCGACGTGCCGCCGTCCCGGTTGCGGGCGATCGATGCGATCTGTACCGAGTTGCCGCCGCTGGCGCCGGACTGGCTCGCGCTCGTCTCCTTCGCGGCCGACTACTATCAGCGCGGTCGCGGCGAAGTCGCGCTGCCGGCGCTGCCGCAGGCGCTGCGCGACGCGGAGCGCTGGGGGCGGCTGCTGGCGCCGGAGGTGCGTCATCGGCTGACCGAAGCCGGCCGCGCGGCGCTTCCCGATGCACTGCCTGCACGCGGGGCCGCGCTGCGGCGGCTCGCGCAGGCGCTCGCCGACACCGATTCGCTGACGTTGCCCGATGCACGCGCGTTGCATCCGAAGGCGGCGGCCACGCTCGACGACTGGGCGGCGCGCGGCTGGGTCGCGATCGAGGAGATCGGCTGGGCCGATGCGCCTGTGCCCAAAGCTGTGGATAACCTGTCGACAACCGGTGGACGAACTGTGCCGCCGGCGCTCACCGACCAGCAGGCCGAGGCGCTCGACGCAATTCGTGCCGGCCAGGGCTTCGCGCCGTTCCTGCTGCATGGCGTGACCGGGAGCGGCAAGACCGAGGTCTATCTGCATGCGCTCGCCGCGCTGCTCGATGCACGGCCCGACGCGCAGGCGCTCGTCCTCGTGCCCGAAATCAACCTGACGCCGCAGTTCGAGGCCGCGTTCCGCGCGCGTTTCGCGGGCACGCTCGCCGACGACGCGATCGTCACGCTGCACAGCGGGCTCGCCGAGGGCGAGCGTGCACGCAACTGGCTTGCCGCGCACACGGGCCGCGCGCGGATCGTGCTCGGCACGCGGCTCGCGGTGCTCGCGTCGCTGCCGACGCTCGCGCTGATCGTCGTCGACGAGGAACACGAGCCCGCGTACAAGCAGCAGGAAGGGCTGCGCTATTCGGCGCGCGATCTTGCCGTGTGGCGCGCGAAGCATCTCGGCATTCCGGTCGTGCTCGGTTCGGCGACGCCGTCGCTCGAGAGCTGGTGGCAGGCCGAGCAGGGCCGTTACACGCGGCTCACGCTGTCGCGCCGCGCGGTGGCCGACGCGACGCTGCCGACCGTGCGGCTGATCGATCTCGAAGAGGAGCGGCGGCGCGGGCGCGCGTCGATGGGCGGGCTGTCGGGGCCGCTCGTCGCAGCGCTGAAGGCGCGGCTCGAGCGCGGCGAACAGAGCCTCGTATTCCTGAACCGGCGCGGCTACGCACCACAGCTTGCGTGCGACGCGTGCGGCTGGGTCGCCGGTTGCCCGCGCTGCAGCGCCTATGTCGTGCTGCACAAGCCCGAGCACGCGCTGCGCTGCCATCACTGCGGCTGGGAGGCGCGCATTCCGCGTTCGTGCCCGGAATGCGGGAACGTCGATATCGCGCCGCTCGGGCGCGGCACGCAGCGCATCGAGGAGGCGCTCGCCGAGGCCGTGCCGGGTGCACGGATCCTGCGGATCGACGCGGACAGCACCCGCCGCAAGGGCAGTGCGCAGGCGCTGTTCTCGGACGTGCACGCCGGTGAAGTCGACATCCTGGTCGGCACGCAGATGATCGCGAAGGGGCACGACTTCCAGCGCGTGTCGCTCGTCGGCGTGCTCAATGCCGACACCGCGCTGTTCTCGCACGACTTCCGCGCGAGCGAGCGGCTGTTCGCGCAGCTGATGCAGGTGAGCGGCCGCGCGGGACGCGCCGGGCTGCCGGGCGAGGTGCTCGTGCAGACGCGATATCCGCGTCACGCGCTGTATCACGCGCTCGGCCGGCAGGATTACGTCGGCTTCGCCAACTCGACGCTCGGCGAGCGCCGCGACGCGCACCTGCCGCCGTTCGTCTACCAGGCGCTGCTGCGCGCCGAAGGGCGCACGCTCGATGCGGCGCTCGCGTTCCTGCTGCAGGCCGCGGCCGCGTTGCCGGGGCTGCCGGGCGCCGATCGCGTGACCGTGTACGACGCGGTGCCGATGACGATCGTGAAGGTCGCGAACGTGCACCGCGCGCAGCTGCTGCTCGAAAGCGCGTCGCGGGCCGCGCTGCAGCATGCGCTGCGCGCGTGGCAGCCGGAACTGCGCGCGCTGAAGGGCGTGCTCCGGTGGAGCGTCGAGGTCGATCCGCTGGATATCTGAACGGCGCGGCGGCAGGCGCCGTGCCGCTTCCCGGCACCGAACCCGCCGAACCCGCCGCGTGCGATCCCGTTACCGCCCCTCTTTCCACGCCTGTCTGCGGGACCCGCCGGCCGGCCCAGTGCAACCCGTTTTTCCCGTCCGCCGTGCGCACCGCGGGTTGCCCACGCGCGCAAACTCGCCCTCGCTCAGGGAAAACACCGATCCACCGACCACGGGCAACCCCTAGGTTGCAACCTTCTAAGTGGCTGATTATATTGAGTAACTTATGGGTGCAACCAATCTCTTAATTCGGTTGCACCTTTTTATTGCGTGCCGTAGGATTTCGCGCATCCTCTCACACCACATTGCCGGGCTCGCACCGGCGCACGAACCCACCATGGCAAGCACGACTCTCGGCGTCAAAGTCGACGACCTTCTCCGCTCGCGCCTGAAAGACGCGGCAGCGCGACTCGAGCGCACTCCCCACTGGCTGATCAAGCAGGCGATCTTCGCGTATCTCGAGCGGATCGAGCACGGCCAGCTGCCGCCCGAGCTGTCGGGCAGCAGCGGCGTGACGGAGCTCGCCGACGGTCAGGCGACGGACGGCGATGACGACAACTCGCCGCATCCGTTCCTCGAGTTCGCACAGAACGTGCAGCCGCAATCGGTGCTGCGCGCGGCGATCACGGCCGCGTATCGCCGTCCCGAGCCGGAATGCGTGCCGTTCCTGCTGGGCCAGGCGCGCTTGCCGGCGAACCTGCAGGCCGACGTGCAGACGCTCGCGACGGCGCTGGTCGAGGCGCTGCGCGAGAAGAGTTCGGGCGGCGGCGTCGAAGGGCTGATCCACGAATTCTCGCTGTCGAGCCAGGAAGGCGTCGCGCTGATGTGCCTGGCCGAAGCGCTGCTGCGCATTCCCGATCGCGCGACGCGCGATGCGCTGATCCGCGACAAGATCAGCAAGGGTGACTGGCGCTCGCACGTCGGCCACGCGCCGTCGCTGTTCGTGAACGCGGCGACCTGGGGGCTGATGATCACCGGCAAGCTCGTGACGACCAACAGCGAAGCGGGCCTGTCGTCGGCACTCACGCGCCTGATCGGCCGCGGCGGCGAGCCGCTGATCCGCAAGGGCGTCGACATGGCGATGCGCCTGATGGGCGAGCAGTTCGTCACCGGCGAGACGATTTCCGAAGCGCTGGCCAACAGCCGCAAGTACGAAGCGCGCGGCTTCCGCTACTCGTACGACATGCTCGGCGAAGCGGCGACGACCGAAGAGGACGCGCAGCGTTACTACGCATCGTACGAACAGGCGATCCACGCGATCGGCAAGGCGGCCGGCGGCCGCGGCATCTACGAAGGCCCGGGCATCTCGATCAAGCTGTCGGCGCTGCACGCCCGCTACTCGCGCTCGCAGCAGGACCGCACGATGAGCGAGCTGCTGCCGCGCGTGCGCTCGCTCGCGCTGCTCGCGCGCCGCTACGACATCGGCCTGAACATCGACGCGGAAGAAGCCGACCGTCTCGAACTGTCGCTCGACCTGCTCGAGGCGCTGTGCTTCGATCCGGAACTCGCTGGCTGGAACGGCATCGGCTTCGTCGTGCAGGGCTACCAGAAGCGCTGCCCGTTCGTGATCGACTACCTGATCGACCTCGCGCGCCGCAGCCGTCACCGCCTGATGATCCGCCTGGTCAAGGGCGCGTACTGGGATACCGAAATCAAGCGTGCGCAGGTCGATGGCCTCGAAGGCTATCCGGTCTACACGCGCAAGATCTACACGGACGTGTCGTACCTCGCGTGCGCGAAGAAACTGCTCGCGGCACCGGATGCCGTCTACCCGCAGTTCGCGACGCACAACGCGTACACGCTGGCCGCGATCTATCATCTGGCCGGCCAGAACTACTACCCGGGCCAGTATGAATTCCAGTGCCTGCACGGGATGGGCGAGCCGCTGTACGAGGAAGTCACGGGCCGCGACAAGCTGAACCGCCCGTGCCGCGTGTACGCGCCGGTCGGCACGCATGAAACGCTGCTCGCGTACCTCGTGCGCCGTCTGCTGGAGAACGGCGCGAACACGTCGTTCGTCAACCGCATCGCCGACAAGACGGTTTCGGTGAAGGAACTGGTCGCCGATCCGGTCGACGAGGCGTCGAAGGTCGTGCCGCTCGGCGCACCGCACGCGAAGATCCCGCTGCCGCGCCACCTGTACGGCGACGAGCGTCCCAACTCGATGGGTCTCGACCTGTCGAACGAACACCGTCTCGCATCGCTGTCGTCCGCGCTGCTCGCGAGCGCGCACCATCCGTGGCGCGCGGCGCCGATGCTCGCCGACGACGCGCTCGCCGACGCCCCGGCGCGCGACGTGCGCAACCCGGCCGACCAGCGCGACCTGGTCGGCACGGTGAGCGAGGCGACGGCCGAACACGTGAGCGCGGCGCTCGCGCACGCGGTGGCTGCCGCGCCGATCTGGCAGGCGACGCCGGTCGATGCGCGCGCCGACTGCCTGGTGCGCGCGGCCGACCTGCTCGAAGCGCAGATGCACACGCTGATGGGCCTGATCGTGCGCGAAGCCGGCAAGTCGTTGCCGAACGCGATCGCCGAAATCCGCGAAGCCGTCGACTTCCTGCGCTACTACGCGGCGCAGATCCGCGACGAATTCTCGAACGACACGCACCGTCCGCTCGGCCCCGTGGTCTGTATCAGCCCGTGGAACTTCCCGCTCGCGATCTTCATGGGCCAGGTGGCCGCCGCGCTCGCAGCCGGCAACACGGTGCTCGCGAAGCCGGCCGAACAGACGCCGCTGATCGCCGCGCAAGCCGTGCGCCTGCTGCGCGAGGCCGGCGTGCCGGCCGGCGCGGTGCAGCTGCTGCCGGGCACCGGCGAGACCGTCGGCGCGGCGCTGGTCGCCGATCCGCGCACGCGCGCGGTGATGTTCACCGGCTCGACCGAAGTCGCGCGCCTGATCAACAAGACGCTGTCCGCGCGCCTCGATCCGGACGGCAAGCCGATTCCGCTGATCGCCGAAACGGGCGGCCAGAACGCGATGATCGTCGACTCGTCGGCGCTCGCGGAGCAGGTCATCGCGGACGTGATGCAGTCGTCGTTCGACTCGGCCGGTCAACGGTGTTCGGCGCTGCGCGTTCTGTGTCTGCAGGACGATGTCGCGGACCGCACGCTGACGATGCTGAAGGGCGCGATGCACGAGCTGGCGCTCGGCAACCCGGACCGGCTGTCGACCGACGTCGGCCCGGTGATCGACGGCGAAGCGAAGCAGACGATCGACACGCACGTCGCGACGATGAAGGAGAAGGGCCATACGGTCACGCAACTGACGTCGCCGGAAGCCTGCGCGCACGGTACGTTCGTGCCGCCGACGCTGATCGAGATCGGCAGCATCGACGAGCTGAAGCGTGAAGTGTTCGGCCCGGTGCTGCACGTCGTGCGCTATCGCCGCAGCCAGCTCGACAAGCTGCTCGAGCAGATCCGCGCGACGGGTTACGGCCTGACGCTCGGCATCCACACGCGGATCGACGAGACGATCGCGCACGTGATCTCGAACGCGCACGTCGGCAACATCTACGTGAACCGCAACGTGATCGGCGCGGTGGTCGGCGTGCAGCCGTTCGGCGGCGAAGGACTGTCGGGCACGGGCCCGAAGGCCGGCGGCGCGCTGTACCTGCAGCGCCTGCTCGCGACGCGTCCATCGGGCCTGCCGCGTTCGCTCGCGCAGACGCTGATCGCGGACGGCGCGGTCGATGGTGAACAGCGCGGCAACCCGGCGGCGGCGCTCATCGCGCTGCGCGACTGGCTGATCGAGCAGCGCGAGCCGGCACTGGCCGCACGCTGCGACGGTTATCTGGCGCAGGTGCCAGCCGGCGCGACCGCGGTGCTGACCGGGCCGACGGGCGAGCGAAACACGTATACACTCGGCCCGCGCGGCACGGTGCTGTGTGTCGCGGCAACGCCGGGCGGCGCGCGCGCGCAGTTCGCGGCGGTGCTGGCGACGGGCAACCGCGCGCTGTTCGCCGGTGCGGCGGGCGAGGCGCTGGTGGCCGCGCTGCCCGCGGCGCTGAAGGCGCATGCGACCGTGCGCAAGCAGGCCGATGCGCCGTTCGACGCGGTGCTGTTCGAAGGCGACAGCGACGAACTGCAGACGCTCGTGAAGGACGTCGCGCAGCGGCCGGGCCCGATCGTGTCGGTGCAGGGCGTGTCGGCAGGCGCGTTCGAGAACGGCGATGCGGACGACTATGCGCTCGAGCGCCTGCTGACCGAGCGCTCGGTCAGCGTGAACACGGCCGCGGCGGGCGGCAACGCGAATTTGATGACGATCGGCTGACCATCCTTGCCGTTCGGATCAAACAAAGGAAGCGGCTAGGCGATCCCGAAGCCGCTCCATTTACCCTGGTACCAAGGAGATGCTATGCAACACACGATGAAAAAGCTGGCAGGCGCGACGTTCGTCGCTGTCATGTCGCTGGCGGGGACGGCTCATGCGGACGACGTGAAGATCGGTTACGCAGGGCCGATGACGGGCGCCCAGGCTCACTACGGCAAGGATATGCAGAACGGGATCGCGCTCGCGCTGGAAGACTTCAACGCGACCAACCCGAAGATCGGCGGCAAGCCGGTGAAGTTCGTGCTCGAGACGCAGGACGACCAGGCTGACCCGCGCACCGGCACGACGGTCGCGCAGAAGCTCGTCGACGACGGCATCAAGGGCATGCTCGGCCACTTCAACTCGGGCACGACGATTCCCGCTTCGCGCATCTACGCGAACGCCGGCATTCCGGAAATCGCGATGGCGACGGCACCGGAATACACGCAGCAGGGTTACAAGACGACCTTCCGCATGATGACGTCCGACACGCAGCAGGGCTCGGTGGCGGGCACCTTCGCGTCGAAGGATCTCGGCATGAAGAAGATCGCGATCGTCGACGACCGCACGGCCTACGGCCAGGGTCTCGCCGACCAGTTCGAGAAGGCCGCGAAGGCCGGCGGCGCGACGATCGTCGACCGTGAGTTCACGAACGACAAGGCCGTCGACTTCAAGGCGATCCTGACCAAGCTGAAGGCGGCGAAGCCGGATCTCGTCTACTACGGCGGCGCGGATTCGCAGGCAGCACCGATGGTCAAGCAGATGAAGACGCTCGGCATCACCGCACCGCTGATGAGCGGCGAAATGGTGAAGACGCCGACGTTCCTGAAGATCGCGGGCAACGCGGCCGACGGCACGATCGCATCGCTGGCAGGCCTCCCGCTGGAAGAAATGCCGGGCGGCAAGACCTACGCCGACAAGTACAAGAAGCGCTTCGGCGAAGACGTGCAGACCTACTCGCCGTACGCGTACGACGGCGCGATGGCGATGCTCAACGCGATGAAGAAGGCCGATTCGACCGATCCGGCGAAGTACCTGCCGGTGCTCGCGAAGACCGACATGGCCGGCGTCACGTCGTCGCACGTCGCGTACGACGCGAAGGGCGACCTGAAGAACGGCGGCATCACGATGTACAAGGTCGAGAAGGGCGAGTGGAAGCCGCTGAAGAGCATCGGCGGGAAGTAAGCAGTCAGTCTTGACGTGGGGAGCGGGCGGCGGCACAACGTTGCCGTCTCGCGCCTCGTGCGGAAAAGCCTCCAGTCCCGTCGGGGCCGGTGGCTTTTTCTTTGGGGGTACGCAGGCGGCAGGACATAGGGGGCTGGCTTGCAGGCGGTGGTGCAGGCGGGTCGCCGCATGCGTACGTGCCACCGCATCGCCGTGATCGGCGGCAGTATGACGTTAATTGCCGTCGCAGCACTTGTTAGGGCAATCGGGCAGGAAGGAAATTTCCACACGCCGCCCATTGTCCACGTCGCCATGCGAATAGACGCGAGCGCTCTTCTTGATGGTCCCGCGTAAAAAACCTAGTTCCTCCAACAGCGCATACGCGGTTTGCAATCTCGATTGCGCAAGGGCCAGTGCTCCCGGTTCACTTTCCTCGGCATGGCCGCTGATCAGTGTCGTTTCTTTGGTTAGGTGATTTGCATAATTGAGTTTTTAGTCGGCTACCCATTTTGCAATGCGGACGATCTCCGAATTCGATATGTGCGAGCTATCTCTCGAAAAGTAGACGTCGAAGTTCTCGCTGGCGATGCATGCGAATACCGGATTGGAGGTGAGGAGACTTAGGCCAAGAATAAACTTAAGCATTGTAAATGACGTATCCTGCAATACTGTCGGCATTGTTGATTGCTTGATTCGGATTTTCGGCTCCAAACGTCAAACACTCCTCCATGAAGTATCTGTGATCCTTGGTTCCCATTGTGTCATCGAAATGACTCACCTCATGAATCAGAGTGGAAACTACGGAATCTTTTCCCATGAGAAGTCTCGCATTGTACAAAAATCGGGATGTATTGCGATCGTATGAGTTAGGGTATCCGGCGAACACACTGATGCAGCGACTCCCGATTTGTTCGGATTTGGAACGCATCCAATATGTCTGAATCGCTCGCTATCCCATCGCGTGAAATTGTAGCCTGTGAGTGCCTTTAGTACTCGAGCGATTGCAGTCAGGCCTGTTAATGGCGTTATGCGGGTGCCTTCATCGGTTCTGCCGAACCACTGTAATACGCGTGCCTTGTCAGCGTTCGACCAGCGCTGCAAATCCTCGATTCTTTTGTCGACGAGAGAAATGGCTCGATCGCGCTTACTCAATACCATTTCCCGGAATTCCTTGTTTGTCATGTTGTGACATATTTTTTCGGTATTGATTGTTACTTCCACCATCGACCCCGGATTGGTGTTGGTGACTGCACCTGAGTGTACGAGGAACCACTCTCCGCCGTCATTCACATCAAAATTTTTCATTGCTTCAATGTTCCGTCGTATAGATTTTCAGAGTTGCAGAGTCGTCGGTGGCGATCCGATGTGTTTGCCCGGCCGTGTCCGTGGTGCCCGTGAAAATCTGGCCAGTGTCGGTAACGATTCGGTAGCGGATGTTCGCGAGCGGGCGGCGGGAGTCATCGAGCAAGGTGAATTGCTCGTCGTGTACGGCAGCCGATCGAGCAAATGACCGCACGGCTGCATCAGATTTGCGCCCATTCAGCGCCGCAGTCTCTCCAGCAGTAAAAATCATCCGCATGCCGCGCTCAGCATAGAAGATCGGCGGCGGGTTGCATCCGCAGACATTGATATCCCCGCTCAATGCCCACTGTTTGCCGTTCGGGCCGGTACCGGGCCAGCGCGGCCCTTGCGGTGCGATGTACCCTTCACGCTTGCAGGCCGTACAGTAGGTCTTCATATCGAGCGTGGCGATATGGACCCTCGGCGGAGGATTGGAACAGGTCACGGTGTCGAGGCCTTCGACAATCACCGCTTCCCCGGCGCGGTCGCCTTTGGCAAGAAAGTAGCGGATCATGGGCGCTACCTCAGTGGGGCATGGACGAGCGGGTGACGACGCTAAATACAACTGACGACGCTACGCCTTGTCGCTCGGGGCTATCGGTGATCGTGTCGCCGTTATCGAGTCCGCTGCCAACGAATGCGAGCGGCGCGAAGTCGGGCCCGTCGGCCAAACCCAGACCGCTCGTCACGCGCGCGGTTGAACCGTCCGGATAGTGGATCAGGTCACCCACCGTGGCAGCCTTTCCCAGGTGCGGCGCTACTTCCCACGTCCCGGAAGGCTCGCGCAATACACCACCGCGCGCTGTTGTCGCGCCACGTACCGCCAGTCTGTAGGCGGGCGGCGGCACATAGGTCGGATCGAACAGGCCCGCAACGCGTTGCCCATCCGCCACGTGAATGCCCCATGAACTGCGCAGCGTTTCGGTAATGCGGTCGCCGTTGCTCAACCGGCTGCCCACCAATGCGAATGGCTTGCCTCCGCTATGGTTGTTTCCCGCGCCGTCGATAATCGCGGCCTCGCTGCCGTCGTCATAGGTCACTACATCGCCGACGCAGGCGACTTCCAATCCAGCCAAGGTCAGGCCGCTGGTTGCGGTGGTGACACGTCCACCGCGTTCCGTGAGCGCGCCAACGGTGGCGAAAAGATGGGTCGGTGCTTTGAGTTCGTTTTTCATCCGGCTTCCCTGTTTCAGTAAATGAAACGGCTGCCTAGAGACGCTATTCCAGATAAGAAACGTCGATCAATCGGACGAATATGATTCAGTACGGGTAACTTCTATTACTTGTTCCGTTCCACTGGTTGCATTGACCGCGCGTGCGCGAATGCGTTAGGTCAGATGTCGCGGATAGGCAATGGTGCCGTATTCCGCTTTTGGGTTCGCAAGAGGGATATGAGTGTGCGAGCTACCAGTGCGCCGGCTCAATCGCGGATACTTAGTCTCTGCGCATGCGCAACAGGAACTTCTGCAGCTTGCCGGTCGGCGTGCGCGGCAGCGTTTCCGCGAACACGAATTCGCGCGGGATCTTGTACGCGGCGAGCCGCTCGCCGCAGAATGCGCGCAGCGCATCCGCATCGCGCGCTGCGCCCGCGCGCAGCACGACATGCGCGACGACCGTCTCGCCCCAGTCCGGATGCGGCACGCCGACGACGGCCGCTTCCGCGATGCCCGGATGCGCACCGAGCACGTCCTCCACTTCCTTCGAATAGACGTTCTCGCCGCCCGTCACGATCATGTCCTTCAGCCGGTCGACGATGAACAGGTAGCCATCCTGATCGATTCGCGCGATGTCGCCGGTGCGGTACCAGCCGTCCGGCGCGAACGCGGCGCGTGTCGCGGCCGCGTCGTCGAGATAGCCGAGCATCATGCTGTCGGCCTTCAGCCAGATCTCGCCGATGTCGCCCGGTTGCGCGTCGACACCGTCGAGCCGCACGACCCGCAGGTCGACGCCGGGGCCGCCCTGGCGGCCGATCGAGCCGGCCTTCGCGATCTGCTCGTCCGGATACAGCGTGGTGCCGGCCGGCCCCGTTTCCGTCATTCCATACACCTGGAAGAACGCGGTGCTGCGATACGCACGCATGAGCCGTTCGGCCTGCGCGGTGCCGATCGGGCCGCCGCCGTACAGCCACGCACGCACGGTCGACAGGTCGAACGCGGCGAAGCCGTCGATCGTGTCGAGCGGCAGCGTGTACGACACCGGCGCGCCGAAATACAGCGTCACGCGTTCGCGCTCGACGGCCTGCAGGAAGCGCAGCGGATGGTATTCGCGCAGCAGCACGACGGTGCCGCCCGCGTACAGCGTGCCGCCGAACCAGTTGTTCAGCGGCGACGAATGCCAGATCGGCATCGCCATCAGTGTGCGCTCGTTGCGGCCGATGCCGGTCGCGAGCGCCGCCTGCATCGCTGCGAGCGTCACGGTGCGGTGGCTGTGCACGCAGCCTTTCGGGCGGCCGGTCGTGCCGGACGTGTAGAGGATCTGCGCGACGTCGCCGTCGGCCGGCTCGATACCCGCGACGCCGTCCATCGCCGCGCGCATCGCGTCGAAGTTCGGCACACCGGCGGCGTGGCCTTCGGTGACGAGCCGCCGCACCGGATGGATCACGCGCGTCAGCACCGACGCGAGCGCTGCGTCGAACAGGAGGACCTTGCTGCCGCTGTGCTCGAGCACGTAGTCGACTTCCGGCGCCTGCAGCTTGTGGTTGATCGGCACGAACGCGGCGCCGATCCGCCACGCGCCGAACATCAGATCGACGAACGCGGGCGTGTTCAGGCACATCGCGGCGACGCGGTCGCCGGCCGCGACGCCGAGCGCACTCAGCACGGCCGCCGCGCGGTGCGAGCGCTCGCGCGCGGCGGCGTAGGTGATCGTCGTGTCGTCATGGATCAGGAACGGTTTGTCGGGCGTCGCGCGGGCGGCGCGGTCGAGGGCGGCGACGAGGTTCATCGGGGGCTCCGGGCTGGGCGGGCGAAGCGAGTGAGCAACCGGCCGGCCGGGCGTCAGGCCGGGTACGCGCGCTGCAGCAGCGCGGCGACGTCGAGCGCGCGCGGATCGAAACCGCCCGCGATGCGGCCCCAGTCGGGCGCGGCGAGCCGCGTCGCGACGAACGCGTCGGCGACGAACGCGGGCGCGTCGCGCCGCAGCAGGCACGCCTGCGCGACGAGCGCGAGCCGCTGCGCGAACACGCGGGCCGACGCCTCGAGCGTGTCGGCGGGCGCCGCGAGCATCGCGCGCAGCGCGTCGAGCGCCGCGCGGATGCGTGGTTCGCCTGCGCCGAAGTCAGCGAGTTCGGCGAACAGCGCGGCAGCCGCGTCGGGCTCGCGCGACACCGCGCGCAGCACGTCGAGGCACATCACGTTGCCGGAGCCTTCCCAGATCGAGTTGACTGGCGCTTCGCGGAACAGCCGCGCGATCGGACCGTCGTCGACGTAGCCGTTGCCGCCGAACACTTCCATGATCTCGCCGGTCAGCTCGACCGCGCGCTTGCAGACCCAGAACTTCGCGGCGGGCGTGACGATCCGCTTCCACGCGCGTTCGCGCGGCGAGTCGTCGCGTTCGAACGCGTCGGCGAGGCGCATCGCGAGCGCGAGCGCGGCCTCGCTTTCGAGCGCGAGATCGGCGAGCACGGTGCGCATCAGCGGCTGCTCGGCAAGCGCGCGGCCGAACGCATGGCGCTGGCGCGTGTACGCGATCGCCTGCACGACGCCCTGGCGCAGCATCGCCGCGCTGCCGAGCACGCAGCTCAGTCGCGTGTAGGTGGCCATCTCGATGATGGTCGGAATCCCGCGGCCTTCGTCGCCGAGCATGATCCCCCATGCGTCGTTCAGCTCGATCTCGCTGCTCGAGTTGCTGCGGTTGCCGACCTTTTCCTTCAGCCGCTGGATCTCGACCGCGTTCTTCGTGCCGTCGGGCCGCCAGCGCGGCACGTAGAAGCACGACGGGCTGCCGGCTTCGGTGTGCGCGACGACCAGGTGCGCGTCGCACATCGGCGCGGAGAAGAACCACTTGTGGCCGCGCAGCCGGTATTCGCCGCCGCGCCCGCCCGCGCCGACCGCGGTCGCCAGCGTCGTGTTCGCGCGCACGTCGGAGCCGCCCTGTTTCTCGGTCATCCCCATGCCGAACCAGATCGAGCGCTTGTCGGCGACCGGCACGTCGCGCGGATCGTAATCGTCGCTGTACAGCTTGTCGCGCAGCAGGCCCCACAGTGCGGGCTCCTTCTGCAGCACCGGAATCGCGGCCTGCGTCATCGTCGCCGGGCACAGCGTGCCGGCCTCGATCTGGCCGTGCAGGTAGAAGCCGGCCGCGTTCGCGGCCCAGCGGCCGGGGCGCGTGTCGCGGAACGCGAGCGACACGAAGCCCTCGTTGCGGTACATGCCGAGCAGCGTGTGCCACGCCGGATGGAAGTCGACGCGGTCGATGCGCCGGCCGCGCCGGTCGAACGCGTTCAGTTCCGGCGCGTGGCGGTTCGCCTCGTCGGCGAGTTGCGCGGTGTCGGCGCTGCCGAGCCGCGCGCCGTACGCGTCGAGCCGCGGCACGGCCCAGTCGGCGCCCGCGCGGGCGAGTGCCTCGCGCAGCGCGACGTCGGTGGCGAAGAGGTTATAGTCGACCAGTTCGTCGAACTGGTTCGTGACGGCATGGGTCGATTCGGTCATCGGGCTGTCTCCGGTCTCGTGCGTCGCGGTCTGCCGGTCAAACGCGTTTCCGCTGAATTTCAGAGTAGCAAATATGCCGCCGCGACATGTTCAGGTTCCGGCGCCGCCCGGCCAGCCGGCGGCGCAACCCGCGCCCGCATTGCGCCGCCGGCCGCGCCAGTCGCGCGCGCAGGCCACGTCCGAGGCGCTCCAGCAGGCATTCGTTCAGCTTTTGCTCGAGCGCGGCTACGCGAAGGCGACGATTCGCGAGATCGCGGCCGTCGCGGGCGTGAGCATCGGCACCTTCTACGAATACTTCGGCGACAAGCAGAGCCTCGCCGCGCTGTGCATCCACCGGCGCGTGCTGGCGCTGGCCGACCGGCTGCGCGACGCGGCGCACGGGCTGCGCGGGGTGCCGCGCGCCGAACTCGCGGCCGCGCTCGTCGACCTGCAGGTCGACGCGATCGGCGCCGACGCCGCGCTGTGGAGCGCATTCTTCGCACTGGAGCGGCAGGTGTCGCCGCTCGCCGCGTACCGCCGGCATTACGACGCTTATGTCGCGCTGTGGCGCGACGCGCTCGCGCAGGCCGCCGATCCGCCGCCGGCCGGGCGGCTCGACGGGATCGCCCGGATGGCGCATACGCTCTGCTACGGCGGCGTGTCTCAGGCGCTGCTCACGCTTGGGCCCGCGCTGGACTTCGATGCGTTGCGTGGCGAGTTGCTGGCCGTGCTGAGCGCCTATCTGGCGGCCGCGTGACGCGCGGCGTGACCGCACGCCTCCAGGGGAAATGCCTGACGCGCATGCGTTGCCGGCCACACGGTCTGGGCGTTGAGCCCTTCGTATGGCCAGTCATGAGAAAAATGCATGCTCTCCATGACGAAGTTTCGATTGTCCGCCGATATTGGCTCGGGCTAAATCATCCTGCATGAGAACGGGCTGCGCGCGTCGCGCGGGCTGGCCCGGAGGACATCAGAAGGAGGATTCATGCGAAGCGCCACCACGCCCCGATCGAAACTGCCGGACGTCGGGACGACGATCTTCACGGTGATCGGCCAGCTCGCCGCGCAGCACGATGCGCTGAACCTGTCGCAGGGCGCACCGAATTTCGCGCCCGATCCGGCGCTCGTCGAGGGTGTCGCGCGCGCGATGCGCGACGGCCACAACCAGTACGCGCCGATGGCCGGCATAGCGTCGCTGCGCGAGCGGCTCGCGGAGAAGACCGAGGCGCTGTACGGCACGCGCTACGACCCGGGCACCGAGATCACGGTGATCGCGAGCGCGAGCGAAGGGCTCTACGCGGCGATCAGCGCGCTCGTGCACCCGGGCGACGAAGTGATCTATTTCGAGCCGTCGTTCGACAGCTATGCGCCGATCGTGCGGATGCAGGGCGCGACGCCGGTCGCGATCAAGCTGTCGTCCGAGCATTTCCGCGTGAACTGGGACGAGGTGGCCGCGGCGATCACGCCGCGCACGCGGATGATCATCGTCAACACGCCGCACAACCCGACCGCGACCGTGTTCTCCGCCGACGATCTCGAGCGGCTCGCGCAGCTCACGCGCAATACGGACATCGTGGTCCTGTCGGACGAGGTCTACGAGCACGTCGTGTTCGACGGTGCGCTGCACCAGAGCGTCGCGCGTCACCGCGAGCTGGCCGAGCGCAGCGTGATCGTGTCGTCGTTCGGCAAGTCGTTCCACGTGACGGGCTGGCGGGTCGGCCATTGCGTCGCGCCGGCCGAATTGATGGACGAGATCCGCAAGGTGCACCAGTTCATGGTGTTCTCGGCCGATACGCCGATGCAGGTCGCGTTCGCGGAGTTCCTCGCGCGGCCCGAAAGCTATCTCGCCCTGTCGGCGTTCTACCAGGCCAAGCGCGACTTGCTCGCGCGCGAGCTGGCCGATTCGTGCTTCGAGCTGCTGCCGAGCGAAGGCTCGTTCTTCATGCTCGCGCGGTTCCGACACTTCTCGGACGAGCGCGACAGCGACTTCGTGTTGCGCCTGATCCGCGATGCACGCGTCGCGACGATTCCGCTGTCGGCGTTCTACACCGACGGCACCGACGCGGGCGTGATCCGCCTCAGTTTCTCGAAGGACGACGCGACGCTGATCGAGGGCGCGCGGCGGTTGCGTTCGCTGTAATCGCGGGCGCGGCCCGCACCCAAGCAGGCGACGGGTACGTCGCACCGAAAGTCACGGACGGGACCGACGCACGTGCTGAAGCACGGCGCCGACCGACAAGCCAGGAGATCATGATGAAGCATGCACACACCCTGAAACTCGCGTTCGCATTCGCGTGCGCACTCGGCTCCGGCGCGGCGTTCGCCGACGGGCAGACGCTGCGTTTCGGCCTCGAGGCGCAATACCCGCCGTTCGAGTCGAAGGCGCCCAACGGCGACCTCCAGGGCTTCGATATCGACGTCGGCAACGCCGTCTGCCAGACCGCGAAGCTGTCGTGCAAGTGGGTCGAGACGTCGTTCGACGGCTTGATTCCGGCACTGCAGGGCCGCAAGTTCGACGCGATCAACTCGGCGATGAACGCAACCGAGCAGCGGCGCCAGGCGATCGACTTCACGACGATCATCTACCGGGTGCCGACGCAACTGATCGCGCGCACCGGCAGCGGCCTGCTGCCGACGCCGGAATCGCTGAAGGGCAAGCGCGTCGGTGTGCTGCAGGCGTCGATCCAGGAGACCTACGCGAAGGCGCACTGGGAGCCGGCCGGTGTGTCGGTCGTCGCGTACCAGGACCAGAACCAGGTGTATGCGGATCTCGTGGCGGGCCGCCTCGACGCGACGCTGGTGCTCGCGCCGGCGGGCCAGCGCGGCTTCCTGTCGCGCCCGGACGGCAAGGGCTTCGCGTTCGTCGGTCAGCCGGTGCGCGACGACAGGATTCTCGGCAGCGGGATCGCGTTCGGCCTGCGCAAGGGCGACGACGCACTGAAGGGGAAACTCGATGCGGCGATCGACAAGCTCAAGGCGGACGGCACCGTGAAGTCGCTCGGCCAGAAGTACTTCGGCGATATCGACATCTCCACCAAGTAAGCGGACGCGCACGATGCAGAGCCTGGATACGGCCGCCGCGAGCGGCGGCCACGGTGCGGCGGCGCCGGCGGACGACGCGCTCGAGGCGGCGCTCGTCGCCGGCCTGGGCGACACGCTGGTCACGCGGGCGGCCGAGATCGATCCGCGCTATTTCACCGCGTACAACGAGCCGGCCGGCGTGCGGCCGCGCGCGCTGGTGCGGCCGCGCAGCGTCGACGACGTGTCGCGCACGCTCGCGCTGTGCACGCGGCTCGGGCAGCCGGTCGTGCCGCAGGGTGGCCTCACCGGGCTCGCGCGCGGCGCGGTCGCGCTGGGCGGCGAGATCGTGCTGTCGATGGAGCGTTTCGCCGGCGTCGAGTCAATCGACGCGGCCGCGGGCACGATGACGGTGCGCGCCGGGACGCCGCTGCAGACGGTGCAGGAGGCCGCGGACGCGGCGGGCTTCACGTTCGGTGTCGATCTCGGCGCACGCGGTTCTTGCCAGATCGGCGGCATGCTCGCGACCAACGCGGGCGGCACGCGCGCGATCCGCTACGGCATGATGCGCGAGCAGGTGCTCGGACTCGAAGCCGTGCTCGCCGACGGCACCGTCGTGTCGTCGATGAACCGGATGCTGAAGAACAACGCGGGCTACGACCTGAAGCAGCTGTTCATCGGCAGCGAAGGCACGCTCGGCGTCGTCACGCGCGCCGTGCTGCGGCTGCATCCGAAGCTGGCCGCACCGGCCACCGCGCTCTGTCGCGTGCACGGCTTCGACGCCGTCGTCGGATTATGGAACCGCCTGCGCGCACTGCCCGAGATCATCAGTTTCGAAGCGATGTGGCCGGCCTTCTACGACTACGTGGCGCGCCATACGCCCGGCGTCGTCGCGCCGTTCGCGGGCGACGGCGGCTTCGCGGTGCTGATCGAGTGCGCGACGAGCGCGCCGGGCGGCGATGCGCGCGAGGCGCTGGAAAACGGCCTCGCGGATGCGATCGACGCGCGGCTCGTCGACGATGCGGCGCTTGCAACGTCCGAGCGGCAGGCGCGCGACTTGTGGACATTGCGCGAAGGCCTCGCAATCGATGCGCTGCCGCATCTGGTGAATTTCGACGTGAGCCTGCCGACGGGCGAACTCGGCCTGTTCGCCGAGCGCTGCAAAGCCGCATTGCGCGCAGTCTGGCCCGACATCGTGTGCCTGTTCTTCGGCCACGTCGGCGACGGCAACGTGCATATCGGCGTATCGCTCGACGGCATGCGCGACGCGGACGCCGACGCGATCGATCGCTGCGTCTACGCGGTCGTCCGGGACATGGGCGGCTCGGTGTCGGCGGAGCACGGCATCGGCATGCTCAAGCGCCCCTATCTCGCCCACACGCGCAGCGAAGCCGAAATCCGCGTGATGCGGCGCCTGAAGGCTGCGCTCGATCCCGCCGGCCTGCTCAATCCCGGCAAGGTGCTTTGAGCGGCGCGTGCCGATGGTGACGCGCGTCAGCCGTCGACCCAGCGCAGCGCGCCGATCTTCAGGTGTTCGACGACGCTGCGCGCCCAGTCGAGTTCCGCGTTGAGCAGCACGAGCGCGTGCTCGTTCTGCAGCAGGAACAGGCGCGGCACCTGGTCGTTCTGCGCGGCGTTGCGCAGCGACTCGAGACGTTCGCGTTCGGCTTCGAGCGCGGCGATGCGGCGCTCGAGCTGCTGGCGCGCATCGTCGGCGTCGAGCAGCGGCAGGAACGCGAGGCCGGCGCCGAACGCCGGAAATTCGCGCGCGGGCTCGGCGAGCAGCGCATGCAGCCACGCCTGGCCGGCCGTATGTCCGGTCTCGGTCAGCGTGTACAGCGTGCGCTCGGGAAACGCACCGTCACGCTCGGTGTCGTGCACGGCGATCAGCCCGTCGCGCGCCAGCCGGTCGATCGTCTGGTAGAGGCTCGTGCGCTGCCGCACGTTGACGACTTCGTCGTAGCCGCGCGCCTTCAGTTGTTGCAGCATCCCGTACGGATGCATCGGCGTTTCGGTGAGTGTCGCGAGGACCGCGAGCGCGAGCGGAGACGGGCGGCTTGTTGCCATGAATAGTTGGAATATGTCTAGTTAGAATATAACTAGTATCGACTAGACCATCATATTCCACAAGGGTTTCAGCCGAGGTGCGAGCGCTTCGCGGCCGGTGCGACGGTTTCCATCGTCGCGAGACCGTGCACGATTCCGCAGTTCTCGACCGAATGTTCGCCGACACACTGGCGGCGCAATTCGGTGAGCTGGTTGCGCAGATGCGTCAGTTCAGCGAGGCGCGCGTCGACGTGGCCGATGTGTTCGTCGAGCAGTGCGTTGATCGAATCGCACGGGTCGGCCGGCGTGTCGGTGAGCTGCAGCAGCGCGCGGATTTCGTCGTGCGCCATGTCGAGCGCACGGCAGTTGCGGATGAAGCGCAGCCGTTCGACGTGCACGTCGGTGTAGTTGCGGTAGTTCGAATCGGTGCGCTCCGCATCCGGCATCAGGCCCTCCTTCTCGTAGAAGCGGATCGTTTCGGGCGTGCAGCGGGCCGCCTTGGCCAGTTCGCCGATCTTCATGCTTTCTCCGTTGTAAGGGTTGACCTTGTAGTGGCTTCAGGGTGTTAACTCTACACCGTCAAGCCATAGAGGAGGTTGTCATGACCGACGCCCAGCGTACCCCCGACCCACGACACCGTCACGCCGGCGGCGCCGATGCGTGCTGCGCCGATTCGCGCGCCACGCAGGCGGCGACCATTGCCGACGCGGCGCCGGTGGCCGGCGAGCACGCGCACGGCGATGCAGCGCACGGCGCGCAGTCGCGTGGATGTGGTCACGAGCATGACCATGACCACGATCACGCGTCCGCACACGGCACGGGACATGATCACGACCATGGTGACCACGCCGGCCACGTGCACGGCGACGGGCATGGCCATGGTGCGGCGTGCTCCCACGACCACGCGGCGCATGACCATGCGGGTCACGACCACGACCACGACCATGACCACGAGGCCGGCGCCTGCTGCGCGCCGGCCGCGCTGACGCTCGCGCCGCTGCCGGTCGCGCGGGCAACCGCGTCGGGTCACGTGCGCTCCGCGTTCCGGATCATGCAGATGGACTGTCCGACCGAGGAAACGCTGATCCGCAAGAAGCTCGGCGGGATGCAGCAGGTGTCGGCGCTCGAATTCAACCTGATGCAGCGGATGCTGACCGTCGACCACGTGCCGGGCGCTCAGCCGGCGATCGAAAGCGCGATCCGCACGCTCGGGATGACGCCGGAGGCCGCGTCGGCCGACGCGCCGACAACGCCGGTCGCGCCGCCGCCCGCGAAGCCGTGGTGGCCGCTCGCGCTGGCCGGCGTCGCCGCGATCGCATCCGAGGCAGTGAGCTGGGCCGGCCTGCCGGTGTGGCTGTCGGCGGTGCTGGCGCTCGCGGCGGTGCTCGCGTGCGGGCTGACCACGTACAAGAAGGGCTGGATCGCGATTCGCAACGGCAACCTGAACATCAACGCGCTGATGAGCATCGCGGTGACGGGCGCGATGGCGATCGGCCAGTGGCCGGAAGCCGCGATGGTAATGGTGCTGTTCACGATCGCCGAGCTGATCGAGGCGAAGTCGCTCGACCGTGCGCGCAACGCGATCCAGGGTCTGATGCAGCTCGCGCCGGACACCGCGACCGTGCAGGCCGCCGACGGCACGTGGCGCACGATCGAGGCCGCACAGGTCACGCTCGGCGCGATCGTGCGCGTGAAGCCGGGCGAGCGGATCGGGCTGGACGGCGAAGTCGTCGCGGGCCGCTCGACGGTGAACCAGGCGCCGATCACCGGCGAGAGCCTGCCGGTCGACAAGACGGCCGGCGACGCGGTCTACGCGGGCACGATCAACGAAGCGGGTTCGTTCGACTATCGCGTGACGGCGGTCGCGGCCAACTCGACGCTCGCGCGGATCATTCACGCGGTCGAGGAAGCGCAGGGCGCGAAGGCGCCGACGCAGCGGTTCGTCGACCAGTTCGCACGCGTCTATACGCCGATCGTGTTCGCGGTCGCGTTGCTGGTCGCGGTGGCGCCGCCGCTCGTCACGGGCGGCGCGTGGCACGACTGGATCTATCGCGCGCTGGTGCTGCTCGTGATCGCGTGCCCGTGCGCGCTGGTGATCTCGACGCCGGTGACGATCGTGTCGGGGCTCGCGGCCGCGGCACGGCGCGGGATTCTCGTGAAGGGCGGCGTGTATCTGGAAGAGGGCCGCAAGCTCGCGTGGCTCGCGCTCGACAAGACCGGCACGATCACGCACGGCAAGCCGGTGCAGACCGATTTCGACCTGCATGCGACGGACGTCGACGCGGCGCGCGTGCGTCACCTCGGCGCGAGCCTCGCGGCGCGCTCCGATCACCCGGTGTCGCAGGCGATCGCCGCGGCGGCGCGCGACGCGCAGGCGGCAGCGTTCGCAAATGTAGAGGACTTCGAAGCACTCGTCGGGCGCGGCGTGCGCGGCACGATCGACGGCGCACGCTACTGGCTCGGCAACCACCGGCTCGTCGAGGAGCTCGAACGCTGCTCGCCGGCGCTGGAGGCGAAGCTCGACGCGCTCGAGCGGCAGGGCAAGAGCGTCGTGATGCTGGTCGACGACACGCGCGTGCTCGGCATCTTCGCGGTGGCCGACACGATCAAGGACACCAGCCGCGCGGCGATCGCCGACCTGCACGCGCTCGGCATCCGCACCGCGATGCTGACCGGCGACAACCCGCACACCGCGCACGCGATCGCGCGGCAGGCCGGCATCGACGATGCGCGCGGCAACCAGTTGCCCGAGGACAAGCTCGTGGCGGTCGAGGAGCTGTCGGCCGGCGGCGCGGGCGCGGTCGGGATGGTCGGCGACGGGATCAACGACGCACCGGCGCTCGCGCGCGCCGACATCGGTTTCGCGATGGGCGCGATGGGCACCGACACGGCGATCGAGACGGCCGACGTCGCGCTGATGGACGACGACCTGCGCAAGATCCCCGCGTTCGTGCGGCTGTCGCGCGCGACGCACCGCGTGCTGGTGCAGAACATCGGCTTCGCGCTCGGGGTGAAGATCGTGTTCCTCGGCCTCACGGTCGCGGGGCTCGGCACGATGTGGATGGCCGTGTTCGCCGACGCGGGCGCCAGCCTGATCGTCGTCGGTAACGGGTTGCGGCTGCTGTCGAAGACGGGTGTGTTCGACGGCGCGACGGCGAAGCGCTGAGGAGCGGGCGATGCGCTTTCTGAAACGGATCCTGGGCGGGCACGGCGGTGGGCACGGAAGTGGCCACGGTAGCGGCGGGCATCACGGCGGAGCGGGCCATGGCGGCCACGGCGGCCACGATGCGCGCGGCCGCGACCGGCACGGCTGGGGCTGGCAGCCGTCGGCCGATGCGCGGGGCGGCCCGGGCAGCAACGTACCGCTGCGCCAGCTCGCCTGCGCGGGTTGCGGCGCCATCAATGCGGCGGATGCGCGATTCTGCGCGCAGTGCGGGATATCGCAGTGCGGCAAGGCGTGCGGTCGCTGCCACGCTGCGCTGGCCGCCGACGCGCGCTTCTGTCCGGGCTGCGGAATGCAGGCCGGGTAAGGCTCGATCGCCGGCCGTATTGCCGGCGTGACGGCCGATCTTCAAGGACGGCATGGCGCCTGCAACGGGCGTCGCCTGGCACGGCGTGCCGGTTCGCACCGAGTCCCCGAGAGCCAGAGAGCCGGAGCCCGGCTCGACGCTCGACGCCCGACGCTCAACGCTCAACGCTCAACGCAGCGGCAAGTGAATCTCGGTGCGCAGGTCGGCCGGCGCCGCATCCATCGGCGTGTTCAGATACAGTTCGAACGGCGGCGCGTCCGCGGCTTCGCGGCCGGAGTGACGCAGCCAGTCACCATACAGCCACTGGTAGGCCGTCTTCAGGTCCGCATACGGTCCCGTATGCAGCAGCACCGCGTACTCGCCACCAGCGATCGTCATGCGCTCGACCGGCGGCGTCGGCTCGACGTCGGGCGCGCCGTCGGCCGGCACGAAGCACGCCTTCGCGTGCAGTTGCGCTTCCGGCGTGGTATCCGGATCGTCGTAGAAGATCCCGATCATCCTCGCGCCGGGGCCGATCAGCCCATGCTGCCCGACCCACGCGCCGATCTGCCCGAACGCGTCGCCGACCTTCAGGTAAGCACCCGTGTGCGCAACCGCATAGCCGCGCAGCTCCGGCTGCCGCCGGATCTCGACTTCATGCTTGAACATGTCTCCCTCTCCTCGCTGTAACGGATAGATCGGCCGGTGGACCCCGGCGCGACGGTGCTGCGCGGGCGGCACGCCGTAAGCATCCCGAAATGCGCGAGCGAACGCATGCGTCGAGCCGTAGCCGGCGCGCCGCGCGATCGCGTCGAGCGGCAGCGCCGTGCAGACGAGATCCTCGGACGCGCGCACGATCCGCATCCGCCGCACCGTCAGCACGATCGATTCGCCGTACAGCGCACGATAGACGCGCTGCCAGTGATACGGCGACAAAGACGCGATGTCGGCGAGCCGGTTCAGGTCGAGCGTGTCGTCCAGATGCGTGCGGATGTAGTCGTGAACGCGCGCGACGCGTGTCGCATAGCGGACCCACGCGGGCGTTTCGGCTTTCGTGTCGACGGTCATGCGTGCGTCCCCAGGCAGGAATCGACGTCACGGTAGCACGCCGCCGATTGATAAATCTTGCGGAGATGCGTAGGGCCGATAAATCCGCCCCTTTTTTATTTCGACGAAATTGGGTCTCGTCCCCGCCGATAACTGTCTAAAGTTAAAGACGGTGAAATCGGGTGATCGCGTCATTTTTCTCGGGTAAGTTGCTTGGGGCGGCAACGCACGGTTTTCGAAGTACGCAGGTAGTTCGTCGATGTTCAATCGCAACGCCACGTTTTTCGGGAGAAGAAGAAATGGATGCTTCCAGCTTCATCACGTCGCTGCAGACCACGCTAGGCGGATACCTGCCGAAGATCGCCGGCGCGATCGGCATCCTGGTGATCGGCTGGCTGATCGCCGTGGCGGTGCGGGCCGGCGCGCTCCGGCTGCTCGGCGCGCTGAAGGTCGATCAGCGGATCAACGAAAGCACCGGCCAGGGCGCGTATGTCGAGCGGATCATCGCCGGCGGGCTGTTCTGGCTCGTGCTGCTGGTCACCGCGGTGGGCATCTTCAACGTGCTCAACCTGTACGCGGTGTCCAATCCGTTCTCGCTGCTCGTCACGCACATCGTCAACTACCTGCCGAACCTGATCGGCGGCGCGGCGCTGACGCTGATCGCGTGGCTGATCGCATCGCTGCTGCGCAGCCTCGCCAACCGCGCGCTGAAGGCGAGCAAGGTCGACGACAAGCTGTCCGAAAGCGCGGGCATGCAGCCGATGAGCGGCTATCTGGGCGACGTGCTGTTCTGGCTCGTGATCCTGATGTTCCTGCCGGCGATCCTCGCGTCGTTCGCGCTGTCGGGCCTGCTGTCGCCGGTGCAGGGGATGGTCGACAAGCTGCTCGCGATCGTGCCGAACCTGTTCGCGGCCGCGGTGATCGGCTTCGTCGGCTGGATCGTCGCGCGCGTGCTGCGCGGCCTCGTGACGAACCTGCTCGTCGCCGCCGGCGCCGACCGTCTCACGCAGAATCTCGACAGCCCGACGCCGGTGCGCGTGTCGAGCCTGATCGGCACCATCGTCTACGTGTTCGTGTTCGTGCCGACGCTGATCTCCGCGCTCGACGCGCTGAAGATCGACGCGATCTCGATTCCGGCCACCAACATGCTGAACCAGTTCCTCGGCGCGGTGCCGGACATCGTCGCGGCGATCGTGATCGTGCTCGTCACGTTCTATTTCGCGCGCTTCGTCGCGTCGCTCGCGCAGAAGCTGCTGGAAGCCGCCGGCGCCGACGGGCTGCCGGCCGTGCTCGGCGTCGAGCGCGTGTTTTCGGGGATCCTGCAGCCGTCGGTGCTGGTCGCGCGGCTGATCGTGTTCTTCGCGATGCTGTTCGCGGCGGTCGAGGCCGCGAACCGGCTCGGCTTCTCGCAGGTGCGCGACGTCGTCACGCTGTTCATCGAATTCGGCGGCCATGTGCTGATGGGCGGCGTGATCCTCGTGATCGGCGTGTGGCTCGCGGGCCTCGCGCGCCGCGTGATCGAGCAGGCCGATCGCGAGCACAGCGTGCTGTTCGCTCGGATCGCACAGTTCGCGATCCTCGGCCTGGTGTTCGCGATGGGGCTGCGCGCGATGGGCATCGCCAACGAGATCGTGCAGCTCGCGTTCGGCCTCGTGCTCGGCGCGATCGCGGTGGCGGTCGCGCTGTCGTTCGGCCTCGGCGGCCGCGAAGCAGCCGGCAAGCTGCTCGACCGCTGGTTCAACCAGCGCGGCGGCGGCCAGTAAGGTCAGTCGGCGTCGGCCGTCCGGCACGCTTCGTGCGGCCGGCCGGCGCGTGCCTGACGACCGCGGAGCGCGGCCGCCGTTGCCATCGGCGAAACGTCGGCCGTCATCTTTGCCGAATTTCGATAACACGTCGTTTAATGACTCTCTAGCATCGATTCTCAGTCGCGCGGGCCGGCAGGCCGGCGCCTTTCAGGAGAATCGCATGAAAGCAGAGTCGAATGGCCGGCCCGCCGCCGGCGCCAAGTCGTCCGGCCAGCCCGCGCTGCAGCAGACGCTCGGGACCTGGCAACTGTGGGGCATCGCGGTCGGCCTCGTGATTTCCGGCGAATACTTCGGCTGGAGCTACGGCTGGGCGAGTGCCGGCACGCTGGGTTTCGTCGTCACGGCGCTGTTCGTCGCGGCGATGTACACCACCTTCATCTTCAGCTTCACCGAACTGACGACGTCGATCCCGCACGCGGGCGGCCCGTTCGCGTATGCGCGCCGCGCGTTCGGCCCGGCGGGCGGCTATCTCGCCGGCGCGGCGACGCTCGTCGAGTTCGTGTTCGCGCCGCCCGCGATCGCGCTCGCGATCGGCGCGTACCTGCACGTGCAGTTTCCGGGGCTCGAACCGAAACACGCGGCGATGGGCGCGTATCTCGTGTTCATGGCGCTGAACATCGTCGGCGTGCAGATCGCCGCGACGTTCGAGCTGGTCGTCACGCTGTTCGCGATCTTCGAGCTGCTGGTGTTCATGGGTGTCGTGTCGCCGGGCTTCGCGTGGAGCAACTTCATGAAGGGCGGCTGGTCGGGCGCCGATCACTTCAGCGTCGGCGCATTCCACGGCATGTTCGCGGCGATCCCGTTCGCGATCTGGTTCTTCCTCGCGATCGAAGGCGTCGCGATGGCCGCCGAGGAAGCGAAGAACCCGAAGCGCTCGATCCCGATCGCGTACGTGGCCGGCATCCTGACGCTCGTCACGCTCGCGATCGGCGTGATGGTGTTCGCCGGCGGCGCGGGCGACTGGACCAAGCTCGCGAACATCAACGATCCGCTGCCGCAGGCGATGAAGTACATCGTCGGGGCGAACAGCGGCTGGATGCACATGCTCGTGTGGCTCGGGCTGTTCGGGCTCGTCGCGTCGTTCCACGGGATCATCCTCGGCTATTCGCGCCAGATCTTCGCGCTGGCCCGCGAAGGCTACCTGCCGGAGTGGCTCGGGAAGGTGCATCCGCGCTTCAAGACGCCGCATCGGGCGATTCTCGCGGGCGGCGTGGTCGGCATCGCGGCGATCTACAGCGACGAGCTGATCCAGTTCGGCGGCCAGACGCTCACCGCGAACATCGTGACGATGTCGGTGTTCGGCGCGATCGTGATGTATATCGTAAGCATGGCGGCGCTGTTCAAGCTGCGCCGTTCGCAGCCGAACATGGCGCGACCGTTCCGCGCGCCGCTGTACCCGTTCTTCCCGGCGTTCGCGATCGTTGCGGCCCTGATTTGCCTCGCGACGATGGTGGTTTTCAACGGGCTGGTGGCCATGGTGTTCGTCGCGTTCCTCGCGCTCGGCTACGCGTACTTCCTCGCGACCCGTTCGCAGCGCGCGAGCGCGCCGGCCGACGTGCTGCTCGAGGAATGAGGATGGCGAACCCGAACGGCCGTTCGTGACGGCATCCGGCGCGCCCCGTCGAACGGGCGCGCCGTCGGCGTTCGGCAAGGACTGGCAAGGACAGGCAAGGAGATTCGAACGATGTCCTACACGGAGACGATCGGCCCGCGCACGTACCGCTTCGCGGACCTGAAGACGCTGCTCGCGAAGGCGAGCCCGCTGCGCTCCGGCGACCAGCTCGCCGGCGTCGCGGCCGCGAGCGAGGAGGAGCGCGTCGCCGCGAAGATCGCGCTCGCGGGCGTGCCGCTGAAGGCGTTCCTGAACGAGGCGCTGATTCCGTACGAACACGACGAGGTCACGCGTCTGATCCTCGATGATCACGACGCGGTCGCGTTCGCGGAAATCTCGCACCTCACCGTCGGCGACTTCCGCAACTGGCTGCTGTCGCCCGCGGCCGACGGCGCCGCGCTCGAGCGGATCGCGCCGGGCCTCACGCCCGAGATGGTCGCGGCCGTGTCGAAGCTGATGCGCAACCAGGACCTGATCGCGGCGGCGAGGAAGCGCCGCGTCGTCACGCGCTTTCGCAACACGGTCGGGCTGCCCGGCCGGATGTCGGTGCGGCTGCAGCCGAACCACCCGACTGACGACGTCAAGGGCATCGCCGCGTCGATGCTCGACGGGCTGATGTACGGCTGCGGCGACGCGATGATCGGCATCAACCCGGCGACCGACAGCCTCGCGGCGATCGTGAAGCTGCTCGCGATGATCGACGGGTTCCGCGAGCGCTACGGCGTGCCGACGCAGTCGTGTGTGCTCACGCACGTGACGAACACGATCGCCGCGATCGAGAAAGGCGCGCCGGTCGACCTGGTGTTCCAGTCGATCGCGGGCACCGAGAAGGCGAACGCGAGCTTCGGGATCTCGCTCGCGCTGCTCGGCGAGGCGCACGAGGCCGCGTTGTCGCTCAAGCGCGGCACTGTCGGCAACAACCTGATGTACTTCGAGACGGGCCAGGGCAGCGCGCTGTCGGCGAACGCGCACTTCGGCGTCGACCAGCAGACCTGCGAGGTGCGCGCGTATGCGGTCGCGCGCAAGTTCGATCCGTTCCTCGTGAACACGGTGGTCGGCTTCATCGGGCCCGAATACCTGTACGACGGCAAGCAGATCATCCGCGCGGGGCTCGAGGATCACTTCTGCGGCAAGCTGCTCGGCGTGCCGATGGGCTGCGACATCTGCTACACGAATCACGCGGAAGCCGACCAGGACGACATGGACACGCTGCTGACGCTGCTGGGTGCGGCCGGCATCAACTTCATCATGGGGATTCCGGGCGCGGACGACGTGATGCTGAACTACCAGAGCACGTCGTTTCACGACCAGCTCTACGTGCGCGAGGTGCTCGGCCTGCGTCGCGCGCCCGAGTTCGAGGAATGGCTGGAGACGATGGAGATCGCCGACGCGCACGGCGCGCTGCGCGCCGCGACGTCACGCGTGCCGCTGCTCGCGGGCGCGAACGACTGGATGGGGATTTCTGCATGAGCGACGCCGTCGAAAAGAACCCGTGGGCGCAGCTGAAGTCGTTCACGAACGCGCGGATCGCGCTCGGCCGCGCGGGCAACAGCCTGCCGACCGCGCCGCTGCTGGCCTTCAACCTGTCGCATGCGCAGGCGCGCGACGCGGTGCACCAGCCTCTCGACGCGGATGCGCTGCGCCGCGAGATCGAGGCGGCTGGCCTGCTGCCGACACTGGGCGTGCAGAGCGCCGCGCCGGACCGCGACCACTATCTGCGTCGGCCCGATCTCGGTCGCAAGCTGTCGGATGACAGCCGCGGGCTGCTGGCCGGCTACGGCGCGGCGCTCGACGACGCGCCGGACGTCGTGTTCGTGGTCGGCGACGGGCTGTCGGCGTTCGCGGCCGCGAAGCAGGCGCTGCCGCTGCTGCAGGCCGTGTGCCCGCGGCTCGCCGCGGACGGCTGGCGGATCGGCCCGGTGGTGGTCGCGACGCAGGCGCGCGTCGCGCTCGGCGACGAGATCGGTGAACTGCTGCGCGCACAGGTCGTCGCGATGCTGATCGGCGAGCGGCCGGGACTCAGCTCGCCGGACAGCCTCGGCGTGTACCTGACCTGGGCGCCGAAGGTCGGCTGCCACGACGCGCTGCGCAACTGCATCTCGAACGTGCGGCCAGAAGGGTTACCGCATGCCGCCGCCGCGCACAAGCTGCATTACCTGATGACGCACGCGCGCCGGCTCGGGCTCACGGGCGTCGGGTTGAAGGACGACAGCGACGCGCTGTTGCCGCAGGCGGAAGCGGAGAGGATCGGCGCGGCGTGACGGGGCGGGGTGAGCGTGCGGTGGTGCGCGCCATCCGTCTACTTGCGCCGTCCGTCTACTTGAACAATCGCTCGCACAGGAAGTCGACGAACACGCGCAGCTTCGGCGACAACTGCCGGCTCGACGGCCACACGATCGAGAACTGCCCCGGCGCGATCCGGTAGTCGTCGAGCACGGTGACGAGCGCGCCCGTGTCCAGCGCGTCGCGCGCGAGGAAGTCGGGCATGTAGCCGATGCCGAGCCCCGCCATCACCGCGCCGCGCAGCGCTTCCATGTTGTTGCAGGTCATCGCGGTGCGCAGTTTCAGCGGCGTGCCGTCATCGGCGGCGAGCGCCCAGTCCTGCAGCTTGCCGGTGGTCGGGAAGCAGTAGCGCACGCAATCGTGCGCTTCGAGATCGTGCGGCGCCCGCGGCGTACCGGCTTGCGCGAGATACGCGGGCGTCGCGCACAGCACGAACGCGAACGGGCCGAGCCGCCGCGACATCAGGCTCGAATCCGACAGCGGGCCGCTGCGGATCACCGCGTCGAAGCCGCCTTCGACGACATCGACCATCCGGTCGTTGAAATCCAGGTCGAGTTCCACATCCGGATAGCGCTGTCTGAATTCGGGCAGCACGGGCAGCAGGAACCGGTAACCGATTACCGGCAGGCTCACGCGCAGCTTGCCGCGCGGGCGCTGCGCGGAGGCCGTCACGGTCGCTTCCGCATCGCGAAGATCCTCGAGGATCCGCTGGCAGCGTTCGTAGAAATGGCGCCCTTCGTCGGTCAGCGTGACGCGCCGCGTCGTGCGGTTGAACAGGCGCACGCCGAGCGACTGCTCGAGCCGCGCGATCGTCTTGCCGACGGCGGAGGCCGAGATGCCGAGTGCGCGGCCGGCCGCGACGAAGCTGAGCGCTTCGGCGGTGCGGACGAAGGCGGCGATGCCGTTCAGGTTTTCCATCGGCGTAGATGGGCGAGCGGGTGTGACGCGGAGAATTACGGAATTTTAGTCCGTTATATCCGGAGCAGCGTGTGGTTTTTCGTCGATTGAATCGGAATTATCTTTGATCGCTCGTGAGGCGCATCCGCGCCGGCTTTTCGAGGAGCGATGATGGATCACCCGTTTTCAGCCGATTCAGCCACGTCGGCACGCCGGCGCGCGTGGGTGCTGGCTGCCGTCTGCATGGCCGCCGTCGCGCTGCCGCTGTCGTTTTCGGGCGGTGCGGTCGCGACGCCCGCGATCGGCCGCGACCTGCATGGCGGGCCGGTCGCGATGAACTGGATCACCAATGCGTTCATGCTCGCGTTCGGCAGTTTCCTGATGGCGGCGGGCGCGCTGGCCGACCAGTTCGGCCGCAAGCGCGTGTTCGCGATCGGCGTCGGCGGGTTCACGCTGATGTCGGTCGCGCTCGCGTTCGCGCCGTCGATGCTCGCGGTCGACCTGCTGCGCGCCGCGCAGGGGCTTGCGGCCGCCGCGGCGCTCGCGGGCGGCACGGCCGCGCTCGCGCAGGAGTTCGACGGCGCGGCGCGCACGCGTGCGTTCAGCCTGCTCGGCACGACCTTCGGGATCGGGCTCGCATTCGGGCCCGTGCTCGCCGGCGGCCTGATCGCGCACGGCGGCTGGCGCGCGATCTTCGTCACGGGCGCGGCGGCCGGCGCGTTGTCGCTCGGGTTCGGGCTGCCGCGCATGCACGAGTCGCGCGATCCGCACGCGACGGGGCTCGACTGGCCCGGCACGGCTGCGTTCACCGCCGCGCTCACGCTGTTCACGTTCGGCGTGATCGAGGCGCCCGCGCGCGGCTGGACGCATCCGCTCGTCGTCGCGCTGCTGGCGGGCGCAGCGCTCGGCGCATGCGCATTCGTCGCGATCGAGACGCGCGTCGCGAGGCCGATGCTCGACCTGTCGCTGTTCCGGATTCCGCGCTTCGTCGGCGTGCAGGTGCTGCCGGTGTCGACCTGCTGCTGTTATATCGTGCTGCTCGTCGTGCTGCCGCTGCGCTTCATCGGCATCGACGGCTTCAGCGAAATCGACGCGGGCTGGCTGATGCTCGCGATCTCCGCGCCGATGCTCGTCGTGCCGCTCGTCGCGGCGACGCTCACGCGCTGGCTGTCGGCCGGCGTGATCTCGGGGCTCGGGCTCTTGCTCGCGGCGGCGGGTCTCGTGTGGCTGGGTATCGCGCTGCGCGGCGGGGCGGGGCCGGCGGCGATCGCGCCGATGCTCGCGATCGGCATCGGGGCCGGCATGCCGTGGGGGCTGATGGACGGGCTGTCGGTCAGCGTCGTGCCGAAGGAGCGCGCGGGGATGGCGACCGGGATCTTCAGCACGACGCGCGTGGCGGGCGAGGGGATCGCGCTCGCGATCGTCGGCGCGGTGCTGGCGACGCTCGTTCACGCCGATTTGCGGCAGGCGGCGGGAACGTCCGATACGACGCTGCGGGCAGCCGCGCGGCTCGCGACGGGTGACCTCGGCGGCGCGGCGGCGGTGTTGCCGGGCGTCGAGCGTGCGGCGCTGCTCGCGAGCTATACGCACGCGTTCGATCGGCTGCTGATCGGGCTTGCGGTTGTCACGGTGCTGTGCGCGGGCGTGGTGTTCGCGTTTCTCGGTGCGCGGCCGGCGGTTGCGGAAGGGTGCGGCGATGACGGCGCGCCGCTGCATGGCGAAGCGCCGGCGCGGCGCCGGAACGAGCCGGCGTGTGCGCAGGCAGACGTGCGGTGAGCGGTGGATCGGAAATCGCAGACAGCGCCCGCCTATCCTGCGATCACGCGTATCCGCGTACTGACGATCGGCCCCGCGCGTGGATGATCGTTGAGCGTTGAATTGCCGGGCATGCGTCTATCGGCAATGACGTTGGAGTGCGCTTGTATCGGCTGTACCGCCTGTATCGACGACCCGCCCGGCGTATCACGCGGCACAAGCGGCCGCGGCGTCGCGCCCGCTCGTGCATGCCCGCTTTACTGCTGCGACGGCATCGCGCCGCGCATCACGCCAGCACGAGCGGCGGCAGCCCCGCATCGGCCCGCGCTTGTGCGCTTTCGATTTCAACGATCACATAGCGCAGCGCATCCGGCCACAGATGCGCGTGGCTTCCCGCATCCTCGTCGATCGTCGCGCGCCCCTGCACGAGCCATGTCGTCTGCCGGACGAAATCGACGAACAGCAGCGCGATCGCCGGATTCACGAGCAGGTTTCCGAGCGTGTTGAACAGGTTGTTGCCCGCGAAGTCGGGCAGCACGAGCGTCCGGCGATCGGGCAGGTCGACGAGCGGGGCGAACGAACCGTCCGCGCGCGGCTGCCGGCCGCGATACGAGCAGTCGCTGTCGCCCGCTGCGTTCGCGGTCGCGACGATCAGGAACGGCTGTTCATGGATGAACGCGACGGCATCGTCGCTGAGGGGGGCCGGGTCGTTCATGGTTCGGTCGGCGCGTGGCCGATGCGTGCGGATCCGTGTTCCGCACGCAAGCGACATGCCACGCCGCGAGCGTGGCGCGCAGCGGCGCATGCAACGGTGCGCTGTGAAAAATCCGAACACCCGCCGTGCCGCTGTGCCGTCCCGATGTTCAGAAACGGGACACTCGTGTTCCGTGCGCCGGCACCGCCCACGGCGAGCGGCCGGACGCACCGCTCCTGTTCCGTTTTTGCTCCGTGTGGCACGCATGTTGCGTAAATCGTGCAGCGCGATCCAACCGGCGCTGTATTCACACAAGCACGATGAACAGGAGACATGTATGAACCCGTTTGACCTGAAACAACTGGGCCTCGACGTCGAATATCCGTATCGTCAGCAGTACGACAACTACATCGGCGGCAAGTGGGTTGCGCCGGTGAAAGGCGAGTATTTCGAGAACGTGTCGCCGATCAACGGCAAGCCGTTCTGCCGCGTGCCGCGCTCGAGCGCCGACGACATCGAGGTCGCGCTCGATGCCGCGCACGCCGCGCGCCGCAAGTGGGGCAAGACGTCGGTCGCCGAGCGCGCGAACCTGCTGCTCGCCGCCGCCGACCGGATGGAAAAGAACCTGAAGCTGCTCGCGGTGGCAGAGACGATCGACAACGGCAAGCCGCTGCGCGAGACGATGGCGGCCGACCTGCCGCTCGCGATCGATCACTTCCGCTATTTCGCGGGCTGCATCCGCGCGCAGGAAGGCGGCATTTCCGAGATCGACGACAACACCGTCGCGTATCACTTCCACGAGCCGCTCGGCGTCGTCGGCCAGATCATCCCGTGGAACTTCCCGCTGCTGATGGCCGCGTGGAAGCTCGCGCCGGCGCTCGCGGCCGGCTGCTGCGTGGTGATGAAGCCGGCCGAGCAGACGCCCGCGTCGGTGCTGGTGCTGATGGAACTGATCGGCGACCTGTTCCCGGCCGGCACGATCAACATCGTGAACGGCTTCGGCAAGGAAGCGGGCGAGGCGCTCGCGACCAGCAAGCGCATCGCGAAGATCGCGTTCACCGGCTCGACGCCGGTCGGCAAGCACATCCTGCGCACGGCGGCCGACAACCTGATCCCGTCGACGGTCGAACTGGGCGGCAAGAGCCCGAACATCTTCTTCGCCGACGTGCTCGACCAGGACGACGCGTTCCTCGACAAGGCGCTCGAAGGCCTCGCGATGTTCGCGCTGAACCAGGGCGAAGTGTGCACGTGCCCGTCGCGGATCCTGATCCAGGAATCGATCTACGAGCGCTTCATCGAGAAGGCCGTCGCGCGCGTCGAACGCATCAAGGGCGGGCACCCGCTCGACCTGCAGACGATGATCGGCGCGCAGGCGTCGCAGCAGCAGCTCGACAAGATCCTGTCGTACATCGACATCGGCCGCGGCGAAGGCGCGCAATGCCTGACGGGCGGCGAGCGCACGGCACCGGCGGCCGACCTCGGCACGGGCTACTACGTGAAGCCGACGATGCTGCTCGGCAACAACAAGATGCGCGTGTTCCAGGAAGAGATCTTCGGGCCGGTCGCGTCGGTGATGACGTTCAAGGACGAGCAGGAAGCGATCGAACTCGCGAACGACACGTTCTACGGGCTCGGCGCGGGCGTGTGGACGCGCAACGGCACGCGTGCGTACCGGATGGGCCGCGAGATCGAGGCCGGCCGCGTATGGACCAACTGCTACCACCTGTACCCGGCGCACGCGGCGTTCGGCGGCTACAAGCAGTCGGGCATCGGTCGCGAGACGCACAAGATGGCGTTGTCGAACTATCAGCAGACGAAGTGTCTGCTGGTCAGCTACCAGGCCGAGGCGCTCGGGTTCTTCTGATCGCCGGAGCAGGGGGCGAAGTGCCGGGGCCGGCCGGGCGGCGGCGGAACGCTGCCCGGTACGGCAGCCGGTTCCGGACGGCGACCACGCGTCCGGCGCCGGCTTTCCGTGGAAGGTTCGACGGCCGGGCGATGGCGGTCCGGCCGTCGGGCGGTTCCCGCGGCGAGGCAGCAATGCGCTGACGACCGTTCGTCCGGCACTTCGCCGTTTTCGTGTTTCGAGATTCGATACGCAGCGTCGGCTGTGCGTCGCGGTCGGCCAGCCTCGGCAACCGCACCGGCCGTCGCGCCTTCGCGGCCGCATCGCGCGCCGATGGCCCAGACGGAAACCAGCATGGCAGAAGCGCCCGGATCCTATTCGCGTCACCCGGTGTTTCATGCGGGCGAACTCGACGCACATCACCGGTTCGGCGTCGCCGACGAAGCCGAGCGGATGAGCGACGTCGTGACGACGCGGCTGAGCATCGGCGTGCGTCAGTTCGTCGAATCGCAGCCATTCATGTTCGTCGGCACGACGCACGGGCCGGCGCGTGTGACCTGCGACATCGTGCAGGGCATGCGCGACGCGAACGGCGATCAGTGGCCGGTCGTGCGCGTGATCGACACGAAGACGCTGCGCTTCGCGCTGCCCACGCACGGCGACGGCAACCGGATCGATGCGCTCGCGTGCGACGGCAGCGGCGTCGGGCTGCTGTTCGTCGATTTCGTGCGCGGCATCCGCTACCGGATCAACGGCCGCGCGACGTTGCGGACCGACCTGCAGGAAGCGGATGCGGCGCCGTGGCGGGCGGGCAGTCCGATCGTCGAACTGGCGGTCGCGCAGGCGTACGGCAATTGCGGCACGCGGGTCGTGCGGTTGAGGCCGGGCGCGTAGCGCGCCGCCGCGCCGCCGGTGGCGCGCATGCCGCACCCGCGCGGTGCGTGGCATGCCGCCTCCGGGTGCGCCCGCATGGCGCGCATCGGCCGCATGGCGTGGAATGACGGGCTTGTCGCCGAACCGCGCGGTTCGGCACGGGACTTGCGTGATGGACGCGGTCCCGGGCAGGTGAGGAGAACACGATGGATCAACGAGTGGAGCGGATGGCCGAGCCGACGGCCGAGGACACGCGGTGCAGCGCGCAGGGTGACGACGCGCTGGCCGGTCAGGCCGTGGTCAGCGTCGCGCACGACGCCGACGAGCAGGCGCGCAACCTGATCGGCTGGCGGCAGACCTACGACCAGCTCGCGGCCGGCCGCTTCGTCGGCACGCTGACCGAGCTGCCGCTCGACACGATGAAGCTGTTTCGCGAATCGACCAGCCACCTGCTGCGCCAGGCGTGCGAGGTGCGCGGCGACGCGTACTGGTTCGGCATCCCGCTGGTCAGCGACGGCACCGCGCGCGTCGATGCGTGTCGCATCGGGCCCGGTGCGCTCGCGTTCCGGCCCGGCAACGTCGAATTCGAATTGCTGACGCCTGCGCAGTTCTCGATCTACGGCGTGGTCGTGCGCGGCGACGTGCTGCGCCGCTACGCGGAGGAAGTCGAACGCCGCGCGCTCGACGAGCGGTTGTTCACGCGGCGCGTGATCCAGGTCGGCGATACGCGGCTCGCGCGCCTGTGCGCGCTGCTCGGTCGCCGGCTCGACGGCGCGGCGGCCGTGGGCGGGCCGCTGCCCGACGCGCAGCGCGACGACCTGCAGGCCGAGGTCCTGGCCGCGCTGTTCGACGCATGCGCGCAACCGGCGGACGACGGCGCGGGCGGCGCACCGTCGACACGGCGCTGGATCGTCGAGCAGGCGCGCGAGTACGTGCTCGCGCACCGCACGCGCCCGGTCGGCGTGCCCGAGCTGTGCGAGCAATTGCATGTGAGCCGGCGCACGCTGCAGTACTGCTTCCAGGACGTGCTCGGCATGGCGCCCGCGACCTATCTGCGCACGCTGCGGCTGAACGGCGCGCGGCGCGACCTGTGCGGGCGGGCGGCCGGTTCGGTGCAGGACGTCGCGGAGGCGTGGGGCTTCTGGCACCTGAGCCAGTTCGCGACCGACTACCGGCGGCTGTTCGGCAAGCGGCCGTCGGAGACGCTGCGCGATCGTGCCGTGATGGTGGCGGCCGGGTGAGCGGCGCGGCGGCGCGTGGAGGCCGCCGCGCATCCGATCTTTCGGGCGACTTGCGCTCTTCTATTCCGTCGCAGCGGCCGCTGCGCGTGGCGCCGGCCACGGTAGTGCATCCCAGTCGATCGCCCGGTAAGCGGCTTCGACCGCCGCGATGTCGTCCGGCCGTTCGCTGCGATGCAGCCCGTGCAATCCGGCCGGCACGTCGAGCGCGACCGGTACGCAGTGCGGATAGTCGCGTGCGCGCAGCGCTGGCCCAATCGTCGTGAAACAGCCGAGCGTCGGCACGTCGAAGCCGTCGGCGAGATGCAGCGCGGCCGTATCGGGCGCGAACAGCACGCTCGCCCCTTTGACCCAGGCGATGAAGTGCGCGGTATCGGCCGCGTCGCGGCTCACGTCGACGTAGGCGGGATGCGCGACGGGGCCGAACCCGACCACCGGCAGCCCGTAGCGCTGCGCGAGCCGCTCGACGAATGCCGCGCGCAGCGCCGGCGGCACGCTGCGCACCGCGGTGCTCGCCGCCGGGCAGAACAGCACGTACGGTCGCCGCCATTCGGCCGGCAGCGCGGGCAGCCGCAGCCGCGCGAGCCAGCGATTGCGCTTCGCGGCGGCCGGCACCGTGACCGGATCCACGCCCAGTGCGTCGACAAAGAAGTCGATCATCGGCTGCCGCGCGAACGCGGGCCAGTACAGGTGATTGCCGAGATCGATGCACGGCGCGTGCGCGGGCAGTGCGCCGGCGGCGCACGGCAGCGCACGCGACGGCGCGACGACGTCGGCGGCGAGCGCATACAGCGCGTCGACGTAGCGCGGCGCGCGGGCGGGCCGGTACAGCGTGAAGCGCAGGCCGGGATGCATCGCGCGCAGCGCGGCGAGCGCGGTCAGCCCGATCACCGAGTCGCCGAGTGCGACGCCCATTCCGTTGATCACGTGCACATCCGTCGTGCGGTCGTAGTCGAGCCGGAACGGCCGGTGGGCGGCGTGCAGCAGGCCGAGCGCCGGCGCGGCCGGCACGCAGCCCTCCGCGCGATCGCCGCCGTGCTCGATGTCGTAGGGCGCGACGAGCGTCCCGTCGGGTGCGAGCAGCGTGCCGGGGTGGACGAGTGCGTCGTCGTGCGACAACGCGAGGCCGGCCGGCGCGACGCACATTCCCACGATCATTCGCCGCGCGCGCGGCGACCTTGCTCGCGGATTTGCTCGAGCGTCGCGGCGGGTGTGCTGGCGTCCTGCGGGATGCGGATCTCGATCAGCGCCGGCAGCCCGCAGGTCAGTGCGCGCTCCAGTGCCGGCGCGAAGTCGGCGGTGCGCTCGACCGTCTCGCCATGCGCGCCGAACGCGCGCGCATACGCGGCGAAATCGGGATTCGTGAGTCCCGTGCCGTGCACTCGCCCGGGATAGTTGCGCTCCTGATGCATGCGGATCGTACCGAAATGCCCGTTGTTGACGACGATGGCGACGATGTTCAGCCCGTACTGCATCGCGGTCGCGAGTTCGTTGCCGGCCATCATGAAGCAGCCGTCGCCGGCGAGCGCGACGACGGCGCGCGACGGATACAGCGCCTTCGCGGCGAGGGCGGCGGGCAGCCCGTAGCCCATCGCGCCGCTGGTCGGCGCGAGCTGCGAGCGGAAGTGCCGGTACGCGAAGTGGCGATGCAGCCAGATCGCGTAGTTGCCGGCGCCATTGGTCAGGATCGCGTCGTGCGGCAGGCGCTCGCGCAACTGCACCATCACGTCGCCGAGCTGGACGTCGCCGGGCATCGGCAGCGGCGCATGCCATTCACGGTACGCGCGGTGCGCGTCGGCGGCCGTGCCGGCCCACGCGGGGTGCGCCGGCGGTTCGAGCGCGGCGAGCGGCGCCGCGATCTCCGGCATCCCCGACACGATCGGCAGGTCGGCCGCATACACACGGCCGAGCTCGTCCGCGCCCTGGTGCACGTGGATCAGCGTCTGGCGCGTCTTCGGGATGTCGAGCAGCGTGTAGCCGCCCGTCGTCGCCTCGCCGAGACGCGGGCCGAGCACCAGCAGCAGGTCGGCGTCGCGGATCCGCTTGCCGAGCGCGGGATTGATCCCGAGGCCGACGTCGCCCGCATAGTTCGGGTGTGCGTTGTCGAAGGTGTCCTGGAAGCGGAACGCGCACGCGACCGGCAGTTGCCAGCGCTCGACGAAGGTGCGCAGGTTCGCGCATGCGTCGGGCGTCCAGCCGCTGCCGCCGACGATCGCGAACGGCCGCTCGGCGCGCGCGAGCCGTTCGCGCAGCTCGTCGATCTGCGCGGCCGACGGCGACGCCGCGACGCGTTTCGCGGCCGGCACGACAGGCTGCGGCGCGCACGCTTCGGACAGCACGTCCTCCGGCAGCGCGAGCACGACCGGGCCGGGCCGGCCGGACGTCGCGACGTGGAATGCATGGCTCAGGTATTCGGGAATGCGGCGCGGGTCGTCGATCTGCGCGACCCATTTGGCCATCTGGCCGAACATCCGGCGATAGTCGATTTCCTGGAAGGCTTCGCGGTCGAGGTGCGCGCGCGCGCACTGGCCGACGAACAGGATCATCGGCGTCGAATCCTGGAACGCGGTGTGCACGCCGATCGACGCATGGGTTGCGCCGGGCCCGCGCGTGACGAATGCGATGCCGGGATGACCGGTCAGCTTGCCGACTGCCTCCGCCATGTTCGCGGCCGCCGCCTCGTGGCGGCAGACGACCGTCTGGATGCGCGCGGTGTCGTCCGCCAGCGCATCGAGTACGGCGAGGAAGCTCTCGCCGGGCACGCAGAACACGCGTTCGACGTGATTGGCGAGCAACGCATCGACGAGCAGTCGCGCACCGGTGGTGGCGCGCGGCTCGAGATCCTTGGAATGCGACATGGGCTGCCGTCTCCCTGGGTAGCGGGACGTACAGCTTACGCCCGTTGGCGGGGCCGTGAAAGTGTCGGAACGCTGAGTGACGAGGGGAGCACGCCTGGGTTTCGAGCCCTCGTGACCAACTACGAGCGGGATTTTGTCAGCTGCCCGGGATTGCGGCTGGAGAACTGGCTGAACGATTAATGTCCGCTGCTGCGTCCGGCGTAATGCGGGATATCGATCCGCCCCGCATTACCGCCGGATCCGGCATCAGCACTCGACGATATTCACCGCCAGCCCGCCGCGCGACGTTTCCTTGTACTTCGTCTTCATGTCGGCGCCCGTCTCGCGCATCGTCTTGATCACCGAGTCGAGCGACACGTAGTGCGAGCCGTCGCCGCGCAGCGCCATGCGCGCCGCGTTGACGGCCTTCACCGACGCCATCGCGTTGCGCTCGATGCACGGAATCTGCACCATCCCGCCGACCGGGTCGCAGGTGAGGCCGAGGTTGTGCTCCATCCCGATCTCGGCCGCGTTCTCGACCTGGCGCGGCGTGCCGCCGAGCACGGCCGCGAGCGCGCCGGCCGCCATCGAGCACGCGACGCCCACTTCGCCCTGGCAGCCCACTTCCGCGCCCGAAATCGAAGCGTTGAGCTTGTATAGAACGCCGATCGCCGCGGCGGTCAGCAGGAAGTCGATCACGCCCTGTTCGTTCGCGCCCGGCGTGAAGCGCGTGTAGTAGTGCAGCACGGCCGGGATGATGCCGGCCGCGCCGTTGGTCGGCGCGGTGACGACGCGGCCGCCGGCCGCGTTTTCCTCGTTGACCGCGATCGCATACAGGTTGATCCAGTCGACCATCGACAGCGGATCCTGCAGCGCGCGCTCCGGGTGGCCGGTCAGCGCGCGATACAGCTGCGGCGCGCGGCGCTTGACCTGGAACGGGCCGGGCAGGTTGCCGTCGGCGTCCGGGTTGCCGATCCCGCAGCCGCGCGACACGCACGATTGCATCACGGCCCAGATCTTCAGCAGCCCGTCGCGCGTCTCGTCCTCGGTGTGCCACGCACGCTCGTTTTCCCACATCAGCTGCGCGATCGACTTGCCGGTCGACTCGGTCAGCGCGAGCAGCTCGGCGCCGGTGCGGAACGGATGCGTCATCTGCTCGGCCGCGCTCAGCACCTTCGTGTTCGCCGCGCCGGCCGTCACGACGAAGCCGCCGCCGACCGACAGGTAGGTGCGCTCGACCAGCACCGCGCCGTTCGCGTCGGACGCGCGCAGCTTCATGCCGTTCGGGTGCTCGGGCAGCGCCTGCCGGTAGAACGCGATGTTCTCCTTCAGCACGAACGGCACCGGATGCGTGCCGAGCAGCGCGAGCTGCTTCGACTTGCGGACGTCCTCGAGCCGCGCGTCGATCGTTTCGGGATCGACGGTGTCGGGCGCGTCGCCGAGCAGGCCGAGCATCACGCCGCGGTCGGTGCCGTGGCCCTTGCCGGTTGCGCCGAGCGAGCCGTACAGCTCGACCTTCACGTGGGCCGTCGCGTCGAGCAGCCCGTCGCGCTCGAGGCCCTGGACGAACATCAGCGCCGCGCGCATCGGTCCGACCGTATGCGAACTGGACGGGCCGATGCCGATCTTGAAGAGGTCAAACACGCTGACTGCCATTTTGATACCTGCCTTGCTTTAAGAATAATGCTAGCGCGCCTGCAATGGCAGGCACGCGGCGAGCCATGCGGGCGGCATGGGGGAGAGCTGCCGCGCGACGCGGGCATACCGCCCGTCGAGCCGCGCGGCCAGATGAAAGAGTTCAGTGGCGTTTTTCGGGTCCCACTGCCCCGCGTAGCCCGGCAAGCCGGCTTCGCGGCGCTTCGCGTCGAACGGGACCGGCGAATTCACGAATTCCTCGTGCGTTTTCTCGCCGAGCGCATAGGGCACGAGCCAGTCGAGCGCGGCCGCGAGCGTCGCGCCGTTCGCGCCGCGCTCGCGCAGCCAGTTGCGGTTGAAGCGGCGCGCGGCGAGCGCGGCCGTGACCAGCGGCTGCAGGTCGTACACCGCGTAGTGCAGCGCGTCGCGTTCCTCGAAATCCCAGGTCTTGCCGTCCGGGCTGATGTTGTCGGCGAGATGCTCGACGAACAGCCGCTGCGCGGCGTTCATCATCTTGCGGTCGCCGAGCGTGAACGCGGACAGCGCGATCAGCTTGATCCGGTGGCTTTGCCAGTTGTTGCGCCAGGTGCCGGTAAGCGGGCGCTTCTGCGCATCGATCTGCGCGACGTAACCGGCACCGAGCTTCGCGATGAACGCCGCCGCCGCGTTGCGCGTTTTCACCGGCAGCGCGCTCGCCGTCATGTCGTACGCGACGATCAGGCTGTCGAAGCGCGTCTCGTCGATCGGGTTGAAGCTCGGCTGGTAGGTCGACACCCAAGCGGACAGGAAGCGGTCGACGAGCTGCAGGTAGCGCGGCGCATTCGTCACGCGCCACGCGAGCGCGGCGTCGCGCATCAGCTCCATGTCCTTCAGCGCGTCGGCGCTCTGGTCGTAGATGCCTTCGTGCGGCAGCGTGCCCTCGGTGTGCACGCGCGCCATCGCCTTCGGCTGCTCGCCGATGCGCGCGTCGACGCTGCGGATCAGCGCCTGCACACCCGGCTCGGCCTGCGTCGTCTCGCTCGCCTGCAGCGCGGGCGCCGCGCAGAAATTCATCGCCGCGCGCGCACTGCCGGCCGTGCCGAGACCGGCGGCGGCAAACGACAGCGACGCGACGAGCAGCGGCACGAAGCGGCGCGTGCGCGGCCGTTCCTGCGTTGCACCCTGGCCCGGAAACATCGGACGCACCATGCGGAACTCCTTGATTGGCTGGATCGCGTGTGATGTTAGCCGGATTGACGGGTGAACGTGAACCGGTTCGAGCGGCGAACAAAAAAACCGCACGCAACCCCGGGTTGCGTGCGGTGCGGTCACCATCGGACGGCTCCCGGCCTGGCGTGCGTTATGCGTATTCCGACATCGGCACGCACGAGCAGAACAGGTTGCGGTCGCCGTAGGCGTTGTCCGCGCGGCCGACCGGCGGCCAGTACTTGTTCGTGCCGAGCGACGCGACCGGGTACGCAGCCTGCTCGCGCGAGTACGCGTGCGGCCATTCGTTCGCGGTGACGACGGCTGCCGTGTGCGGCGCGTGACGCAGCGGGTTGTCCTCGCGGTCGGCGCGGCCTTCCTCGACGGCGCGGATTTCGTCGCGGATCGCGATCATTGCGGCGATGAAGCGGTCGAGTTCTTCCTGCGATTCCGATTCGGTCGGCTCGACCATCAGCGTGCCCGGCACCGGGAAGCTCATCGTCGGCGCGTGGAAGCCGTAGTCCATCAGGCGCTTCGCGACGTCGTCGACGGTGATGCCGCTCGTTTCCTTGAGCGGACGCAGGTCGAGAATGCACTCGTGCGCGACCAGCCCGCCCGGGCCCGAATACAGCACCGGGTAGTGCGGCGCGAGGCGCTTCGCGATGTAGTTCGCGTTGAGGATCGCGGTTTCGGTGGCGGCGGTCAGGTTCTTCGCGCCCATCATCGCGATGTACATCCACGAGATCGGCAGGATCGATGCCGAGCCGTACGGCGCGGCGGACACCGCGCCGATGCCGTCTTCCTCGCGCGCATAGCCGGTCGAACGCTGGTTCGGCAGGAATTTCGCGAGGTGCGCGCCGACCGCGACCGGGCCGACGCCCGGGCCGCCGCCGCCGTGCGGGATGCAGAAGGTCTTGTGCAGGTTCAGGTGCGACACGTCGCCGCCGAACTGGCCCGGCGCGGTCAGGCCGACCATCGCGTTCATGTTCGCGCCGTCGACGTACACCTGGCCGCCGTGCGCATGCACGATCTCGCAGATCTCGCGGACGTTCTGCTCGAACACGCCGTGCGTCGACGGATACGTGATCATGATCGCCGCGAGGTCGTTCGCGTGCTGCTCGGCCTTCGCCTTCAGGTCGGCGATGTCGACGTTGCCCTGCGCGTCGCACGCGACGACCACGACCTTCATGCCGGCCATGTGGGCCGACGCCGGATTCGTGCCGTGCGCGGAGGCCGGGATCAGGCACACGTCGCGATGCGCTTCGCCGCGCGATGCGTGGTAAGCGTGGATGATCAGCAGGCCCGCGTACTCGCCTTGCGAGCCGGCGTTCGGCTGCAGCGACACGGCCGCGTAACCGGTGGCCGCGACGAGCATCTGCTCGAGCTGGTCGATCATCTCGCGGTAGCCGACGGTCTGCTCGGCCGGCGCGAACGGGTGGATCTGGCCGAATTCGGGCCACGTGACCGGCAGCATTTCCGACGTCGCGTTCAGCTTCATCGTGCACGAGCCGAGCGGGATCATCGAGCGGTCGAGCGCGAGATCCTTGTCCGACAGGCTGCGCAGGTAGCGCAGCATTTCGGTTTCGGAATGGTGGCGGTTGAACACGTGGTGCGTCAGGTACGCGCTCGTGCGCTCGAGGCCGGCCGGCAGCGCGGCGACGCCTGCGAGGCCCGCGTCCAGCGCGTCCACGCCCGGCGCGGTGCCGCCCGCGGCCTGCGCGAACACGGCGAGGAGATCGGCGAGGTCGTCGCGGGTCGTCGTTTCGTCGACCGACACGCCGACTTGCGTGTCGCTCACGCGGCGCAGGTTGATGCGCGTGGCCTTCGCGAATTCATGGACCTGCGCGGTGCGCGCGCCGGTGTCGATCGTCAGCGTGTCGAAGAACGTGTCGTTGACGGTCGCGAAGCCGAGCTGCTTCACGCCGGCGGCGAGGAGCGCCGCGATGCGGTTCACGCGCAGCGCGATCGTCTTCAGGCCGTGCGGGCCGTGGTAGACCGCGTACATGCTCGCCATGATCGCGAGCAGCGCCTGCGCGGTACACACGTTCGACGTCGCCTTCTCGCGGCGGATGTGCTGTTCGCGCGTCTGCAGCGCGAGGCGCAGCGCGGGCTTGCCTTGCGCGTCGATGGTCACGCCGACGAGGCGGCCCGGCATCTGTCGCTTGAATTCGTCACGCACGGCCATGTAGGCGGCGTGCGGGCCGCCGAAGCCCATCGGCACGCCGAAGCGCTGCGTGTTGCCGACCGCGACGTCCGCGCCCCATTCGCCGGGCGGCGTCAGCACGGTCAGCGCGAGCAGGTCGGCCGCGACGACGACGTGGCCGCCGGCCGCGTGGATGGCGTCGGTGAGCGCGCGGTAGTCGCGCACGTCGCCGTTTACGCCCGGATACTGGAGCAGCACGCCGAATGCGTTCGCTTGCGCGGCGTCGGCCGCCGGGCCGGTCTTCACTTCGATGCCGATCGGCAGCGCGCGCGTGCGGACCACCTCGAGCGTTTGCGGCAGCACGTCGTCGGCGACGTAGAACACGTTCGACTTCGGCTTGCCGGTGCGCTGCAGCAGCGTCATCGCTTCGGCCGCGGCGGTGGCTTCATCCAGCAGCGATGCGTTCGAGATCGCGAGGCCCGTCAGGTCGGCGACCATCTGCTGGAAGTTCAGGAGCGCCTCGAGGCGACCCTGGGAAATTTCGGGCTGGTACGGCGTGTAGGCCGTGTACCACGCCGGGTTTTCGAGCACGTTGCGCAGGATCACGGCCGGCGTGTGCGAGTCGTAATAGCCCTGGCCGATATACGAGCGGAACACCTGGTTCTTGTCCGCGAGGGCGCGCAGCGCGGCGAGGGCTTCGGCCTCGCTCTTCGGTTGCGCGAACGGGCCGAGCGGCAGCGTTTCGGCGCGGCGGATCGAGGCCGGGATCACGGCGTCGATCAGGGCGGCGCGCGACGCGAAGCCGAGCGTGTCGAGCATGGCCTGCTGGCTGGCGGCATCGGGGCCGATGTGGCGTTCTGCGAACGCGTCGTGCGTTTCGAGCGCGGCGAGCGAGAGGGGCGTGCGGTTCATCAGGCGGTCCGGGTGTTCGAGCTTCATGGCGTGACTCTGGTCCCGCGCGGGCCGGCTGGCCGGCCGCGCGCGGTTCGGGTAAGGAAAATTAGTCGATCAGCTTGCTGTAGGCGTCGGCGTCGATCAGTTTGTCCGTCGAGGCGCCGGCCGCGAGCTTGATCTTGAAGAGCCATACGCCGTAGGCGTCGCTGTTCACTTCTTCCGGTGAGTCGGCGGCTTCTTCATTGATGGCGACGACTTCGCCGGACACCGGCGAGTAGATGTCGGATGCCGCCTTCACCGATTCGACGACGCCGACGGCGTCGCCCGCGTTCACCGACTTGCCGACTTGCGGCAGTTCGAGGAAGACGATGTCGCCGAGCGTGCTCTGCGCGTGATCGGTGATGCCGACCGTCAGCGTGCCGTCGGCTTCGGTGCGGATCCACTCGTGTTCGTCGGTGTACTTCAGATCGGCCGGGACGTTGCTCATCGGATGCTCCTGGATAAAAGGTGTGTTCGTTATGCTGGCGCGCCGCCGGGGGCGCGCCGGGTGTGGTTGCGCCGGGCGCCATTTCCCGGCTTTCCGGGAGGCGGCCTCCCGGTCGCTTCTCGGTCGTTACGCAGCGAGGACCTTGCCGTTGCGCACGAACGGCAGTTTTACCACGCGCGCGGGCAGTTGCTTGTCTCGAATCTGCACATGGATCGTGTCGCCGACCTGGACGGCCGCCGGTACGCGCGCGAACGCGATCGATTCCTGCATCGACGGCGAGAACGTGCCGCTCGTGATCTCGCCTTCGCCGTGCGGCGTGACGACCTTCTGGTGCGCGCGCAGCACGCCGCCCGCCTTGCCGTTTTCCTTCTGCAGGATCAGGCCGACGAACGCGGCGCGCGTGCCGTCGCGCTCGAGCGCGGCGCGGCCGACGAACTCGCGCGGCGCCGACAGGTCGACCGTCCATGCGAGGCCCGCGTCGAGCGGGGACACGGTCTCGTCCATGTCCTGGCCGTACAGGTTCATGCCGGCCTCGAGGCGCAGCGTGTCGCGCGCGCCGAGCCCGCACGGGCGCACGCCGTTTTGCTGCAGCGCGGTCCACAGTGCTTCGACGTGCACGGCCGGGACGATCACTTCGAAGCCGTCCTCGCCGGTGTAGCCGGTGCGCGCGACGGTAAGATCGCCGAACGGCGTGCCGGCGACCTGCACGGCGTTGAACGGCTTCAGTTCGCTGGTCGCGGCGCGCGCGGCGGGCACCGTCGTCCAGACCTTTTCACGGGCGTTCGGGCCCTGAACGGCGACGATCGCGAATTCGCGGCGCGGCGCGATGGTCAGCCCGTAGCCGCCTTGTTCGTTGAGCTGGTTGAACCACGCGATGTCCTTCTCGGCCGTGCCGGCGTTGACGACGACGCGGAAGAAGTCTTCGGTGAAGTAATAGACGATCAGGTCGTCGACGACGCCGCCCTGCGGATTGAGCAGGCACGAGTAGAGCGCCTTGCCGGGGATCTTGAGCTTGCCGACGTTGTTCGCGATCGCGTGCTCGAAGAACGCGCGCACGCGGCTGCCGGTGAAGTCGACGACGCACATGTGCGACACGTCGAACATGCCGGCGTCGGTGCGCACGGCTTCGTGTTCTTCGATCTGCGAGCCGTAGTTGACGGGCATGTCCCAGCCGCCGAAGTCGACCATGCGGGCATTGAGCGCGCGGTGCGCGGCGTTGAGCGGGGTTTGATTCAGTGCAGTCATCGAGGCCTCAGGCAAGGCGCTTGCGCGCGGGTCAGAACGGCCATGTGCCGACCGTCGCGGCCTTGGGGCCTGCGAAGATCCGGTACATGCCCCTCTGTCCTCGATACCTGAGAGATTGCGCTGCGGGCAAGGCCGGCGAACGCGCGCCCCTTCGGTGGGCAGCCTGCCCGCGCTGCCATTGCGCAGCGGGCTACTGCCGCTCTCCAGAGTGCGGGGAGTACGGCCCGCGCAATGCGCGGACGGGCTTCCCCGACGCGGTCGGTCCTTTTGCCTGAGAGTTTGCGGGTGTGCCCCTTCGGCGGCGCGACCGGCGTTGCTAGCTACACGGTCACACGCTCTCCCGACGCGTGCGGGCGACTGTACGCGAGCGGGTGAGCATTGTCAATTTGAGCAAAAGAATGTCGCTTCGCGACAAGCGGTGGCGTGCGGCGCCATCGCTTTTGCCGGCGCCGGCGGGCGCCGGCATGGCCGGTATCACTCGCCGATCGCGCGCGCGGCCGTGTCGAGTTCCTGGTTCAGCACGTGCTGCTCGTCGCCGGACAGGCCGCCGTTGTGCTGGGCCGACATGTCGTTCGCTTCCTGGCGGATCACGTCGAGGCGGTGGTGCAGCTGCGCGCCGTACGGCGGCGGGTAGTAGCCGCCGTTGACGCGCGCGTCGATCCGGCGGTGCAAGTTGTCGATCCGGCCCTGGACCTCCAGCAGGCGATCGTTCGCGACGACCTGCGGATTCGGCCGCGGTGGGGGCGGGGGCGCCTGTCGGGCCGGCCGCTGCGGCTGCACGATACAGGCCGCGAGCGAGGAAACCAGGACGCAGCATGCCGCTGCGCGAATCAACCGTTGCATCACATTCTCCTGACGGTTTGGTGTCGGATCGACTTTTTGAGAAACGCTTCAGACCGGACGACCGCTGACTTTCGTTCCCGCACCATTTGTAACGGAATGTTCGGGATCGTGCCGCGGTGGCGGCCGACGCACGGCCGGCGGCCGTCAGACGGTGCGGCGCACGAACGGTACCCGGCGGCCTTCGTGCTCGCTCTGCGCGGCGAGCTCGATGATCGTCATCACGTCGACGGCATCCTGCGGCGTGACCGGGAACGGCGCGCCATCGTGGACCGACGCGGCGAGCGCGCGATAGAACTCCGCGTACTGGCCGTCGAGCGTCGGCACCGGCCGCTCGACCTCGATGTCGCCGTCGAGCGTGCGCAGCACGCCGGGCGGGTTGCCGCCGCCGAACTCGACGTGGTCGGGCGTGAGGCCGGCCTTCAACTGGTCTTCCTGCGTGTCGAGCCCGAACTTCTGGTAGCTGCCGCGCGTGCCGTGCAGCGTGAAGCGCGCGGGCTCGATCGCCGACAGCGCGCTCGCGTGCAGCGCGACGTCCTTGTCCGGATAGCCGAGCAGCAGGTGCACGAAATCGGGCGCCGTGCCGTTGTCGCGGCGCGTCTTGACCGTGGCGCTGACCGTTTCCGGCAGCCCGAACAGCGCGAGCGCCTGGTCGATCAGGTGCGGGCCGAGGTCGAGCAGCAGGCCGCCGCCGCGTGCGGGCTCCTCGCGCCAGCGCGTGCGCGGCGTCGGGCGGAAGCGGTCGAAGTGCGACGCGAAATAAGTGAGCCGGCCGAGTTCGCCGGACTGGACGATGCGGCGCACGGTGAGGAAGTCACCGTCCCAGCGGCGGTTGTGGAACGGTGCGAACAGGCGGCTGCGCGCGTTCGCGAGCCGCGCGAGCGCGAGCGCTTCGTCGGCGGTGAGCGTGACGGGCTTGTCGACGACGACGTGGCGGCCGGCTTCGAGCACCTGGCGCGCGAGCGTGAAGTGCGTGTCGTTCGGCGTGGCGATCACCACGCAGTCGATGTCGTCGAGGCGGAGCAGCGTGTCGAGATCGGGGACGATGCGTGCGCCCGGATACGCGGCGCGCGCGCGATCGGGCTGCCCCGTCGCGATCGCGGTGACCTCGGTGCGGCCGCTCGTGGTGATCACGGGCGCGTGGAACGTCGCACCGGCGAAACCGAAACCCATCAAACCAATCCTGAGCAATGACGACATGGCAATCCTTGGCTGCGTACGAAACGAAAGGAGGGCGCGCCGTGGAGGCGCGAGGACGACCGACTATTCTGGCATGGCGCGGCCGCATGCAACGGCGCGTCCGGCAAAGCGCGCGGCACCGCCGCGTGCGCCTATTGTGGCCGATCGGCGCGTGGATGGGGCCGGATTGGCCGTTCGGACAGGGGGCGAAGCGGCAGCCTGCCCGCGCAGTCCCGCCCGGCGGTGCTTCCAAAATGCATGCCGCCGACGTGTTAACATGCGCGTCCTGCCCCGCGTGTCCGCCTGCATTCCAGGCCTGCCGCGCGCGGCATCCTCCCGGCGTTCCGCCGTCAACCGCAACATCATCCGACATCATGTCCGCAGGCCTCAACCCCGCTCAGAACGAAGCGGTGCGCTACCTCGACGGTCCCTGCCTCGTGCTCGCCGGCGCGGGCAGCGGCAAGACCCGCGTGATCACGCAGAAGATCGCGCACCTGATCGAAGCGAAAGGCTTCGAGCCACGCCACATCGCGGCCGTCACGTTCACGAACAAGGCCGCCGCCGAAATGCGCGAGCGCGTGTCGAAGCTGCTGGAGGGCAAGACGCTCACCACGCCCGGCAAGGAAGGCCGCAAGGTGCCCGTCAACCAGCTCACCGTGTGTACGTTCCACTCGCTCGGCGTGCAGATCCTGCGTCAGGAGGCCGAGCACGTCGGCCTGAAGCCGCAGTTCTCGATCATGGATTCGGACGACTGCTTCGGGATGATCCAGGAGCAGATCGGCACCACCGACAAGGGCCTGATCCGCAAGATCCAGAGCACCATCTCGCTGTGGAAGAACGGCCTGATCATGCCCGAGGAGGCGATGACGATCGCGGCCAACGAGGACGAGCACCAGGCGGCGCTGGTCTACCGCAACTACGTCGCGACGCTGCATGCGTACCAGGCGGTCGACTTCGACGACCTGATCCGCCTGCCGGCCGAGTTGTTCGCGAAGAACGAGCAGGTGCGCGACCGCTGGCAGAACAAGCTGCGCTACCTGCTGATCGACGAATACCAGGACACCAACGCGTGCCAGTACGAGCTGCTGAAGCTGCTCGCCGGCCCGCGCGCCGCGTTCACGGCGGTGGGCGACGACGACCAGGCGATCTACGGCTGGCGTGGAGCTACGCTCGAGAACCTTGCACAGCTCGGCAAGGATTTCCCGAAGCTGCACGTGATCAAGCTCGAGCAGAACTACCGGTCGACGGTGCGGATCCTGACCGCCGCGAACAACGTGATCGCGAACAACCCGAAGCTGTTCGAGAAGAAGCTGTGGTCCGAGCACGGGATGGGCGACTCGATCACCGTCACGCCGTGCAACGACGAGGAGCATGAAGCCGAATCGGTCGTGTTCCGGCTGTCCGCGCACAAGTTCGAGCGGCGCACGCAGTTCCGCGACTACGCGATCCTGTATCGCGGCAACTTCCAGGCGCGGATCTTCGAGCAGGTGCTGCGGCGCGAGCGGATTCCGTACGTGCTGTCGGGCGGCCAGTCGTTCTTCGACAAGGCCGAGATCAAGGATCTGTGCGCGTACCTGCGCCTGATCGCGAACGCCGACGACGATCCCGCATTCATCCGCGCGGTCACGACGCCGCGCCGCGGGATCGGCAACACGACGCTCGAGGCGCTCGGCTCGTTCGCGGGCCAGGCGAAGGTGTCGCTGTTCGAGGCCGTGTACATGGGCGGGATCGAGGCGCGGCTGTCCGCGCGGCAGGTCGAGCCGCTGCGGATGTTCTGCGACTTCATCCAGCGCCTGACCGATCGCGCGGACAAGGAGCCCGCGACCGTCGTGCTCGACGACATGATGGAAGCCATTCACTACGAGGCCTATCTGTACGACGCGTTCGACGAGCGGCAGGCGCAGTCGAAGTGGCAGAACGTGCTCGAATTCCTCGAATGGCTGAAGCGCAAGGGCACCAAGCCCGAGACGGAAGCCGTCGACGGCGAGGCCGAAGGGTTCCACAACGCGGACGGGCTTGCCGACACCGGCAAGAACCTGCTCGGCCTGATCCAGACCGTCGCGCTGATGTCGATGCTCGAAGGCAAGGACGAGGATCCGGACGCCGTGCGGCTGTCGACCGTCCATGCGTCGAAGGGGCTCGAGTATCCGCACGTGTTCCTGGTCGGCGTCGAGGAAGGCATCATGCCGCACCGCGGCGGCAGCGAGGACGACGGCCCGATCGACAGCGAGCGGATCGAGGAAGAGCGCCGGCTGATGTACGTCGCGATCACGCGCGCGCAGCGCAGCCTGCACCTGAACTGGTGCAAGAAGCGCAAGCGGGCGCGCGAGACGGTCGTGTGCGAGCCGTCTCGCTTCATCCCCGAGATGGGCCTCGACGAAGCGCCGCCGCCGACGCCGGAGGAAGCGCCGATGACGCCGAAGGACCGGCTCGCGAGCCTGAAGGCGCTGTTGCAGAAGTGATGCGGTGCGTGTCGGCGCACTGACGCCCGGGCGATCCGGATAAGCAAAACCCCCGCGATGCGCGTGCGCCGCGGGGGTTTTTTCTGGCTGGCAGGCGTTACTTCGACGCGTTGACCATGTAGTCGACGGCCGCCTTCACGTCGGCGTCGGACGCGCTCGACCCGCCCTTCGGCGGCATCGCGCCCTTGCCGTGCAGCGCGTAGTTGTAGACGGTATCCATCGAGTCCTTCAGGCGCGGCGCCCAGTCCTCCTTGCTGCCGAACTTCGGCGCGCCGAGCACGCCGGCCGCGTGGCATGCCTGGCAGACCTGCGTGTACAGCGCCTTGCCGGCCGACGCGGCGTCGGCGCTGGTCGGCGCGGCGGCGGGCTTTTCGCCTGCCTTCGGAATCGCGGCGATCGCGGCCATCGCGGCGGCGGCCTGCGCGTTCGATGCATCGGCGCCTGCCGCACCCGCCGCGCCGCTCGCTGCCGGCGCCGCATTGGCGGCCGGGGCAGCCGGTTCGGGGAAGTTCGCGCCGTCGTTGTTCGCCATGTAGACGATCGCCCGCGCGATTTCATAGTCGCTGACATCGTCGGGGCTCGTGCCGCCGCGCGGCGGCATCGCGCCCTTGCCCGACAGCGCCGTCTTCAGCAGCGTGTCGAAGCCCTGCGAGATGCGCGGCGCCCAGTCGTCCTTGTTGCCGAACTTCGGCGCGCCGGCGGCGCCCGTGCCGTGACAGGTCACGCACACGGCCTTGTAGACATCCTCGCCGGTCTTGTACGTGCGGGGCGCATTGGCGTCCTTCACGTCGACCTTCGCGAGCGGTGCGATCCGCGCGGCGACCTGTTCGTCGGATAGCGCATCCGTGCCGGCGCCCGAACGGAACGCGTGGTTGGCATAGGTGGCAAACAGGACGATCAGGGCGATCGGAATCGCGAATGATGCGATGACGACGGCAATCAGCTGCCCGGGGGTTTTGACGGGAGATTCGTGGGGTGCTTCGCTCATGCTTGCCTCGTCTCCGTGATTAGGAATTGTGAGCGCGGTGCAACGGCAAAATGGCAGTCCAATGAAGCACGGACGATTATAGACGGAACGTTTACATCACGGCGAGCGGTGCGAAGGCGCGTGTTTACCCGCACGAATTGGGGGCCTGACGGGGATTCGGCGGGCAAGGTGGACGCGTCTTGGGAAACCGGGTATCCTTGCCGTCTTGCCAATGGTGGGCGGCCGGTTTATTGGGTCGTTTCGCTGTTGTCACTGTCATCGTTGTCGTCGTTGTCGTCGTTGTCATACGCGCCCGTAGCTCAATGGATAGAGTACTGCCCTCCGAAGGCAGGGGTTGCTGGTTCGATCCCAGCCGGGCGCGCCAAAATTCGAAGTGATGCTAGGTCGATAAAACCTAGAGAAATCAAGGCCCTGAGGCGAACGCCAAGGGCCTTTTTTCATTTCGGATGCCACCGGAAACCCCACCTTATGCGCCATTTGGCGAAAAAGTGGTGGAGTGGCGGCGCTTCGGCTTCGCTATGCAGTCGCGCCGATCAGTTATGCGAGTCCGGTAGGTTGAAGAGCAATCGCAATCGCCAGTTTTCGTGGGCAGATCGTATTCAGAGCCGTGCTTGCAGAAGTTGCGCCGGCCTGGACGTCGGCATGTGCCGCAGGGCGCTGATTTGGCGGGAGTAGCGTTCATCGCGACGTGTGCCAAACATGCGCGGGATGAGGTGTCGGTGAGTTGGTGCGGAGCAGGCCGTTCATCGGATCGAAGCGATGAACGGCCGGGCCGGAAGTAAACGTCCGGCGCGAAGTGCCGCTCGCGACGTACTTGGCGGCAATGCGGTTACAGTTGCGCGATCTGCTGATATCGGCCAGCAGCTTCGGTCCGTCCGAGTGCGGCCTGAAACTCCGCATGCAACTCCCGCTGCGTCGTTTCCGCGTCGGCCGCGATGGCTGTGTCGATCGCCTGTATGCGGCGGATGATGGCCAGTGCATCGGGCGTTTGCGGTGCGCTCAGCGACATCAACAGGGGCGAGCGCGCTTCCGCGAGACGTGCCGCGCCGCACCAGTCCGCCAGCGACGCAGCGTGTTCGATTGCCTGCGTCAGTTGCCACACGCGTGCGAGTAATGCGGGTTGATCCATCGTGACGATTACTCCAGTGCCAATTCAAAAGTACCGCGAGGCTCGATACATCCAGTGGGCCGTATTACTTGTTGGTGGCGAGTGCGCCGGCGCTATTGGTGCCGCCGAACAACTGCGTCAGATACTGCGAGTTGTTCTGCATCTGCGCCATGAGCGTATTGAGGGCGGTGAATTGCGCATTGTACTGATCGGTCAACTGACTCGCATACGCTTGCAGGGTCTTTGCTTGCGTCTTCGCGTCGGCGAGGTCGCTGTTCAGCGCGTTGACGCGTGTATCGATGATCCCGCCCGTCTGCAGATACGACGTGATGTTGTTGTTCAGCACTGCGCCGATGCCATTCGTCGCGTTGAAGGCGGTCGCTACCGAGGCCGAATTGTGCGTCAGGGCGTTCGACAAAGACGCACTATCGACGCTGAGCGTGCCGTCCGGCGTCAGGTTGATGCCGATCGCGCTCAGGCTCACCGTGCTGCTGCCGCTTGTTACGCCCTTGGAAATGGCCGTCGCGAGCGTGCTGACGATCGAATTCAGCATCGAATCGCCGATGAGCGGCCCGCCCTGGCTGCCGGCAGCGGCGGTCGAGTCGAAACTCGACAGCGACGAGGCGGTGCTCACGAATGAGTTGTATGCCGAGACGAAGCCGTTGATCGCGTTGGTCGCTGACGTGTTGTCCGCCGCGACCGTAAGGGTTTGCGTCGTGTTTGCCGCCGCCGTGGCGAGGTTGAGCGTCACGCCGGTAATGGCGCCGGTGATCGTGTTGCTGGCGCTCTGGATGTTGGTAATGCCGTCGATGCTGAGCATCGCGTCTTGTGCGTTGTTTTTCTCGACGTAGTTGTTTGTTGCGACGCCCGAGCCGTCGACGGTCGCGAGGCTGGCCAGCCCGTCTGTCGAATTGGTCGACACCTGGATCGTGTTCGCCGCCCCTGTCACATTCGAGGTCAGCACCAGGTGCGACCCATCCGTGCCGGTGACGACGGTGGCCGTCACGCCGGGATTACCACTCGCCGAATTGATTGCGCTGGCGATGCCCGCGAGCGTGTTGTTGCCGGTGTTGATTCCGACGGTCATCGGCGCGCCGCTGCCGAGCGTGATGGTGAGGTTGCCCGTCCCGATCTGTTTGGTGGACGGTTGCACGCCCACTGTCAGTGCAAGCTTCTGCGCGGTGGCGACTTGCGTTACCGCAATCGAATAGCTGCCGGCGACCGAGCCCGTCGACGTGGCGGCGCTCAGGCCGCTGCCGCTTGCGGTGGCGGTGGTTTTCGCCAGGGCCGATCCGTCGGCGAGCCCGGACAGCGCCGATTGAAGGGAAGACAGTGCCGACTTGAGCGAGCCGATGGCCGACAGCGTGGTGTTGTCGAGATTTTGCTGGTTGACGTTCTGCGTGGTCTGTGCGGCCATCTTGGCCGTGACCATCGCGGAAACGAGTGCGGACGTGTCCGTGTTCGAGTTCGTCACTCCGCTGATGATGGACTGAGCCGCCTGGGTCAGCGCGCTGTTGGCCGTGGTGCCGGAAATGTTCGTCGTCGACATCGAGGACTCCGTCTGGTGAAAAGTGCGCCGCCGGGCGCGTTGGCGTGGCGGCGCCGATGTGCTGCACGATGCGCAAAATGCTTACCGGAAGGCGAGCCCTCGGATAAGCATTCTTTCTTTGGCTTCCGTATTGACCGCCACGTCACGCATTTCTTGAATGCGTGACGTGGCGCATTATCTAGCCCTTATTGCAGAAGCTTCAGAACCTGCTGCGGCATCGAGTTCGCTTGCGCGAGCACCGAGATGCCAGCTTGCTGCAGCACTTGAGCCTTCGACAGGTTTGCGGTTTCCTGTGCGAAGTTTGCGTCGGTGATCTGCGCGCTTGCGGCGCTCAGATTGGTCGATTGCGACGTCGTTTGCGAGACGGCAGCCTGAAAGATATTGAGGTCGGCACCCAGGCTTGCCTGCGCGGTGTTGATCGTGGCCAGAGCGGAGGAGATCGACGTCATCGCAGCCTGTGCGCCGGCGAACGTGCTGACGTCGACGCCGTTAACGCCCAGGGTAGTGGTGTCGGCCTTTGCGCCGGTCAGGTCGATCGAGAGCGTTTGGGCCGTCTTTTCGCCAATCTGGAATTGCAGCGGGGCGGCCTGGCTGCCGTCGAGCAGGCCGATGCCGTTGAACGTCGTTTGGGTCGCGATGCGATCGATTTCGCCGAGGCGAGCCGTTACTTCAGTCTGGAGGTTGGCCTGAGCGGCGGCGCCGATCGACTGATCGGATGCTTGGACTGCAAGCTGGCGAATACGTTGCAGGTTGGCGGTGATCGCCGAAAGGCCGCTCGACGCCGTTTGCGCCAACGAGATGCCGTTGTTCGCGTTCGCGACGCCCTGGTTGAATGCGTTGATCGACGCCGTCATCGTCGTCGAGATCGCAAGGCCGGCTGCGTCATCGGCTGCCGAGTTGATGCGCTTGCCCGACGACAGGCGGTTGATTGCCTGCGACAGCGCGTTCTGCGTGCTCGACAGATTGGTTTGCGCCGTTTGCGAATAAAGGTTGGTGTTGATATTCAGCATTTCTATCCTCGTTTGGAAAACGCCCGGTTTAAATTTGGCTGTTTCGTGTTCGGCGTCGCGCTTTTTGGCATCCTGCATCGCCCGCCTTTCTTGGTTGTCGGCGACCATGCGACGAAACTTTAGGGGCAGATGCGAAGTTGCTTTGGCGTACCGGCTGGTTGAACCGGCTCTGTGGTTTGCCAAACATGATCTCGACGCCTGCGTATGCGCTTTCGTTCGTTCGGTGTGAGGCACCTGCGGCGCTCCCGCCCGGCAGCCGGTTGACATACCGACAATGCCGCATCGGACGAACGACTGGCCTGTTGAATTCCGCGCGTGGTACGGCGAGACCCGTGGCAGATTCGGTTTTGACAAGGAATACTGTTGAAGCCGGAGCAATGACCGGACGCGGATCGCGTTCCGGCGAGATGGGGACATCAACCACATTTTTAGGTTGGGGCCGTGCGGATCGGTTGGGAGGTGGCAGACGGCGCGGTAGTCGCTGGATTTGCAGCCGGCAGCCGACTTTTTGTTGTTCGTAAGTAAGCACGCAAAGTCCTGCCGGTACCAATGGATGCGTGCATTCAGTGCTGGCCACCTCAGAACCAGACTTCGGTGGTTCGAAACCAAATCGGAAGGGGGCGCCGAAGATTTGGCCCGATTTTATAATGGGGAAGCACGAGCGTTGCGGTGCGTTTGGGTGCAGTCCGGCGCGCATTTAAAGGGCCCGAACGGCTCACAGCAAGACCGGACGGGCGTTCGAGCGCCTGCAATGCGCGATTGCGACGGAAAAGTGGCAAACCGGTAGGCGAAGCTATGTTTTCCTGATATCATGGCGGGCTGAATTGAGATTTTCTGTCACGCCTATGCCGTCTCGGCATTCTTGCTGGCAGTCAAACGCGGCGCTGCACGCGACTTGTGAAGCGTACTCGCGGTGCTTTGTGCCTCTCTTTTCCGGCCTCCGAGGCCGTATTTCCGCTCGTTTCGCCTGTTGTGGGGACGCCCGGATGGCCGGTGCGTGGCGCTTGGCCGCTACGTTTTTGACCGTTTAAGCAATTTAGGAACGACATGACGACGATTCTTCTGAAAGAAAACGAGCCGTTCGAAGTGGCGATTCGCCGCTTTCGCCGTGCTATCGAAAAAAATGGCCTGATCGCTGAACTGCGCGAACGCCAGTCCTACGAAAAGCCGACCGCAGTCCGCAAGCGCAAGAAGGCAGCAGCCGTCAAGCGCCTGCACAAGCGCCTGCGCAGCCAGATGCTGCCGAAGAAGCTCCACTAAGAGCGTCTACGGTTCGCCGCGAAACGGCGGAGTGTGCTTCGAAAGAAGCCGCTCCGCCGTTTTGCTTTTCGGGGCCGGAAAGAAGGTTGCGGATCGCGGCAGAAAGGTCGCCGATCGGTTGTCAGACGGCAGCGGCGTGGCGTGGCGGCTCCGTCGGCGGCAAACGGATTCGGCCGCCGGTGTCTTCACACGGGAATCGCTCTCCGCGCTCGAGCTTGCCGTGCGCGGGTCGCCCGGCGGCGCGCCGATGTAGCAATCCAGCCGGGCGGGCTTCGTCGCCGTCATCAGCCCGCTTTGCGGCGCCGTGCCGGCTGCTCCTTGCCGCCGAGCGCCGCGCATTTGGCGTGACACGGACAGCCGGCCTCGTGGTCGTTGACCATCCCGGTTGCCTGCATCAGCGCGTAGCAGATCGTCGAGCCGACGAACTTGCAGCCGTATTCCTTCAGCGCCTTGCTGAGCGCATCCGACTGGGCGGTCGACGCGGGCGCGTCGCGATACGACTGCCATGCGTTCTGGACCGGCGTGTGGTCGACGAACGACCACAGGAATTGCGCGAGCGACCCGTGGTCGTCGCGAATGCGCTGCACGGCCCGTGCATTGGTGACCGCGGATTCCACCTTCGCGCGATTGCGCACGATGCCGGGGTTCTCCAGCAGTTTCTCGATGCGCTTCGGCGTGAAGCGCGCGACCGCGTCGACATCGAAGTCGGCGAACGCGTCGCGATAACCGGCGCGCTTGTTCAGGATCGTCGACCACGACAGCCCCGCCTGCGCGCCTTCCAGAATCAGCATTTCGAACAGATGGCGATCGTCATGCGACGGCACGCCCCACTCGGTATCGTGATAGTGAGCATCCGCTTCCGTCTTTACCCAGTTGCACCGCTGCGACATCGTCAGCCCCGTTCCAGTGTCGATTCGATCGTGCCAGCATAGCCGAAGGCCCATTCACGGCATAGCTGGCCGAACGGCAGATGGGCGCGCGGCGCCGATCCGGTTAAGCTTGGCGCCTGTTCGAATCAGCAGGATCAACGCATGACGGCATTCCTTTTTGCGATCGGCATCGACGGCGGCGGCACCGGCACCCGCGCGGTACTCGCCGACCGGCACGGGCGCGAGCTCGCGCAGGGGCGCGGCGGCCCGTCGGGGCTCGGCCTCGGCATCGAGAGCGCGTGGGCATCGATCGGCGCGGCCTGTGCCGACGCATTCACGCGGGCGGGGCTCGCGTTCGACTGGTCGCAGTGCGCGCTCGGCTGCGGGCTCGCGGGCGTCAACAATGGTGCGTGGCTTGCCGCGTTCCGCGCGCAGGCGCCGCTCGACGCGCTCGCGATCGAGAGCGACGCCTATACGACCGTCGTCGGTGCGCACGGCGGCGCGCCGGGGCTCATCGTCGCGCTCGGCACGGGCAGCATCGCGGCGGCGCTCGACGCGGCGGGCGACTGCCGCATCGCGGGCGGCTTCGGCTTTCCGTCCGGCGACGAGGCGAGCGGCGCGTGGCTCGGCATGCGCGCGCTTGCGTACGCGCAGCAGGCGCTCGACGGCCGCGTGCCGCGCGACGCGTTTGCCGGCGCGCTGCTCGCGGAAACGGGCGCGCACGATCGCGACGCGCTCGTCCAGTGGTCGTGCGATGCGAACCAGACGATCTACGCGCGCCTCGCGCCGATCGTGTTCGCGCACCGCGACCATCCTCATGCGGCGGCGCTGATCGCGCAGGCCGGCGACGAGATCGGCAAGATGATCGACGCGCTCGATCCGCAGCAGGCGCTGCCGGTCGCGCTGTGCGGCGGGCTGGCCGACGCGCTGGCACCGGCCGTGCCGGCACGCCATGCGGCGCGGCTGCGCGCGCCGCTCGACGATTCCGCGCACGGCGCGTTGCGGCTCGCGCTGCAGGCGTTGAGGGCAGCTGAAGCGGGGTGAGAGGTTCAAATGGGCGGCATGCGGTGAGCGTGCCGAGCGGTCTGACCCGATCGAACCCGCAACGCGCCGCAGGCCGAACGGCCTGAAACCCGCCCCCATTCCCCAACCACCCGGCGCGCTGCCGAGCACGACGTTAAAATGGCGGTTCCGCAGCGTCCTGCGCTGCCATTCACCCGTCCCCATGTACAAAGTCATCGCCACCGATCTCGACGGCACCCTGCTGAACAGCGAGCACCAGCTCGATCCGTACACGATCGAGACCGTCCGTCGGCTTGACCGCGACGGCCTGCAGTTCGTGATCGCGACGGGGCGCCACTACGCGGACGTCGCGGGCATCCGCGACGTGCTGGGTATCCGGCCGTACCTGATCACGTCGAATGGCGCACGCGTGCATGCACCGGACGACACGGCGATCCATGCGCAGGACATCGATCCCGCGATCGTCCGCGGCCTCGTGCAGCCGGGCGTGACCGGTGCGCACCGGCGCGTGATCGTCAACCTGTTCACCGACCGCGGCTGGCTGATCGACCGCGAAGCGCCGCACCTGCTCGAATTCCACCAGGATTCGGGCTTCCGGTACGACGTGATCGACATGGCCGCGCACGACGGCGCCGATATCGCGAAGGTGCTGTACATCGGCGAGCCGGCCGATCTGGCGGTGGTCGCGGAGCAGATGCGCGTGCAGTTCGGCGATGCGCTGTACGTCACGTACTCGCTGCCCGACTGTCTCGAAGTGATGACCGCGAACGTGTCGAAGGGCCGCGCGCTGCGTGCGGTGCTCGCGAGGCTCGGCGTCGACGCCGGCCACTGCATCGCGTTCGGCGACAACATGAACGACATCGACCTGCTCGAAACGGCCGGTCACGCGTTCATGATGAACAACGCGAACCCCGACCTGATCGCGCACCTGCCGCACATCCCGCGGATCGGCAACAACTTCGACGCGGGCGTTGCCCGCCACCTGCGCACGCTGTTCGCGCTCGAGGACACCCTCGACGGCGTCGCCGCTTCCTGAGCGGAAACCGAGCGGCCATGAAAAACGGGCGCCAGCGGCGCCCGTTCAAATTACCTGCCTCGATGTTGTTCGACAGCGTGAGGCTCGCTGCTCTGCTCGCGTGACCCCGTAGCGTTTTTATTCAATAGTGCGAGCGGATGCGGGCAGCAGGCCGACGGCATCGTCGCGCCCCGCGATCAGCGGGTAGATGATCCCTGCGATTGCCGCACCGATGATCGGCGCGATCCAGAACAGCCACAGCTGGCCGATCGCCTCGCCGCCCACGAACAGCGCGGGGCCGGTCGAGCGGGCCGGGTTCACCGACGTGTTGGTGACCGGGATCGAGATCAGGTGGATCAACGTCAGGCACAGGCCGATCGCGATCGGCGCGAAGCCGGCCGGCGCGCGCTTGTCGGTGGCGCCGAGAATCACGAACAGGAAGAAGCCCGTCATCACGACTTCGCAGATGAACGCAGCGCCGAGCGAGTAGAGGCCGGGCGAGCGTTCGCCGAAGCCGTTCGTCGCGAAGCCGCTGCCGACGACGTCGAAGCCCGGCTTGCCGGTCGCGATCAGGTACAGCACGAACGCGCCGAGCGTCGCGCCGACCACCTGCGCGACAATGTACGGCGCGAGATCGCGTGCCGGGAAGCGGCCGGCGACCGTCAGGCCCACGCTCACGGCCGGATTCAAATGGCAACCCGAAATATGGCCGATCGCGAATGCCATCGTCAGCACGGTCAGGCCGAATGCGAGTGCGACACCGGCAAAGCCGATGCCGAGGCCCGGAAAGGCGGCGGCCAGCACGGCGCTTCCGCACCCGCCGAGCACCAGCCAGAACGTGCCGAATGCCTCTGCAGCCAGACGCTGAGAAAGATTCATGTAAGGACCTCGTAGTGGATTGAAGACGATCGGACGACCGGCTGATTTATTCCGTCGTCCCGAATTGGTCTGGATTATAGGAAACGAAACGGGTTCGGGAGGGTCAACGATTGTTAAATTTGAATGGCTGGCGAATGGCTTTTATTAGAATAAGTCCGCATTCTCGATATAGCCGAATCGGTTAAAGATGGCAGCATTAATTTCGAAGAGCAGGGCGGCAGTGCGGATGGCGTAACGGGTGTTGGCGTTCCGGCCGGACTCGCCGGCGCCGCATCATGGAAAAAGGGAGTCGAAAAATGTCTCAATACGCGAAGCTCAAGGCGCAGATCGCCGATCTGCAGGCCCAGGCGGATGACGTGCGCCGCCAGGAAGTGGCGGCAGTGATCGCCGACGTCCAGCGAATGATTGCCGAGTATGGTCTGACGGCCCAGGACCTGGGCTTCGCGGAGCGAGCGCGGCGCGGCCGCCCGCCGAAAAAGGCGCCGCTGCCCCCGAAATATCGCGACCCGAAGTCGGGCGCAACCTGGAGCGGGCGCGGCAAGCCGCCGAATTGGATCGTCGGGAAAAACCGCGATCGTTTCCTGATCGAATGAGCGCGCAAAAAGAAAGAGCCGCATCGACTGCGGCTCTTTGGTTTTCACGCCGATTTCGGCGCGAATTTTACGGAATATTTCCTGACGAATTTCGGCGTCAGGCGCCCGCGACGCGACGCAAGGTCGGCTGCTTTGCCGCCGTGCAAAGCGATTCGTAAGTTTCGACATAACGCCGCGCCATCGCTTTCGAGCTGAAACGCGTATCGAAGCGTGCGCGGATCGCGTCGCGCGACAGGCTGTCGATCCGGTGCAGCGCACCGACCGCACCCTGCACGTCCTCGACGATGAAGCCGGTCACACCGTCCTCGATCACTTCCGGCACCGAGCCGCGGTTGAACGCGACGACTGGCGTGCCGCAGGCCATCGCCTCGATCATCACCAGGCCGAACGGCTCCGGCCAGTCGATCGGGAACAGCAGCGCCTTCGCGCCGGACAGGAACGCCGGCTTCTGCGCCTCGTTGATCTCGCCGATGAATTCGACATGCGCCTCGCCGAGCAGCGGCTCGATCACTTCCTTGAAGTAGTCGGCGTCGGCCTTGTCGACCTTCGCGGCGATCTTCAGCGGCAGCCCGCTTTGCGCGGCGATCCGGATCGCGGTGTCGACCCGCTTTTCGGGACAGATCCGGCCGAGGAACGCAAGGTATTCGGGCTTCACGTCCGGTTGCGGCGTGAGCAGTGTGTCGGGCAGCCCGTGATACACGGTGCCGGCCCAGGCGGCCTGCGGCAGCGGCTTGCGCTGGTTGTTCGAGATCGACACGACCGGTGCGTCCGGAAAGGCGTCGAACACCGGCTGCAGCTCCGGCAGGTCGAGACGGCCGTGCAGTGTCGTCACGTACGGCGTGTCGAGGCGCGACATCAGCGGGAACGGCAGGTAGTCGAGGTGGAAGTGCAGCACGTCGAATTCGTGCGCGACTCGGGCGACCTGCTCGATCAGGCGCATATGGGGCGCCATCGAGTCGCGGATCGACGGGTCGAGCCGCAGGGCGCGCGGCCATGCCGCCTCGAGACGGGCGGACGTGACGGAGTCGCCGCTCGCGAACAGCGTCACGTCGTGGCCAAGCTCGACGAGCGCCTCGGTGAGGTACGACACGACACGCTCGGTGCCGCCATAGAGTTTCGGCGGGACGGCTTCGTAAAGCGGCGCGATCTGGGCAATACGCATGGGCGTTCTCCGGTGTCGACCAGCGGGGAGCGCTCGCATGCGCATGCTGGTCCGATGCAGGGTTGCGGAACTCGCCGACGCACGCTGTCTGCGGTACGTGGCCGGGTCCGTGGCGGAGTGCGCGGGACGCCGGGAGGCAAGCTGCGGGGCGGGCCGGCGCGGCTCCCGCCGCTGCCCATTGGAGTCCATTATCGATATCGCCTTCAGGGGTTCGAGTGTTTTTTCAAACACTTAAGGCTTGTTACACCATGAAATACGCGAAAACCCCGATAAAAAGGGTGCGGAAACATAAACGAGATAGCCACAACTATTGTTGCGCTATCATGAAAAACCACTATAATTTTTACCGATTCACTTTCCGGCAGCCTTGCCGGATGGCCTTCAGCCGGATTCGTCCCATGCGCGATCGCGTCGCCGACGAATTCGCGCCACATTCGCCCCGCCGTTTGTTCCCTTTCAATTCGCCTTGTCGGAAAAATTCCTACACGGTTTACAGACAAATCCTGCATGGCATACGCCACTTCGCTGATACCGGCATAAATGCCGTTTGGCCAAAATTCGCCCTGTAAGACTATAAACGTGCCGACGGTGGGCCGAGTGCCGCCTGATCGAGCAAACGTTTTCATAATGAAAGGCCAAAGCAAAGCTCTTTAACGGGGGAATCATGAGCGCCACCAGCGAAATGCTCAGTGAGATCAAAGAGGTGAACCTGTCGTATCTCCTCCTCGCGCAGCGCCTGCTGCGGGAAGACAAGGCGATGGGCATGTTCCGCATGGGAGTTTCCCAGGAACTGGCCGACGTGCTCGCGAACCTCACGCTCGCCCAGACCGTGAAGCTCGCCGCGTCGAACCAGATGCTGTGCCGTTTCCGCTTCGACGATCACGCGTTGCTGTCGTCGCTCGCCGACAAGGGTCGCAGCGACGTCGTCACGCACGCACACTCGGCCATCCTGATGGCCGGCCAGCCGGCCGAAAGCGTCCGCTGATCCTTCCCCGCCTTGCGTTCGTCCCGGCGCGCCGCGCCGGCTGGCGGCGTATTGGCCACGCATCCATCCGAACCACGTCAAGCGGACGGTTATTCACCATGGCAAGCAAAAGCGTCGTGATCGAGGTGAAGGAAATCACCCTCGCCATCGAACTGATCGAACTGGGTGCCCGGCTGCAGCTGCTGGAGGCGGAGACGAGCCTGTCGCGCGACCGCCTGATCAAGCTGTACAAGGAACTGAAGGGCGCGTCGCCGCCGAAGGGGATGCTGCCGTTCTCGACCGACTGGTTCATGACGTGGCAGCCGAACATCCACTCGTCGCTGTTCTACAACATCTACCGGTTCATGCAGGACCATGGCCGCTGCGAGCCGATCCAGTCGATCGTGAAGGCGTACCGGCTCTATCTGGAGCACGTGACCCTGTCCGGCGACGAGGCCGCGCTGAGTCTCACGCGCGCGTGGACGCTGGTGCGCTTCTTCGACTCGGGGATGCTGCAGATGACCCCGTGCACGCGCTGCGGCGGCTATTTCGTCGCGCATGCGCATGATCCGCATCAAGGTTTCGTGTGCGGCCTGTGCCAGCCGCCGTCGCGCGCGGGCAAGACCCGCAAGGCGGCCGCCGCACGCGCCGAGCTGGCGGCCGCCGCGGCCTGAACGCCGGGCCGGGCAGGGCCGGGCGGGAGCCGGACGGCGGCTGCCGCGCGCCGCGCGAATCGGCCGGAGCCTGCTGGTAAACACCGCCGCGCCGCCGCGGCGCGACCGCGAAAGTTTTCCTGCCGACTGCCGTAAACCTGATTAACGGCGGTCTCCCCGCCGGTCATTCGTGAGGGACAGGCAGTGCTGATTATCGTGGGAACACTCGTGACGCTGTTGTCCGTCTTCGGCGGTTACGCGCTGGCAGGCGGGCATCTGGGCGCATTGGTCCAGCCGCTTGAGATCCTGATGATCGCCGGCGCGGGTGTCGGCGCGTTCATCCTCGGCAACGGCATGAAGACCATCAAGGCGACGCTGCGCGTGCTGCCGACGCTCTTCAAGGGCTCGAAGTACACCAAGGACGTCTATATGGAGCTGATGGCGCTCCTGTACGTGCTGCTCGCGAAGGCACGCAAGGAAGGCACGCTGACGCTCGAGGCCGACATCGACGATCCGGACAAGAGCCCGATCTTCACGCAATACCCGAAGATCCTCGCCGATCGCCACATCGTCGAATTCCTGACCGACTACCTGCGCCTGATGGTGGGCGGCAACATGAACGCGTTCGAGATCGAGAGCCTGATGGACGAGGAGATCGAGACGCACCACGCGGAAGGCGAGGGCCCCGCGCACGCGCTGATGCGCGTGGGCGACGCGATGCCGGCGTTCGGGATCGTCGCGGCCGTGATGGGCGTCGTGCACACGATGGCGTCGGCCGACAAGCCGCCCGCGGTGCTCGGCGCGATGATCGCGCAGGCGCTGGTCGGCACGTTCCTCGGGATCCTGCTGTCGTACGGGCTGATCGGGCCGCTCGCGAGCCTTGCGGAACAGCGCGTCGCCGAGTCGACCAAGATGTTCCAGTGCATCAAGGTGACGATCCTCGCGAGCCTGAACGGCTATGCGCCGGCGATCGCGGTCGAGTTCGGCCGCAAGGTGCTGTTCTCGACCGAGCGTCCGTCGTTCACGGAGCTCGAAGAGCACGTGCGCCGCGTGAAGGCGAAGTGACGCGGAGCGTTCGATGAGCAAGAGCAAGGATCGCGCGATCGTCGTGAAACGGGTGGCCCCGCAGAAGAAGGGCCACCACGGCGGCGCATGGAAGCTCGCCTACGCGGACTTCATGACCGCGATGATGGCGTTCTTCCTGCTGATGTGGCTGCTGAGCTCGGTCACGCCGGTGCAGCTGAAGGGGATCGCCGAGTACTTCAACACGCCGCTGAAGGCCGCGCTGTTCGGCAGCGGCGATCGCAGCTCGCAGGACTCGAGCATCATCAACGGCGGCGGCCGCGACCTGTCGAGCGTCGACGCCGGCACGCTGCGCCGCACCGACGGCACGACGTCGCTCGCCGATCGCGTCGCGAAAGCGGGTGACGAGCATTCGCGGTCGCAGGCGCAGGGCGCGCAGGACCGGCTCGAGCAGACGCGCCTGCACGACCTGCAGATCAAGCTGATGGCCGCGATCGAGGCGAATCCGACGCTGCGCCAGTTCAAGCAGCAGATCCGCATCGATTCGACGCTGATGGGGCTGCGCATCGAGATCGTCGATACGCAGAAGCGGCCGATGTTCGCGATGTCGAGCGATCACGTCGAGCCGTACATGCGCGACATCCTGCGCGAGATCGGCAAGACGCTGAACGACGTGCCGAACCGGATCATCGTCCAGGGCCACACCGACGCGGTGCCGTACGCGGGCGGCGAGGGCGGCTACAGCAACTGGGAACTGTCGGCCGACCGCGCGAACGCGTCGCGCCGCGAGCTGATCGCGGGCGGCATGGACGAGGCGAAGGTGCTGCGCGTGCTCGGCCTCGCGTCGACGCAGAACCTGAACAAGGCCGATCCGCTCGATCCGGAAAACCGCCGGATCAGCGTGATCGTGCTGAACCGCAAATCCGAAGACGCGCTGATGCGCGACGACGCGACGACCACGACGCTGTCGGCCGACGCGGCGGGCTCGAAGCTGCTGGCCCAGCAGCTCGGCGGCCCGGCGCCGGCCGCGCGACCAGCGCTCGCGAGCGCCGTCGCCGTGGCGCCGAAACCCTGACGTTTCCCAGATTCCGAGACACGCATGCAACAACCCCCACGCTCACTTTGTTCGCCGCCCCCCGAGGGGGCGGTCAGCCGCCTTGGGGCGGCCCTGCGGAGGCTGACATGATCCGAACCATTCTCGCCATCGACGACTCCGCGACCATGCGCGCGCTGCTGCAGGCGACGCTTGCGCAGGCCGGCTACGACGTGACGGTGGCGCCGGACGGCGAAGCCGGCTTCGACATGGCGGCCACGGTGCCGTACGACCTGGTGCTGACCGACCAGAACATGCCGCGCAAGAGCGGGCTCGAGGTGATCGCCGCGCTGCGCAGGCTGACCGCGTACGCGGACACGCCGATCCTCGTGCTGACGACCGAAGGCAGCGATGCCTTCAAGGACGCCGCGCGCGACGCGGGCGCGACCGGCTGGATCGAAAAGCCGATCGACCCGGCCGTGCTGGTCGACCTGGTCGGGACGCTGTCCGAGCAGACCGCCTCCTGACATGAATGCGACGAATCCAAACCGGTGACCGGGCATGACTCTCGACATCACGCAGTTCTACCAGACCTTTTTCGACGAAGCGGACGAGTTGCTCGCGCAGATGGAGCAGCTGTTGCTGAACCTCGACGTCGGCTCGCCCGACCCCGAGGATCTGGCCGCGATCTTCCGCGCCGCGCATTCGATCAAGGGCGGCGCGGCGACCTTCGGCTTTTCCGCGCTGACCGAGACGACCCACATCCTCGAGTCGCTGCTCGACCGCGCGCGCAACCATGAGCTGACGCTGACCAAGGAAATGGTCGACGCGTTCCTCGAGACCAAGGACGTGCTGTCCGACCAGCTGGTCGACTACCGCGCGAGCGCGGAACCGGATGCGGCGGCTGCCGCGACGATCTGCGCGAAACTCGAGCGCCTGAAGGCCGAGAGCGGCGCGGGCGCGCCCGCGGCCGCGGACGTCGCGCCTGCTGCGCCGGTCGTGGAGACGGCACCGGCGCCGGCACCGGCCGCCGCCGGCGGCGACCGCGCACCCGATCACGTGGTCGAACAGGCCGTCGCGGCCGCGCATCCGGCAGCCGATGCGGCCGACGCCGGCATGGACGGCCCGCACCTGAAAATCACGCTCGTCGGCGTCGACCCGAAGGACCAGGCGCTGCTCACCGAGGAACTCGGCAATCTCGGCCGGATCGCCGGCCGCGAGGAAGCGGGCGCCGACCTGACGCTGTGGCTCGAATCGGACGTGTCGTCCGACGACATCGTCGCCGTGTGCTGCTTCGTGATCGACGACAGCCAGATCCGCATCGCGCGCGGCACCGCGCCGGCGGCACCGGCGGCGCCTGCCGCCGCGCCGGCCGCCGTCGAGCCGGCCGCCGCGCCGGAACCGGCCGCGCGGGTCGAGGTATTCGCGCAAGCCGCCGGTGCCGCACCGGCCGCCGCCGCGCCGCAGCCTCAGCCGCAACCGAGCGCCGCCGCGCAACCGGCGCCGCAACCGCACGCCGAATCCGCCGCGCAACCGGCCCAGGCTGCCGCACACCACGACGACAAGCGTCCGCGCCCGGCCGCCGCCGCATCGGGCGCCGAAGGCAGCTCGATCCGCGTCGGCGTCGAGAAGGTCGACCAGCTGATCAACCTGGTCGGCGAGCTCGTGATCACGCAGGCGATGCTCGCGGAAACCGCGAGCGCGTTCGATCCGGCGCTGCACGACCGCCTGTTCAACGGGATGGCGCAGCTGGAGCGCAACGCGCGCGACCTGCAGGAAGCGGTGATGTCGATCCGCATGATGCCGATGGACTACGTGTTCAGCCGTTTCCCGCGGCTCGTGCGCGACCTCGCCGGCAAGCTCGGCAAGCAGGTCGAGCTCGTCACGTTCGGCCAGGCGACCGAACTCGACAAGAGCCTGATCGAGCGGATCATCGACCCGCTCACGCACCTCGTGCGCAACAGCCTCGACCACGGGATCGAGACGGTCGACAAGCGCGTCGCCGCCGGCAAGGACGGGGTCGGCCAGCTCGTACTGTCGGCCGCGCATCACGGCGGCAACATCGTGATCGAGGTCAGCGACGACGGCGCGGGCCTGAACCGCGAGCGGATCCTCGCGAAGGCCGCGAAGCAAGGCATGTCGGTGTCCGACAACATCAGCGACGAGGAAGTGTGGAACCTGATCTTCGCGCCGGGCTTCTCGACCGCCGAGACGGTGACCGACGTGTCGGGCCGCGGCGTCGGGATGGACGTCGTGAAGCGCAACATCCAGTCGATGGGCGGCCACGTCGAGATCACGTCGCAGGCCGGCCGCGGCACGACCACGCGGATCGTGCTGCCGCTCACGCTCGCGATCCTCGACGGGATGTCGGTGAAGGTCGGCAGCGAGATCTTCATCCTGCCGCTGAACTTCGTGATGGAGTCGCTGCAGCCGTCGACCGACGACATCTACACGGTCGGCAACGGCGAGCGCGTGGTGCGCGTGCGCGGTGAATACCTGCCGCTCGTCGCGCTGCACGAAGTGTTCTCGGTCGAGGACGCGCGCACCGACCCGACCCAGGGGATCGTCACGATCATGGAAACCGAGGGGCGCCGCTTCGCGATGCTGATCGACGAGCTGGTCGGCCAGCAGCAGGTGGTCGTGAAGAACCTCGAAACGAACTACCGCAAGGTGCATGGCATCTCGGCGGCGACCATCCTCGGCGACGGCAGCGTCGCGCTGATCGTCGACGTCGCGGCGCTGAACCGCGAAACCCGTGCGACGCACGGCGCCCGAGCCGGCGCCGAGCTCGCGATGTTCTGATGTCACTCGCCATTCAACCGATTGGGGGCAAACGTGTCTGCTGAAGTCCAAATGATCAATCCGGCCGCGGCGAACGCGGCAACGAGCCGCCGCGATGCGGAACAAGGCGACGCGACGGGCCAGGAGTTCCTCGTCTTCACGCTCGGCGACGAGGAATACGGGATCGACATCCTGAAGGTGCAGGAAATCCGCGGCTACGACAGCGTCACGCGCATCGCGAACGCGCCGGAGTTCATCAAGGGCGTGATCAACCTGCGCGGGATCATCGTGCCGATCGTCGACATGCGGATCAAGTTCCATCTCGGCCGCGTCGAGTACGACCACCAGACCGTCGTGATCATCCTGAACGTGTCGAACCGCGTGGTCGGGATGGTGGTCGACGGCGTGTCGGACGTGCTGACGCTGCAGACGGACCAGATCATGCCGGCGCCGGAATTCGGCGCGACGCTGACGACCGAGTACCTCACGGGCCTCGGCACGGTCGACGGCCGGATGCTGATCCTGATGGACATCGAGAAGCTGATGTCGAGCCGGGAAATGGCGCTGATCGAGACGCTCGGCGCATAAGCGCGCCGCGCGCGCAGGAACTTCGGGAGAATCTGCAATGTTGCATAACTGGTCGATCCGCACGACGCTCACGGCGGTCGGACTCATCCTCGTGTGCCTGGCCGCCGCGGTCGGCGGGCTCGGCCTCTACGCGCTCGATCACGCGAGCCGCTCGCTCGACGAGATCGCGCACGTCGACCTGCCGGCGATCCACGCGCTCGACGACACGTCCGCGTATCTGCTGCGCTCGCGCGTGGCGCTCGACCGCTTCCGCACGCTGACGGAAGCCGGCAACACGGCCGATGCCGCCAAGGTGCTGGACCGCGCGCAGGAGCTGTACGCGAAGTCGAACCAGAACTGGCAGGCGTTCCAGGCGGCCGCCAAGCGCGGCGTCGAGCCGTCGCTCGTTGACGAGCTCGGCGCGCGCTACACGGCGATCATCAAGGACGGCGTCGAGCCGGAATTCGCGGCGGCGCGCGCGGGCGACATGGCCGCGTATCACGCGATCGCCGACACGAAGATCAGCCCGATGTTCGTCGCGTACGACCAGACCGCGGCAACGGTGGTCGCGTCGCTGCAGAAGCGCGCGGAAGACCAGCAGACCGCGACGCAGTCGCAGATCTCGCTGATGATCGGCTTGATCGCGGCCGGCATCGCGATCGCGTTCGTCGTCGTGATCGCGATCCGCTTCGCGCTGCGCGGGCTGATCGTGAAGCCGCTCGAAGACGCGATCGCGCACTTCGAGCGCATCGCCGGCGGTGATCTCACGCAGCCGGTGAACGTGTTCAGCACCAACGAGATCGGCCGCCTGTTCGGCGGCATCAAGCGGATGCAGGATGCCGTGACGACGATGGTGCAGGCCGTGCATCGCGGCACCGAGTCGATCGACGTCGGCGCGCGCGAGATCTCGACCGGCAACACCGACCTGTCGCAGCGCACCGAGGAGCAGGCGGCGTCGCTGCAGGAAACCGCATCGAGCATGGAGCAGCTGACCGGCACCGTGCGGCAGAACGCCGAGAACGCGCGGCAGGCGAGCCAGCTCGCGGTGAACGCGTCCGACATCGCGACGCAGGGCGGCGACGTGGTCGGCCAGGTCGTGTCGACGATGCAGGACATCGCGACGAGTTCGGGCAAGGTCGTCGACATCATCGGCACGATCGAAGGCATCGCGTTCCAGACCAACATCCTCGCGCTGAACGCGGCGGTCGAAGCCGCGCGGGCGGGCGAGCAGGGCCGCGGCTTCGCGGTGGTCGCGGGCGAAGTGCGCTCGCTGGCGCAGCGCAGCGCGAGTGCCGCGAAGGAAATCAAGCAGCTGATCGGCGATTCGGCCGAGAAGGTCGAAAGCGGGTCGGCGCTGGTCGCGCGGGCCGGCTCGACGATGGACGAGATCGTGCAGGCCGTGCGCCGCGTGACCGATATCATGGGTGAGATCAGCGCCGCGTCGGACGAGCAGTCGACCGGCATCGAGCAGGTCAATCGCGCGGTCGGCCAGATGGATTCGGTCACCCAGCAGAACGCGGCGCTCGTCGAGCAGGCTGCCGCGGCGGCCGCGTCGCTCGAGGAGCAGACGCGCCAGATGAAGGCGGTCGTGTCGGTGTGGCGCGTCGCGGGCGGCATCGTGCTCGCGCCGGCGCGCGGCGCGGCACGCCCGGCCGCGCACGCACCGGCGCCGGCGTTGCCGTCGCAGCGCCGTCACGAAGCCGCGCCGGCCGCACTGCCGGCACCGCAGGCTGCCGCGCAACCGGCACGTCGCACGGCACCGGCGCCTGCACCGCATGCCGCGGCACCGGCCGCGAGCCATGAAGCGAAGCGCGCGACGGATGCCGCTGCACGCGCGCCGAAGGAAGCGCCCGCTGCCGGCGGCTACGGCCCGCGTCTCGCGAAGGCGGCCGGCGCTCCGGCGCCCAAGCCTGCGGAGAAGGCCGCGCTGGTGCGCCCCGCGCTGAACGGCGAGAAGCCGGCGCCGGCGGCCGCCGGCACGTCCGACGACGACTGGGAGACCTTCTAAGCCATGCCGTCCGCGCGCGCACCGTTTCGACCCGATGCACCGGATGCCTCGCCCCGCGCGGGCGAGCCGGGGCGCGACTTCGCGTTCACCAGCGCGGATTTCGCACGCATCCGCGCGCTGATTCATCGACGCGCGGGCATCTCGCTGTCCGAGCACAAGCGCGACATGGCGTACAGCCGGCTGGCGCGCCGGCTGCGCGCACGCGGCCTCGACACGTTCCGCGACTACCTCGACCTGCTCGAGCAGGAGGACGATCCGCTCGAGTGGGAAGCGTTCACCAATGCGCTGACGACGAACCTGACCGCGTTCTTCCGCGAGTCGCACCACTTCCCGATCCTGGCCGACTTCGTGAAGGCGCGGCCGGCACCGGTATCGGTGTGGTGCTCGGCGGCGTCGACCGGCGAGGAGCCGTACTCGATCGCGATCACGCTGATCGAGGCGCTCGGCGAATCGGCCGCGCGCGGCGCATCGATCCTCGCGACCGATCTCGACACGCAGGTGCTCGCGAAGGCCGAGGCCGGCATCTATACGCTCGACCAGGTCAAGCACCTGAGCCCGGAGCGGCTCAAGCGTTTCTTCCTGAAGGGCACCGGCGCGCAGGCCGGCCGCGTGAAGGTGCGCCCGGAGCTGCGCGCGATGATCCGCTTCGAGCAGCTGAACCTGACCGACGCCGACTACGGGATCGCGAAGCCGTTCGACGCGATCTTCTGCCGCAACGTGATGATCTATTTCGACAAGCCGACGCAGGGGCAGGTGCTGTCGCGCTTCGAGCCGCTCGTGAAGCCGGGCGGGCTGCTGTTCGCCGGGCATTCGGAGAATTTCACCTATGTCTCGCAGGCGTTCCGGCTGCGCGGGCAGACGGTGTACGAACTGACGCGCGATGCCGCGCCGGGCCTGCGCGCGCGCGGCGCGGCGCCGGCCGCGGCGGTGCCGCCGCGCGCCCATGCGCGTGCCGCGGGCGCCGCACCCGCTTACGGAGAACGCGGATGAGCGCGCTGCCAATCGCCACCAATCGCTACTTCGACAACCACTTCGAACGCCCCGGCGTGAAGCTGCTGCCGAACGAGTTCTACACGACGTCCGAGGACATGGTGCTGATGACCGTGCTCGGCTCGTGCGTCGCCGCGTGCCTGCACGACCCGTTCGCGGGCATCGGCGGAATGAATCACTTCATGCTGCCCGACGACGGCGCCGACGCCGGCGCGGCCGCATCGGAGTCGATGCGCTACGGCGCGTACGCAATGGAAGTGCTGATCAACGAACTGATCAAGGCCGGCGGGCGCCGCGAGCGCATCGAGGCGAAGGTATTCGGCGGCGCGGCCGTGTTGGCGGGGATGACGACCATCAACATCGGCGACCGCAACGCGGATTTCGTGCGCCGCTATCTCGCGCTCGAACGCATCCGCATCACCGCGGAGGATCTGCGGGGCGTGCATCCGCGCAAGGTCGCGTTCATGCCGCGCACCGGCCGCGCGATGGTGAAGAAGCTGCGGCTGCAGGTGCCGGGCGTGACCGAGCGCGAAGCCGCGCTGGCGCGCGAGGCAGACCGCGTGCGCGCCGCCCGGACGCGCGCGCACGTCGAGCTGTTCGCGGCGAAGCGGCCGGCCGCGCCGCCGCCGGCACGCCCGCGCATCGAGCTGTTCGGCGCACGCGGCGGCGCAGGCGCGCAGGCGACGAACGCGAGCGCCGGCAGCCCGTATGCGGCCAATCTTTCGAGAAAGCAGGAGGCATGACCGCAGTGCAGAAGATCAAAGTGTTGTGCGTCGACGACTCGGCGCTGATCCGCAGCCTGATGACGGAGATCATCAACAGCCAGCCCGACATGACGGTGTGCGCGACCGCGCCCGATCCGCTCGTCGCGCGCGAGCTCATCAAGCAGCACAACCCGGACGTCCTGACGCTGGACGTCGAAATGCCGCGCATGGACGGGCTCGACTTCCTCGAGAAGCTGATGCGCCTGCGGCCGATGCCGGTCGTGATGGTGTCGTCGCTGACCGAGCGCGGCTCCGAGATCACGCTGCGCGCGCTCGAACTCGGCGCGGTGGATTTCGTCACGAAGCCGCGCGTCGGGATCCGCGACGGCATGCTCGACTACGCGGAAAAGCTCGCGGACAAGATCCGCGCGGCGTCGCGCGCCCGCGTGCGCCAGGCGCCGCAGCCGCAGGCCGCCGCGCGCACCGCAAGCGGCCAGCCGGCCGCGCCGATGGTCAACAATCCGCTCGTCAGTACCGAGAAGCTGATCATCATCGGCGCATCGACGGGCGGTACCGAGGCGATCCGCGAGGTGCTGACGCCGCTGCCGCCGGATGCGCCGGCGGTGCTGATCGCGCAGCACATGCCGCCGGGCTTCACGAAGTCCTTCGCGCAGCGGCTGAACGGCCTGTGCCGGATCGCGGTGAAGGAAGCCGAGCACGGCGAGCGCGTGCTGCCGGGCCATGCGTACATCGCGCCGGGTCATGCGCACCTGCTGCTCGCGCGCAGCGGCGCGAACTACATCGCGCAGCTGTCCGACGAGCCGCCGGTGAACCGTCACCGGCCGTCGGTCGACGTGCTGTTCCGCTCGGCGGCGCAGCACGCGGGCAAGAACGCGATCGGCGTGATCCTCACGGGGATGGGTCGCGACGGTGCGGCCGGCCTGCTGGACATGAAGCGCGCGGGTGCGCACACGTTCGCGCAGGACGAGGCGAGCTGCATCGTGTTCGGGATGCCGCGCGAGGCAATCGCGCTCGGCGGCGCGGACGAGATCGCGCCGCTTGCCGAGATGAGCCGGCGCGTGATGGCGCGACTGGCGACGATGGGCGACCGCGTGCAACGCGTCTGAATCAAATGTCACGGGGCACGTGCGAAACGGCGGGCCCCGACGGTAACGAATCTGCAAAGGAACGACGATGGACAAGAGCATGAAAATCCTGGTGGTGGACGATTTCCCGACGATGCGCCGGATCGTCCGCAACCTGCTCAAGGAACTGGGCTACACGAACGTCGATGAAGCCGAGGACGGCGCGGCCGGCCTCGCGCGGTTGCGCGGCGGCGGCTTCGACTTCGTGATCTCCGACTGGAACATGCCGAACCTCGACGGCCTCGCGATGCTGAAGGAAATCCGCGCGGACGCGACGCTCACGCACCTGCCGGTGCTGATGGTCACGGCCGAGTCGAAGAAGGAGAACATCATCGCGGCCGCGCAGGCGGGCGCGAGCGGCTACGTCGTGAAACCGTTCACGGCCGCGACGCTCGACGAGAAGCTGAACAAGATCATCGACAAGATGGCGAAGGCCGGGAGCTGACGTGAACGAGCCGATCCATGCCGCGCTCGCCGGCGCGGCGTTCAGCGCCGACGGCCACGCCGAAGGCGCCGATTACGCGAGCGACCGGATCCTCGCGCGCATCGGCCACGTCACGCGCACGCTGCGCGATTCGATGCGCGAGCTCGGGCTCGACAAGCATGTCGAGCGCGCGGCGGAAGCCGTGCCCGATGCGCGCGACCGGCTGCGCTACGTCGCGACGATGACCGAGCAGGCGGCCGAGCGCGTGCTGAACGCGATCGAGGTCGCGAAGCCGGTGCAGGAGCGCATCCAGAACGAGGCCGAGGCGCTCGACGCGCGCTGGGCGCAGTGGTATGCGGCGCCGATCGAGCACGCCGAAGTGCGCGAGCTGATGGACGACACACGCACGTTCCTGCGCGCGCTGCCCGAAGCCGCGTCCGCGACCAGCGCGCAGCTGCTCGAGATCATGCTCGCGCAGGACTTCCAGGACCTGACCGGGCAGGTGATCAAGAAGATCATGGACATGGTCTACCTGATCGAGCAGCAGCTGCTCACCGTGCTCGTGGAGAACATCGCGCCCGAGCGGCGCGAGCAGTTCGCGGCGACCGCGGCCGCGCTCGCGGCCGAGCAGATCAGCGCGACCGGCAGCCCCGAGTCGCTGCTGAACGGGCCGCAGATCGCACCGGAAGGCAAGTCCGACGTCGTGCAGGACCAGGCGCAGGTCGACGACCTGCTCGCGAGTCTCGGCTTCTGACCTGCCGCGTCGCACCGGCGCCGCGCCCGATCGTGGAGCGGCCCGGTGCGCGCGGCTTTCACCATGTTTCTCCCGCCGGGCCTCGCGCGCGAGTCGTGTCCGCCTGTCATGCTGCGTTGCGTCATGCCATGTCGATTTGACACTTCAACACACTCCGCAGGCATACTAGACGTCAGCAGCAACGAAGCGTCATTCTTAAGACTTTCATTTGTTGACCTGCCGAGCCGAGCCTGATAGCGGCGGCGCCAGGCAACGAAGCCAGTCCCTTGGGGGGGAACGTGAAGCTGAAACGCTTGGGCTGGGCCGCCGCGCATGCGACGGCTGCAATGGGTGTGCTGTGGACCGTCCACGCACAGGCCGAACTGGGCGGCGCGCCGATGTCGCCGCCGGCGGACGATCATGCCGCCACGGTACGCGCGCTGCAGCGCGCGATGCGCTCCGCCGACGGCGCGCAGGCGAGCGCGGCCGCCTATACCGTCCGCGAGATCACGCTCGGATCGGGCACCGTCATCCACGAATACACGACCGCGGCCGGCACCGTGTTCGGCCTCGCCTGGCGCGGGCCGAGCATGCCGGACCTCGAGTCGCTGCTCGGCAGTTACTTCCCGCAGTACACCGCCGGCGTCCAGGTCGCGCATGCGGCGCGCGGCTGGCGCGCGCCCGTGTCCGTCGACACGAGCGGCCTCGTGATCCGCACGGGCGGCCACATGGGCGCCTTTGCGGGCCAGGCGTGGCTGCCGGCGGCGCTGCCTGCCGGGCTGACCGGCAACGACATCCAGTGACAGCGGGAGAGCGATCTTGAAAATTCCTCGTACCTTCAAGCGCTGGCTCGGCCTGCTGAGCCTGGCGGCTGTCACGGCCATGCTCGTGACCGCGTGCGGCGGCGGCGACGGCAACAGCGGCGGTAGCGGCGGCGGCAATGGCGGCGGCTCCAACGTATCGGACGGCAATACCGCGAACACGGCGGTGATCACGGTCGGCACCGGCGTCGCGCACGTGATCAACATCCCGACCGTCAACGTGAAGATCTGCGTGCCGGGCACGACGAACTGCCAGGTGGTCAACAACGTGCTCGTCGATACGGCATCGTACGGGCTGCGACTGGTCAGCAGTGCGCTGTCGTCGGGCGTGTTGAACGGCCTGCCGCAGACGACGAGCGGCGGTGCGCCGGTCGCCGAGTGCGGCAAGTTCGTGACGAGCTTCACATGGGGCTCGGTGCGTACCGTCGACCTGTCGATCGGTACCGAGCAGGCGGGTTCGCTGCCGGTGCAGATCATCGGCGATCTCGGCACGGCCAACGTGCCGAGCTCGTGCTCCAACAACGGAGCCAGGACGTCGGCCAACACGGCGGGCGATCTGGGCGCGAACGGCATCCTCGGCATCGGACCGGCGCCGGTCGATTGCGGCACGAGCTGCGCGACGTCGACGTCGGCGACGTCCAACAACTACTACGCGTGCCCGAACGGCAATTCGAGCTGCGCGGTGGCGCTGGTGCCGGTTGCGCAGCAGGTGGCCAACCCGGTCCATCACTTCGCGACCGACAACAACGGCGTGATCGTGCAGATGCCGAGCATCTCGAGCAGCGGGCAGGGCAGCGCGACGGGTCTGCTGACGTTCGGGATCGGCACGCAGGGCAACAACGCGCTCGGGGCGTCGACGGTGCTGACGTCGACGACGACGGGCGACGTCGCTGCGACGTTCCTCGGCGGCGCCGTGACCGCGTTCTTCGATACGGGCTCGAACGCGTACTTCTTCAACGATTCGGCGCAGAAGACCTGCACGACCAGCACGGCGTTCTATTGCCCGTCGTCGACGACTACCTATACGGCGACGCTGACCGGCCAGAACGGCAAGACGGGCGGCGTGTCGATGCCCGTCGCGAACGCCGATGCGCTGTTCGCGAACGCGTCGACGTTCGCGTTCAACGACATCGCCGGCCCGTTCGGCGCGGCAGGCTGGCTCGATCTCGGCATGCCGCACTTCTACGGCAAGACGATCTACTTCGGGATGGACAAGACCGGGAGCGGCGGCGCGCAGCCTTACGTCGCGTTCTGATCGCGCACGAACGGCAGCAGCAGGAAGGGGGCGAGCGATCGCCCCCTTTTTTTACGCCGCTCGCGGCCGGGCTGCGCGCGTCACGCATCGAATCGCCGCACCAGCGCCTACGATATAAGACCGGCAGCGGTGCCGGCACGACATCGAGGAGACAGCGCCATGAGCCAGCGTATCCAACGCATCACGCCGTTTCTGTGGTTCGACCACGACGCCGAGGCGGCCGCCCGCTTCTACGTGTCGGTGTTCGACGACGCGCGCATCCTGCACGTCGCCCGCTACGGCAAGTCCGGCGCGCAGGCGTCCGGGCAGGCGGAGGGCACGGTGATGACGGTGTCGTTCGAGCTGGACGGGCAGGCGTTTCTCGCGCTGAACGGCGGCCCGGCGTTCCCGCTCACGCCGGCCGTGTCGTTCGTCGTCAACTGCCGTGACCAGCAGGAGATCGACCGCTACTGGGCGGCCCTGGCCGACGGCGGCGACGAGCGCGCGCAGCAGTGCGGCTGGCTGCGCGACCGCTTCGGCGTGTCGTGGCAGGTGGCGCCGGTGCAGATGCCCGAACTGATGGCGGGCGACCCGGCGCGCGCCGAACGCGTGATGGCGCAGGTGATGCAGATGAAGAAGCTCGATCTCCGCGTGCTCGAGCGGGCGGCGGCCGGCTAGCGCGAACGCCGGCCGGGACACGCCGTTTTCGACGTGTGCAAGTGGCGCACGACGCTATTCCCGGCCGGCCGGTAAATGAGTGCCGAACGATCGATTCGATTATCGATTGCGACGAGTTTCATGCTGGTGTAATCAAGCCGTGGATTATCGAGCTGTTATTTCTGTCGGCGCATCACGATTATAAAAATGATGTGACATGCACATCGGCGATACGGCATGCCGTCGCCGCGGCCGCTCCAGTGCTGCGAGAGCCGGCGGCGAGTCGGTCGGTGCGAGAAAAGAGATGCAATGCGAAAAAATTCAAATTTATAATACCGGCGTTGTGTCCGGGGTCGCCGATATAAAACATGAGGGCCACAAGATGAATTTCAGTGAAGCTGTTCGCTCCGCACTCAATCAATACGCGAAATTCGACGGCCGCGCGCGCCGCGCGGAATACTGGTATTTCGCGTTGCTCACGAGCGTCGTGTCGATCCTCTGCCAGGTGATCTCCATGGTGGGGCACGACGCGAGCGCATTCTCGCTGCTGCTGATGATCGTCGCGGCCGTCGTGTCGCTCGCGCTGGTGCTGCCGAGCCTCGCGGTCACCGTCCGCCGCCTGCACGATACGGGCCGCTCCGGCTGGTTCCTGCTGATCGCGTTCATTCCGATCGTCGGCGGGATCCTGCTGCTCGTCTGGATGTGCTCGCGCGGCACCAACGGCCCGAACCGTTTCGGCACGGATCCGATTCCGGCGATCTGAGCGCCGCCGGCGCCGCCGGCGCCGCCCGCGCCGCCCGCGCCGCCCGCGCCGACGCGCGACGCGGTCGCGTCGGAGCGGGCCAACGACCGCTTCACGGCCGCCTCGATTCCCCGCTTCACCCGCTCATTCGCTTGCCCCTCTCATCGGCTTCACCGCCCCCACCCGCGAACGCGGTTGCCATCGTCTTCCCGCGCGCCGCGCCTGCCCGCCGCCTCCCGCCGCCCCCGCCCGCCCGATTCCCCGAAATACCCCCCTTTCCCGGCTTTGCTCGACCGATCGGCGTTTGACGTGCGCATGAATAATCGGTGTCACTGGAAAGCGGCATTTCGCCGTACCCGACTGGAGGCCCCGTGGCAGACGAGAGCGATCTCGACAGAACCGAAGCCGCCACTCCGAGGCGCCGCGAGAAGGCGCGCGAGGAAGGGCAGGTCGCGCGTTCGCGCGAACTGGCTTCGTTCGCGCTGCTCGCGGCCGGGTTCTACGGTGCATGGCTGCTCGCGGGCCCGTCGGGTGCGCACCTCCAGACGATGCTGCGCGGCGCGTTCGCGTTCGACCGCGCCACTGCGTTCGACACGCACCGGATGCTGTCGGCGGCCGGCAGCGCGAGCCTCGAAGGTCTCGCCGTGCTGCTGCCGATCCTCGCGCTCACCGGCCTCGCCGCGCTGCTCGCGCCAATGGCGCTCGGCGGCTGGCTGATCTCGCAGAAAACCTTCGAGCTGAAGTTCGAGCGCCTGAACCCGATCTCGGGCCTCGGCCGGATGTTCTCGATCCAGGGGCCGATCCAGCTCGGGATGTCGCTCGCGAAGACGCTCGTCGTCGGCGGGATCGGCGGGATCGCGATCTGGCGCAGCAAGGACGAGCTGCTCGGTCTCGCGACCCAGCCGCTCGGCTCGGCGCTCGCCGACGCGATGCATCTGGTCGCCGTGTGCTGCGGCACGACGGTCGCCGGGATGCTGGTGGTCGCCGCGCTCGATGTGCCTTACCAAATCTGGCAGTACAACAAGAAGTTGCGCATGACGAAGGAAGAAGTGAAGCGCGAGCATCGCGAGAACGAAGGCGATCCGCACGTGAAGGGCCGCATCCGCCAGCAGCAGCGCGCGATCGCGCGGCGCCGGATGATGGCCGCCGTGCCGAAGGCCGACGTGGTCGTCACGAACCCGACGCACTTCGCCGTCGCGCTGCAATACACGGACGGCGAGATGCGCGCGCCGAAGGTCGTCGCGAAGGGCGTGAATCTCGTCGCCGCGCGCATCCGCGAACTCGCGGCCGAGCACAACGTGCCGCTGCTCGAGGCGCCGCCGCTCGCGCGTGCGCTGTATCACAACGTCGAACTCGAACGCGAGATTCCCGGCTCGCTGTACTCGGCCGTCGCCGAGGTGCTCGCATGGGTCTACCAGCTGCGGCGCTTCCGCTCGGAAGGCGGCGCCTTCCCGGCCGCGCCGGTCGATCTCGACGTGCCGGCCGAACTCGACAAGGGGTTGTCGGTATCGGCCGACGACGAGCGTGAAGAAGTCGAAGACACGCTCGGCAAGCAAGGGAACGCAGCATGAGCACCCCGATCACCGGCCTGTTCGCCAAACGCCCGAACCCGTTCGCGGGCACCAACCTGCGCGCGCTCGCGGGTCCGATCCTCATCTGCATGATCCTGGGGATGATGATCCTGCCGCTGCCGCCGCTGCTGCTGGATCTGCTGTTCACGTTCAACATCGCGCTGTCGGTGATGGTGCTGCTCGTCAGCATGTACACGATGAAGCCGCTCGACTTCGCGGCGTTCCCGAGCGTGCTGCTGTTCTCGACGCTGTTGCGGCTGTCGCTGAACGTCGCGTCGACGCGCGTCGTGCTGCTCGAGGGCCATACGGGGCCGGACGCTGCCGGCCAGGTGATCGAGGCGTTCGGCCACTTCCTCGTCGGCGGCAACTTCGCGGTCGGCATCATCGTGTTCGTGATCCTGATGATCATCAACTTCATGGTGATCACGAAGGGCGCGGGGCGGATCGCCGAAGTGTCCGCGCGCTTCACGCTCGACGCGATGCCCGGCAAGCAGATGGCGATCGACGCCGACCTGAACGCGGGCCTCATCAACGAAGAGCAGGCACGCAAGCGCCGCCTCGCCGTGTCGCAGGAAGCCGAGTTCTACGGGTCGATGGACGGCGCGTCGAAGTTCGTGCGCGGCGACGCGATCGCGGGCCTGATCATCATGGCGATCAACGTGATCGGCGGGCTGATCGTCGGGATGGTCCAGCACGACATGTCGTTCGCCGCGGCCGGCACCAACTACACGCTGCTGACGATCGGCGACGGCCTCGTCGCGCAGATTCCGTCGCTCGTGATCTCGACGGCGGCCGGCGTGATCGTGTCGCGCGTCGCGACCGACGAGGACATCGGCACGCAGATCACCGGCCAGCTGTTCACCAACCCGCGCGTGCTGACCATCACCGGCGCGATCATCGTGCTGATGGGGCTGATCCCGGGCATGCCGCACTTCGCGTTCCTCGCGCTCGGCGGCGGCGCGATCTGGCTGGCCCGCACGCAGACCCGCCGCGCGGCGGCCCGCGTGGCGGCCGGCGACGTGACCGATATCGCACCGCCCGCCGCGCTGCCGGGCGACAGCCACGAGGCGACCTGGGACGACGTGCAGCTGATCGATCCGCTCGGCCTCGAAGTCGGCTACCGGCTGATTCCGCTCGTCGACAAGAACAGCGACGGCGAGCTGCTCAAGCGCATCAAGAGCATCCGCAAGAAATTCGCGCAGGAAATCGGCTTCCTGCCGCCGGTGATCCACATCCGCGACAACCTCGAGCTGCGACCGAATGCATACCGGATCGCGCTGAAGGGCGTCGAGATCGGCGCGGGCGAAGTGTTCCCGGGCCAGTGGCTCGCGATCAACCCGGGCCAGGTGACGGCCGCGCTGCCGGGCGTCACGACGCAGGATCCGGCGTTCGGGCTGCCGGCCGTGTGGATCGACGTCGCGATGCGCGAGCAGGCGCAGGTGTACGGCTACACGGTGGTCGATGCGAGCACGGTCGTCGCGACGCACCTGAACCATCTGGTCGTGCAGCACGCGGCCGAACTGCTCGGCCGCCAGGAAGTGCAGGCGCTCGTCGAGCGCACCGGCAAGGATGCGCCGTCGCTCGTCGAGGACCTCGTGCCGAAGACGATCTCGCTGACGACGCTGCAGAAAGTGCTGCAGAACCTGCTCGAGGAAGGCGTGCCGATCCGTGACATGCGCACGATCCTCGAGGCCGTGTCCGAACACGCGGGCCGCGGCGACGCGTACGAGCTCACCGCCGCGGTGCGGCTGTCGCTCGGCCGCGCGATCACGCAGCAGTGGTATCCGGGCGCGGGCGAGATGCAGGTGATGGGCCTCGATTCGAATCTCGAGCGCGTGCTGTCGCAGGCGCTCGCCACCGGCGCGAACCCGGGCCTCGAACCCGGCCTCGCGCACAACCTTCTGACCGGCACGCAACAGGCGATGCTGCGTCAACAGAATCTGGGGCTGCCGCCCGTGCTGCTCGTGCAGCACGCGCTGCGCGCGATGCTCGCGCGTTTCCTGCGCCGCAGCCTGCCGCAACTGAAAGTGCTGTCGTATGCCGAAGTGCCGGACACGCGCACGATCAAAGTCGTTAACGTCATCGGGGGTTCCGCTTGAACATTCGCAAATTCACCGGCGCGACCAGCCGCGACGCGCTGCGCCTCGTGCGCGAGGCACTGGGCGCCGACGCCGTCGTGCTGTCGAACCGCACGCTCGATGACGGCAGCGTCGAAATCGTCGCGCTCGCCGACTCGGATCTCGCCGCGGTCACGCCGCCGGCCGCCGCCCGAGCGCGCAGGCCGCGCGCGCCGGAATCCGTGCCGGCCGCAGCCGTCCCGGGCATCGTGTCGCGCCCGGGTGCCGCGCTCGCGCGCCCGGCCGTCAATCCGTATGCGGCAGGCGATGGCGGGCTCCCGGACGTGTTCTCGTCGGTGTTCGGCGCGAGCGCCGAAGCGACGGAGCCGGCTGCGGAACCGGCCGCCTTCGCCGACGCGCACGCGACGGACGCGGTATCGCCGTCGCCGGCCGCGCCGGCGCCCGCCGCCGGCACGTCGGCGGCATCGTCCGAACCCGCGCCGTGGCTCGTCGAGCACGCGAAGCGCCTGACGCAGCAGCGCGAAGCGCTGATCGCCCGCGCGCAGGCGGCACCGGCCGCACCGCAAGCGCCGGCCCGTCCGCAGCAGGACGCCGCACCCGCAACGCCGGCCGGCTGGGCGCGTGACATCGTGCGCGACGCCGAACGCAGGATGCCGTCCGCGGCCGCCGCGGCCCGCCCCAGCGAAACGAGCGCCGCGAAGCCGGCCGAACGCACGCGCCCATCTGCCGACGCGGCCGCCGCGGTGGCCGACGCGGTGAAGGCGCGCATCGAGAGCATCGTCAACGACACGGTGATGCACGAGCTCGGCGCGATGCGCGGGATGATGGAAGAGCAGTTCGACAGCCTGATGTGGCACGATCGCCAGCGCCGCAGCCCGGTGCACGGCGCGCTGACCAAGCACCTGTTCTCGGCCGGCTTCTCCGCGCAGCTGGTGCGCATGCTGGTCGACAACCTGCCGAGCGGCGACGGTGCGCAGACCTTCGAGCAGGCCGCCGAATGGGCGCAGTCGGTGCTCGCTGCGAACCTGCCGGTGCTCGAGAGCGAGGACGCGCTGATGGAGCGCGGCGGCGTGTTCGCGCTGATGGGGCCGACCGGCGTCGGCAAGACGACCACCACCGCGAAGCTTGCCGCGCGCTGCGTGATGCGCTTCGGCGCGAGCAAGGTCGCGCTGCTGACCACCGACAGTTACCGGATCGGCGGCCACGAGCAGCTGCGCATCTTCGGCAAGATCCTCGGCGTGCCGGTGCACGCGGTGAAGGATGCGGGCGATCTCGAGCTCGCGCTGTCCGAGCTGCGCAACAAGCACATCGTGCTGATCGACACGATCGGCATGAGCCAGCGCGACCGCGCGCTGTCGGACCAGATCGCGATGCTGCACGGCGCGAACGCGCCGGTGCAGCGCCTGTTGCTGCTCAACGCGACGAGCCACGGCGACACGCTCAACGAGGTCGTCCAGGCGTACCGCGGCGCGGGCGAGCATTCGCACGGGCCGACCCCGGATCTCGCCGGCTGCATCCTGACCAAGCTCGACGAGGCGACCCACCTCGGCGGCGTGCTCGACACGGTGATCCGCTACAAGCTGCCGGTCCACTACGTGTCGACCGGCCAGAAGGTGCCGGAGAACCTGTACGTCGCGTCGACCAAATTCCTGCTGAAAAGCGCGTTCTGCGTGCCGCGCGACGGCTCGCCGTTCGTGCCGCAGGACGAGGACATGCCGACGCTGCTTTCCGCATTGACCGCACGTTCCACCGCCGAGCTGCACGAGGTGCGATTTGGATAAACGGATCATCGACCAGGCCGAGGGGCTGCGGCGCCTGCTGGCCGGACGCGCGTCGCGCATCGTCGCGGTGACGGGCGGGCCGGCGAGTGTCGGCTGCACGTCTACCGTCGTGAACGTCGCGGCCGCGCTGGCCGCGCTCGGCAAGGACGTGCTCGTCGTCGACGAGCGCGCCGACGTGGATTCGGCCGCGGCGACGCTCGCGGGCGCCTGGCTGCGCGACGGCGAGCGCACGCGCGTCGCCGCCGGGTTCGGGCTGTGCGCGGCCGCGCGGCTGGCCCGCGACGGCTACAGCGACACGCAACTGAGCGACTTCATCGACGGCCAGGCCGACATCGTGCTGGTCGATGCGCAGCTCGGTGCCGACGGTGCGTTCTCCGCGCTCGCGCGCGAGGCGCACGACGTGCTGATCGTCACGCGGGTCGCCGCGCAGGCGATCACCGAGGCGTATGCGTGCATGAAGCGCCTGCATTTCGCGCACGCGGTCGCGCAGTTCCGCGTGCTGACCAATCACGTCGGCAGCCACGCCGACGCCAGGACCGCATTCGACAACCTCGCGGGCGTCGCGAGCCGCTACCTGACGGTGTCGATCGCCGACGCCGGCTGCGTGAGCGCCGATCCGCTCGTCGAGCATGCGCGCGACCTGATGCGTACCGCGGTCGACGCGTTCCCGTCGTCGGCTGCCGCGCGCGATTACCGGCAGATTGCCGCCGACCTGCTGTACTGGCCGATGCGCCCCGGGCTGGGCGCCGGCCGCGCCGTGCATGCGGGCGGCAAGCCGTCGTACGAGGCGGGTGCGGCGCACGCCGCGTGAGCGCCACCGGAAGGAGAGAGCCATGATGTACAACGCTCAAGGAAAGATGACCCAGGCCGACGTGCTCGCGCAATACGCGCCGCTCGTGCGGCGCCTGGGGCTGCAGCTCGTCGCGAAGATGCCGGCGAGCGTCGATCTCGACGACCTGATCCAGGCCGGCATGATCGGCCTGATGGACGCGGCCGGCCGCTACAAGGAAGACCAGGGCGCGCAGTTCGAGACCTACGCGACCCAGCGCATCCGCGGTGCGATGCTCGACGAGCTGCGCAGCAACGACTGGCTGCCGCGCAGCCTGCGCAAGACGTCGCGCGAGGTCGAGTACGCGGTGCACCAGGTCGAGCAGCAGCTCGGCCGCTCGGCGAACGAGACCGAGATCGCGCAGCACCTGAAGATGCCGCTCGACGAATACCAGGGGATGCTGCAGGATCTGCACGGCAGCCAGCTCATCTACTACGAGGATTTCGACCGCGCGGCCGACGACGAGCCGTTCCTCGACCGCTATCGCGTCGATCACGCCGATCCGCTGTCGTCGCTGCTGGACGACCACCTGCGCGAGGCGCTCGTCGACGCGATCGACCGGCTGCCCGAGCGCGAAAAGCTGCTGATGTCGCTGTACTACGAGCGCGGGCTGAACCTGCGCGAGATCGGCGCGGTGCTCGAGGTCAGCGAGTCGCGCGTGTGCCAGCTGCACAGCCAGGCCGTCGCGCGCCTGCGCGCGCGATTGCGCGAACAGGCGTGGGTCGGCGCGGAGAACTGACCCTTTCATTGCGGCCACGCGCGCCGACGCGGCGCGCATTTCCCGCGCCGATTTGCTACAATCCCTCCCGTTTTCCGAGGAGCGTTGCGACGGACCATCCTGCGTCCGCCAGGCTCGGAAAGCTTCACCAAGCAGCCGTGCGGCGAGATTCGCGCCGGCCCCGCTTCCTGAACGGCGCTCACGTCACCAATTTCTAGAACTTTTTTAGAAAGGAGGGCGTGATGAACGCCATTATTGATTCCCAGGCTTCCAAGGATTACATCGTCGCCGACATGGCGCTTGCCGGCTGGGGCCGCAAGGAACTGAACATCGCCGAGACCGAAATGCCGGGCCTCGTGCAGATCCGCGACGAATACAAGGCGCAGCAGCCGCTGAAGGGCGCGCGCATCGCGGGTTCGCTGCACATGACGATCCAGACCGGCGTGCTGATCGAGACGCTGAAGGCGCTCGGCGCCGATGTTCGCTGGGCGTCGTGCAACATCTTCTCGACGCAGGACCACGCCGCTGCCGCGATCGTCGAAGCCGGCACGCCGGTGTTCGCGTTCAAGGGCGAGTCGCTCGACGAATACTGGGAGTTCTCGCACCGCATCTTCGAATGGCCGAACGGCGAATTCGCGAACATGATCCTGGACGACGGCGGCGACGCAACGCTGCTGCTGATCCTCGGCTCGAAGGCCGAGAAGGACCGTTCGGTGATCGCGAAGCCGACCAACGAGGAAGAAGTCGCGCTGTACAAGTCGATCGCGAAGCACCTCGACGCCGATCCGACCTGGTACTCGACGCGCCTCGCGCACATCAAGGGCGTGACCGAAGAAACCACGACCGGCGTGCACCGCCTGTACCAGATGGAAAAGGACGGCCGCCTGCCGTTCCCGGCATTCAACGTCAACGACTCGGTCACGAAGTCGAAGTTCGACAACCTGTACGGCTGCCGCGAGTCGCTCGTCGACGGCATCAAGCGCGCGACCGACGTGATGATCGCGGGCAAGGTCGCGGTCGTCGCGGGCTACGGCGACGTGGGCAAGGGCTGCGCGCAATCGCTGCGCGGCCTCGGCGCGACCGTGTGGGTCACCGAAATCGATCCGATCTGCGCGCTGCAGGCGGCGATGGAAGGCTACCGCGTCGTGACGATGGAATACGCGGCCGACAAGGCCGACATCTTCGTGACGGCGACCGGCAACTACCACGTGATCAACCACGATCACATGAAGGCGATGCGCCACAACGCGATCGTCTGCAACATCGGCCACTTCGACTCGGAAATCGACGTCGCGTCGACCCGCCAGTACCAGTGGGAAAACATCAAGCCGCAGGTCGACCACATCATCTTCCCGGACGGCAAGCGCGTGATCCTGCTGGCCGAAGGCCGCCTCGTGAACCTCGGCTGCGCGACCGGCCACCCGTCGTTCGTGATGTCGAACTCGTTCGCGAACCAGACGCTCGCGCAGATCGAGCTGTTCGTGCGCGGCGGCGAGTACGAGAACAAGGTGTACGTGCTGCCGAAGCATCTCGATGAAAAGGTCGCGCGCCTGCACCTCGCGCGCATCGGCGCGAACCTGTCCGTGCTGTCGGACGAGCAGGCTTCGTACATCGGCGTGCAGAAGGACGGCCCGTTCAAGCCGAACCACTACCGCTACTGATGCGCCGCCGCCGCCGTGCCGCGCGCGCCCCGCATCGGGCGTGCGCGGGTCGGCGGCACGGTGCCGGATCGCCGGCCGTCGCGCCGTGCCCGCGGGCACGCGGGGCGGCCGGCGGCGGTAACCGAGCATTGACCGTACAGATCGACAACCGAACCGGAGCCCTCCATGAGCGTCATCCTCACCTGGGTCATCAACGCCCTCGCGCTGCTGATCATCACGTACCTCGTGCCGTCGATCCACATCAAGAGCTTCGGCACCGCGCTGATCATCGCGGTCGTGCTCGGCCTGATCAACACGGTGATCCGCCCGGTGCTGATCCTGCTGACGCTGCCGGTCACGATCGTCACGCTCGGGGTGTTCATCCTCGTCGTGAACGCGCTGTGCTTCTGGTTCGCGTCGTCGCTGCTGAAGGGTTTCGAGGTGTCGGGTTTCTGGTCCGCGTTCTTCGGTTCGATCCTGTACAGCATCGTGTCGTGGCTGTTGTCCGCGCTGATCTTCGGGCAGCGCGACATCGGCTGACGGCCGGGCCCACTCTTGCGAATCATGAAACCGATCGAACTCTCGTTTGAATTCTTCCCGCCCAAGACGGCGGACGGCGTCGAGAAGCTGCGCGCGACGCGTGCGCAGTTGCTGCCGCTGAAGCCGAAATTCGTCTCCGTGACGTTCGGCGCCGGCGGCTCGACGCAGCAAGGCACGCTCGACACCGTGCTCGACATGCAGAAGGACGGCCTCGAGGCCGCGCCGCACCTGTCGTGCATCGGCTCGTCGCGCGACAACCTGCGCGCGATCCTCGACCAGTACCGCTCGCACGGCATCCGGCATATCGTCGCGCTGCGCGGCGACCTGCCGTCGGGGATGGGCTCGGTTGGCGAGCTGCGCTATGCGTCCGAGCTCGTCAGCTTCATCCGCGCCGAGCATGGCGACTGGTTCCACATCGAAGTCGCCGGCTATCCGGAATACCATCCGCAATCGCGTTCGCCGAAAGCGGATCTCGAGAACTTCGCGCGCAAGGTGAAAGCCGGCGCGAATTCCGCGATCACGCAGTACTTCTTCAACGCCGACGCGTATTTCCGCTTCGTCGACGATGCGCGCAAGCTGGGTGTGGACGTGCCGATCGTGCCGGGCATCATGCCGATCACGAACTTCTCGCAGCTGATGCGCTTCTCGGAAATGTGCGGCGCGGAAGTGCCGCGCTGGGTCGCGCGCCGGCTCGAAAGCTTCGGCGACGATCGCGACGCGATCCGTGCGTTCGGCGCGGACGTCGTCACGAGCCTGTGCCAGCGTCTGATCGACGCGGGCGTGCCGGGTCTGCACTTCTACACGCTGAACGCGGCGACCGCGACGCGGACGATCTGCGAACGGCTCTCCATGTAAGCGTCATCACGCGGTTGCATGCGTCAAAGCCTCGCCGGCAAAACCGGCGGGGCTTTTTTTCGCGGCCGGCCGAGGGCGCCGGCGTCAGCGCTGCGCCTGCATCAGCGGCGGGCGCCGGTCGAACCACGGCCGCGCCTGTTCGAGCTGACGCGCGAGTTTCAGCAGCAATGCATCGTCGGCGTGGCGCGCGACGAATTGCACGCCGATCGGCAGCCCGCGCGCGTTCCACCAGAGCGGCACCGACATCGCCGGCTGGCCCGTCAGGTTGAACAGCTCGGTGCAGCCGGCCCACGCGAACGCCTTCTCCGAGGACTTCGCGAGCATTTCGCGCAGCAGCGGCTTCACCGGCAGCGCGCCGAGCAGCTTCATCTGCGCGGTTTCGAGCGGCGTCGGCTGCAGCTCGCCGATCTTGACCGGCGGCCCCGCGAGCGTCGCGCACAGGATCGCGTCGTAGCGCGACACGAGGCCCGCGACCTGCACGGTGAGCTGGCGCTGCCATTCGAGCACGTCCGGCAGGCGCGCGCGGGCGACGCGCCTGCCGACGACGGCCATCGCCCACGTCGCCGGCTCGAACTCCGCGCGCTTCGGCGTGCGCCCGGTCAGCGTGCGCGCGCCGAGCACCATCTCCTCGGCGATCGTCGCCCACAGCGTGAGAAAGGTTTCGGCCGCGCGCGCGTAGTCGATGTGCAGCGTCGCCGGTTCGACGTGATGGCCGAGCGATTCGACGAGCGCGGCCGCATCGTCCAGCGCTGCGCGCGTGTCGTCGGCCAGCGCCGGCGCGAGCATCGGCTCGACGACGAGGCCGATCCGCAGCGGGCCGGGCGGCGTGTCGAGCTCGCCCAGAAAGGTGCCGGGCGCGCCGGGCGGCAGCGTCTGGCCGGTCGTCACGTCGAGCAGCAGCGCGCTGTCGCGCACGCTGCGCGAAACCGCATGCTGGACGACCAGCTCGCCGTTCGACGGCAGGTCGACCAGCACCGGATTGCGGCTCGGCTTCAGGCCGAACAGCCCGCAACACGACGCCGGAATCCGGATCGAGCCGCCGCCGTCGGACGCGTGCGCGAGCGGCACGATGCCGGCCGCGACGGCGGCGGCCGCACCGCCGCTCGAGCCGCCGGGCGTGTGATCGAGGTTCCACGGATTGCGGCACGCGCCGAACAGTTCGGGTTCGGTGTACGGCATCTGGCCGATTTCCGACGTGTTGGTCTTGCCGAACACGTTGAGCCCCGCCGCGCGGCTGCGCGCGATCACCGGTGAGTCGTCGGCGGGGATGAAGTAGCGATAGTGGCGGCTGCCCATCGATAGCGGCAGCCCGGCGACCGCCGCGCCGAGATCCTTGACGAGATACGGGACGCCCGCGAAGGGCGCGTCGGTGCCGGTATCGCGTGCCGCCTCCGTCCGCTTGCGCGCGGCGTCGTAGTCCTGCAGCACGACCGCGTTGATCGCGACGTTCACCGCTTCGGCCTGGCCGATCGCGGCGTCGAGCAGTTCGCGCGGGCTCGCCTTGCGCTCGCGCACGAGTGCGGCGAGGCCGATCGCGTCATGCGCGAGATAGTCCGAGTGCATCGCAGTCACCCCCGTTGTGACCTGTGGCGATGAAAGGAGGATAACGCGGGCCCGGCGCGCCGGGCCCGCTGCCCGCTGCCGTTACAGGTGCTCGGCGAGGAACGTCAGCGTGCGGCCGTGCGCGAGCGCCGATGCGCGCTGGTTGTATGACGCGCGGTCGGTGCAGTTGAAGCCGTGCTCGGCGCCCGGGTACAGGTGGAACGACGCGTTGTGGCGGCCCGCGAATGCGGCCTTCACCTGCTCGACGGCGTCGAGCGGGATCCCGTGGTCGTTCTCCGCGTAGTGGAACAGGATCGGCTGCGTGATCTTGCCGGCGAGGTCGAGCGCGTTCTGGATGCCGCCGCCGTAATAGGCGACCGCCGCATCGACCTTGGCAGCAGCGGCCGCGCGGTACGCGAGCTGGCCGCCGAAGCAGTAGCCGATCCCGGCGACCTTGCCGGCGACTTCGGGGCGCGCGCGCAGCGCGTCGGCGGCCGCGCCGATGTCCGCGACCGCGAGGCCGACGTCGGTCTTCTTCATCAGCTCGATGCCCTTGTCGCGATCGGCGCCTTCGTAGGTCAGCTCGACGCGCGGCTGCGTGCGCCAGAACACGTCCGGCGCGAGCGCGACGAAGCCGTCGGCCGCGTACTGGTCGGCGACCGCGCGGATGTGCGCGTTCACGCCGAAGATCTCCTGGATGATGATGACGGCGGGGCCCTTGCCGCGCTTGGGCAGCGCGAGATAGCCGCCGAAGCTGTCGTTACCGGTCGGGATGTCGATCCATTGGGCAGTCACGTTTGAACTCCTGGCGAACGGGCGCGCGAGCCGCGCGCCGCGGATGGAAAAAGGGGCGGCCTAGTGTGCCATCAATCCTCTGGCGCTGCAGCGCGCGCAGGCGGCGCGCCTGCCGGGTGTGCGCGCGTGTCGAATCCGCGCCCCGAACCCGCTTCTCGCGCAGCGATCGTTTTGATCTCGATTATTCATTTTTCGGCGGTGAGCGGCTTCGATAGAGTCGATGTGTCGGCTTTTACAAAGCGCTTTCGCGTATCGTCATCGAAGGATTCGCCATGCCAGCCCGTGTATTTTCCACCCCGTTTTCCGAACGCTTCGGCCTGCGCCTGCCGCTCGTGCAGGCACCGATGGTCGGTGCGACCACGGCCGCGATGGTCGCGGCCGCATCCAATGCCGGCGCGCTTGGCAGCCTCGGCGCCGGCGCGTTCGAGCCGGACCGTCTCGCGACCGAAGTCGCCGCGATCCGCGCGGCGACCGCGCGTCCGTTCGCCGTGAACCTGTTCGTGTTGCCCGAGGCCGCGCCCGACGCGGCGACCGTCGCACGCGCGCTTGCCGCGATCGATCCGTTGAACGCGACGCTCGGGCTGCCGCCCGGCACCGTGCCCGCACGCTACGCGCCCGACTTCCGCGCGCAGTTCGACGCGCTCGTCGCGCTGCGCGTGCCGGTCGCGAGTTTCACGTTCGGCGTGCTCGACGCAGCCGACGTCGCGCGCCTGAAGGCCGCCGGCACCTATGTCATCGGTACCGCGACGCACGTCGCCGAAGGGCTCGCGTGGCAGGCGGCCGGCGCCGATGCGCTGTCCGCGCAGGGCGCCGAAGCCGGCGGCCATCGCGGCACCTTCATCGGCTCGGCCGACGACGCGCTGATCGGCACGCTCGCGCTGGTGCCGCAGCTCGTCGATGCGACCGGCCTGCCCGTGCTCGCCGCGGGCGGCATCATGGACGGCCGCGGGATCGCGGCCGCGCTCGCACTCGGCGCGCAGGGCGCGCAGCTCGGCACCGCGTTCCTGACATGCGCGGAAAGCGCGATCGCGGCGGACTGGAAAGCGCGGCTGCTCGCGAGCGCCGATACGTCGACGCAGGTCACGCGCGCGATCACCGGCCGCCATGCGCGCGGATTGCGCAATACGCTGATGACGCGGCTCGGCGAACGCGTGGCCGATGCCGCGCCGTATCCGGTGCAGAACGCGCTGACCCAGCCGCTGCGCCAGGCCGCCGCGCGCGCGAACGACGGCGACTACCTGTCGCTGTGGGCCGGTCAGGGCGCGCCGCTCGCGCGGCGGCGCGACGCCGCGCTGACGACGTCACGACTCGTCGACGCGCTCGACGCCGAATGGCGTGTAACGGCCACCTGACCAGTTCGTATCGAAACCCGAAACGCGCGTGTTGTCACGCGCGTTTCATTCAATGATGCCGCGCACAGAATACCGAATCGAAATGACGCGGGAATGCTTTAAATCAACCTTTCACCCGGCCGTCCGGAATTAGCGGAAACCCTTATCCGGCGGGGCTTGCGGCGATATTCGAGCAGTCATTCCAAAGCGCCCGTATCGGTAGTGTTACCACTACCCTAAAAAAGTCCCACAAATTAATTTGATCACCTACACTTGCGCGCAAGTACGGGTGGGCGGCTGCTAAAAGCGGCTGCTTCCCACGTGCTTGAGGCCAAGTGCATGAACGATGCAACCGGCGAATCGTCCAGTGATGCAAACACAGGGATGGCAGCGGGGCACCGGGCGATGGCGTTTATTGGGACCGAAACTGGAGACTTACATGAATATCAAGATGCAAAAGCTGTTGCCGATCACCGCAGCTGCGATGCTGTGCGCTGCAGCTGCAGGCAACGCAGCCGCCGATCAAGTCGTCAAGATCGGCCACGTCGCGCCGTTGACGGGCGGCATTGCACACCTGGGCAAGGACAACGAAAACGGTGCGCGTCTCGCAGTCGAGGAGATCAATGCCAAGGGTCTCACGATCGGCGGCCAGAAAATCACGCTGCAACTCGATGCGCAGGATGACGCGGCCGACCCGCGCCAGGCCACGCAGGTCGCGCAGAAGCTCGTCGACGACAAGGTCGTCGCCGTCATCGGCCACCTGAACTCGGGCACGTCGATCCCGGCGTCGAAGATCTACAGCGATGCGGGCATCGTGCAGATCTCGCCGTCGGCGACCAACCCGGCTTACACGCAGCAAGGCTTCAAGACCACGTATCGCGTGGTGGCGACCGATGCGCAGCAGGGCCCGGCACTCGCGAACTACGCGCATTCGAAGGGTATCAAGAGCGTCGCGGTGGTCGACGATTCGACCGCATACGGCCAGGGTCTCGCGAACGAATTCGAGAAGAAGGCGAAGGCGCTCGGCCTGAAGGTGCTGTCGCACGATGCGACCAACGACAAGGCGGTCGACTTCCGCGCGATTCTGACCAAGATCAAGGGCGAGAATCCGGACGCGATCATGTACGGCGGCATGGACGCCACCGGCGGCCCGTTCGCGAAACAGGCGAAGCAGCTCGGCCTGCGCGCGAAGATCTTCGCGGGCGACGGCGTGTGCACGGAGAAGCTGGCCGACCTGGCCGGCGACGCGACCGACAACATCGTGTGCTCGGAAGCCGGTGCATCGCTCGAGAAGATGCCGGGCGGCGGCGCGTTCAAGGCGAAGTACGAGAAGCGCTTCGGCCAGCCGATCCAGATCTACGCACCGTTCACGTATGACGCGGTGTACATCGTGGTCGACGCGATGAAGCGCTCGAACTCCACGGATCCGGCGAAGATCCTGTCGGCGATGCCGGCGACGAACTACACCGGCGTGATCGGCACGACGACCTTCGACTCGAAGGGCGACCTGCAGCACGGCGTGATCTCGCTGTACAACTACAAGAGCGGCAAGAAGACGCTGCTCGACGAAGTGAAGATGTAAGCTGAAAAGCGGTCGACAGTAGGGGTGAAAGCGCGCCTGCGGCAACGCAGGCGCGCTTTCTTTTTGGCGGCCGCGCGGCGGGCGGCGTGCCCGCCGCGCGGTCAGATCTTCAGGTGTGCGAGGACCTTCGGCGCGACGGCCGCGACGAGCGCCGCGCACAGCGCGACGACCGACAGGCCGACGGTCAGGTTCGCGGTCTGCGCGACCGCGCCGATCACGACCGGACCGAACAGCAGTCCGAAATACGCGAGCCCGGCCACGTGCGCGAGGCCTTCGGCCGCGTGGATGCCTTTCACGCGCGCGGCGGCGGCGAACAGCACGGGCATCATGTTCGCGAGGCCGAGGCCCATCAGCGTGAAGCCCGTCAGCACGGCGATCGGGTTCGGCAACAGCAGTGCGCCGATCATCCCGGCGCACGCGAGCGACGCGCTCGCGAACACGAGCTGCGGCGCGCCGAAACGCGCACGCACCGCGTCGCCGGCGAAACGCGCGATCGCCATCCCGCCGGAGAACGCCGCATAGGCGGCGCTCGCGAGCGCGGGGCTCGCCGCGACGACGTCGCGCATATAGACCGTCGCCCAGTCGTACATCGCACCTTCGGCGATCAGCGCGATCAGCGCGATGCCGCCGAGCATCCACAGCGCGGGCGAGCGCCAGCGATTGCCGCCGCCGTGCGCGTGTTCGTGATGCGGGACGTGCGGCAGCACGGACGGGGTCGCGGCGAGCAGCACCGCCGCGCTGACGGCCGCCGCGAGCGCGAGATGCACGGCCGGCGCCATGCCGGCCGACAGCAGCGCGCCGCCGGCCGCCGCCCCCGACATCCCGCCGATGCTGAACATCCCGTGCAGCGACGACATGATCGGCTTGCCGAGCGCGATCTCGACCGCGCTCGCCTCGGCGTTCATCGCGACGTCGAGCGTGGCCATCGAGAAGCCGAACAGCGCGAGCACGACGAGCAGCATCCAGTAATCCGGGACGACGAGGATCAGCGCCGCGCAGGCGGACATCACGAGCCCGCCCGCGAGGCACGCGGTGCGCGAGCCGACGCGCGCGATCCAGCGCGCGATCGTCAGCATCGCGGCGATCGAGCCGCCCGCGACCGCGAACAGCGCGATCGACAGCAGCCCGGGGCTCAACGCGAACTTGTCGCGCACGGTCGGCACGTGCACGCCCCACGACGCGTACATCATGCCGGCGATGAAGAACAGCGCCATCGTGGCCGTGCGTGCGCGCTGGCGGACCGGCAAGGCCAGCACGCGATGCGCGTCGGGCGGTGCGGCGAAGTCGGACGAGGATCGGGAGGAAGTTTCGGACACGGAACGCTCTTGAATGGACAATGCGCGGGCGCGTCGCGCCCGTCGGATTCGTCCGATTCTATCGAACCGCTTACGGTCTTGCCGGCGCGCTGGCCGTCAGGCCCATCGCGATCGTCTCGCACGCCGCTTGCGCGGGTTGCCTCAGCCGTTCGGCCGATACCCGGCGGGCCGCCGCCGCGGGTAACATCGGTGCGCAGGCGGCGTGTCCGACGCGTTCCAGTGCGGCGCGTCTTCGCCACCGTTGCCGCCCAGGCCTTCCAAACGCAGGAGTCACCGTGAACATCGATCCCGTCCTTGCCCTGCACCTGCTGCACCGCTGCGCGCTCGGCACGCTCGCGACCCACGCGCGCGACCCGCAAGGCTTTCCTTATCCGACGGTCGTGCCGTTCGCACCCGATGCGAATCATCGGCCCGTGATTCTCGTGAGCGGCCTCGCCGAGCACACGCGCAACCTCGCGGCCGATCCACGCGCGGGCTTCCTCGTCGTCGACGCGCCGGGCGGCGACGTGCTGAACGCCGAGCGCGCGACGCTACTCGGCCGCTTCGTGCCGCTCGGCGATGATCCGCATGTCGCCGCGCGCTACACGCGCTACGAGCCCGACGCCGCGCGCTATCTCGCGCTGGGCGATTTCACGTTCTGGGTACTCGACATCGAGCGGCTGCGCTATATCGGCGGGTTCGGCCGAATGGGCTGGGTGAACGGCTCGGGCCTCGATGCGCTGCCGCCGCTCGGGTTCGACGACGAACGGGCGTTGTGGGACGCGTACGACTCGAGCGATGCGCGCCGCGACGGGCTCGACCTGCTCGGCGTCGACCGCCACGGCGCCGACTGGCGCTGCGACGGCCGCCGCGTGCGCACGCCGTTCGACCCGGTGCCGGGCGACGCCGGCGCGCTGCGCGAACGGTTGATGTCCTGCGCGCGGGATGTGGCGTAACGCCGCGAATACGGCTTTGTCTGTTTAGCGGCTCACGCCGTATGAATTTTGCAAACTTGTCACCTGATGAAAGCTTCTATTTTCTGTATGCAGGGTAATTGCGTATGCTGATAGGCCTATTACCGGATCGGTAATGTCCTAATCTCTATGCAAGTGCGTAAAAATTTGAGAAAAGGCCGCGGCCGGTCAAAATGACATGCGTGAATTACAATTGGTCTCGGGATTTTCATGAATCCTGCTTCTATCAAATCTTTTTTGTGCTAATCTCTGCCTTCAAAATCCGAGGCACAAATATTTCATGAATGGTGAGCCGGCTGCAGACCGGTGCCATTGATCATATAGAAAGGGAAACTATGTCTTCTTACAAGGACCTGCTGGCCCAGCGGGAGAAGCTGGAGAAGCAAATCGAAGAAGCGAAGTCGCGCGAATACGCCGAAGTGCTGAATGACGTGAAGCAGAAAATCGCCGACTACGGCTTTTCGCTCGCGGATCTCGGCCTCAGCCGCGCGAAGGCAGGCAAGGTCGGTCGCCCGCGCGCAGGCGTGGCAGCCAAGTATCGCGATCCGGAAACGGGCGCGACGTGGTCGGGCCGCGGCAAGCCGCCGCGCTGGATCGCCGGCAAGAACCGCGAACAGTTTGCGATTTAAACAACTGTTTAAGTCGTCGTCTCAAGAAGAGCCGCGTGTCCTTCCAGGAGCGCGGCTTTTTGCATTGTGGCATCGGCATGTATGCGTCTTGTCATGAAAATGTCAGAAACGGTGCGTGAATGAAAATGCGACCCGTTCGCATAAGCGGTTGATTTAAATGGAAAATTTTGGGTTATCGGAATGCCGTACGGGCATCGTTTGGTAGAATTCCGTATCCCAACCGATATCTCGTATTTCATGTCCACGTTTTCCGACGACGCGCAAAGCGCGGATAAGCACGCGGTCGCGCGCAAGAGCACCCTCGTCAGTATCGTGTTGAATGTGGTGCTTGCTACGTTTCAGATCGTCGTCGGCGTGGTTGCGCATTCGCAGGCATTGATTGCCGATGGTATCCATTCGATTTCCGATTTGATCTCGGATTTTGTCGTACTGGTTGCGAATCGCCATAGTGGTGCATCGCCGGATGCCGATCACAATTACGGACACAGCCGCTACGAGACCGTCGCGTCGCTGTTTCTCGGCGCGATCCTGATCGCGGTCGGCATCGGCATGCTTTGGCGCGCCGGCAACCGTCTCGTGAATCTCGAAAATATCCCGGCTGTCCATTTTTCCGCGTTGATCGTCGCGCTGACCGTGCTCGTGTCGAAGGAGGCGCTGTTCCGCTACATGCTGCGCGAGGCGCGGCGCGTGCGTTCGGCGATGCTCGTCGCGAACGCATGGCATGCGCGCTCGGACGCCGCATCGTCGCTCGTCGTCGCGATCGGCATCATCGGCAGTCTCGCCGGCGTGCGGCTGCTCGACCCGATCGCCGCCGCGATCGTCGGCTTCATGGTCGCGCGCATGGGCTGGACCTTCGGCTATGACGCGCTGCAGGACCTGTCGGATCGCGCGCTCGACACCGCGGCGACGGCCGAGATCCGCGGGCTGCTCGCGGCGACCCCGGGCGTGCGCGACGTGCACGACCTGCGCACGCGCAAGATGGGCGATGCGGCGCTCGTCGACGCCCACATCCTGGTCGACCCGATGATTTCGGTTTCCGAAGGGCACTACATCGCGGAAAGCGCGCGTGCGCGCGTGCTGTCCGATCCACGTGTGCTCGACGCGCTGATCCATGTGGACCCCGAGAACGACGCGGCGCGCCGCCCGGCGCTCGCGCTGCCGCCGCGCGACGAGATCACGGCGCGGCTCGAGGCCGCGCTCGCCCAGCGCGGGCTGCACGCGGCGGCGATCAACCTGCACTACCTGAGCACGGGGCTCGAGATCGACGTGACGCTCGACACCGGCGCCGGCGATACCGACGCGGCGCTGGCCGACCGGCTCGATGTCGATACGCTGAAGCGCCAGTTCGGCGCGCGCCGGATCGGCTTCACGCGCGGGCTGCCCGCGCAGGCGTGAGCGGCGCCCGCGACCGCGGGCCGCGCGTTACAGCGGCAGTTGCGTGTCGAACTTGATTTCGCGCAGCACGACGCTCGTGCGCACCTGCGACACGGCCGGGATCTTGAAGATCCGTTCGTGCAGGAAGACGTCGTAGGCCTTGATGTCGGGCGCGACGATCTTGAGGATGTAATCCGCCTCGCCCGTCGTGCTGTAGCACTCGGTGACTTCCGGGCAGGTCGCGATCTCGCGCTCGAACTGCTCGACGCCGCCTTCATTGTGGCGGGTCAGGTGCACGTGCGCGAGCGCACATACGTGCAGGCCGAGCTTCTCGCGATCGAGCAGCGCGGTGTAGCGCTGGATCACGCCGGACTGTTCCATGTCCTTGATGCGGCGCCAGCACGGCGTGCTCGACAGGCCGACCTGGTCGGAGATTTCCTGCACGGAACGGCGCGCGTCGAGCTGCAACAGGCGAAGGATTTTTTGCGAAAAGGAATCGAGCGTCACCTGCGCCTCCATGCGGCAGCTACAACACGCTGAATGGTAGAGTGCCGGGAAAGGAAAGGCAATCTGGCGGCGTGCCGCTGAGCGAGATTCGCTAATTTGCGCGCGGATCCGTGGGGTTTTGTCCTGCCCCCGCCTGTTCCGACCGGTCGGTGTCGGCCACCGCGAGGCCTGCGAGCGCGGCCTGCTGGCGGCGCAGGTCGGCGAGCATGTTGCAGAACAGCGCACCTTGCTCGATCGCGTCGTCGAGCGCGACGTGCGTGTGCGGATGATCGTCGAACCAGTGCTTCGGAAAGCGCGGCTTGATCGCCTTGCGGTACGGCAGGCCCGTCATCGCGAACGCGAGCGTCTTGATGTCGAGCGCCGACCACGAGAACGGGCAGCGTCCGGCGAAGCGCATCATGTACCAGAACATGAACGTGAAATCGAAGCCGGCCGGCATCGCGACGAACACCGGCTTGCCGGGCAGCGCCTCGACCCACTCGACGTACGCGACCAGCGCGGCCTCCGGCGCCTGCAGGTCGCGCCGGCACGCGGCCCACGCTTGCGGCTCCGTCTTCCACCACGCTTCCTGCACCGGATGGGCTTGCGCGCCGGGCAGCGTCTCGAGGTTCGCCGAGAACGTCGCGATCAGCTGCTTGTCCTCGGTGTACGCGGCTGACGCGAAGCTCAGCATCGAGTGCGGGCCGGGAATCGGGCCGTCGGCCTCGACGTCGGTGCTGACGTAGATTTCGGGGATGGCGGTCTGGTTCATCCGAACACCTTGTCGGACACGAACGGGTTCGTGCGGCGCTCGTCGCCGAAGGTCGACACCGGGCCGTGGCCCGGCACGAACGTGACGTCGTCGCCGAGCGGCCACAGCTTCTCCTTGATCGAACGCACGAGGTCCGCATGGTTGCCGCGCGGGAAATCGGTACGGCCGATCGAACCGGCGAACAGCACGTCGCCGACGATCGCGACGCGATGCGCGCGGCTGAAGAACACGACGTGGCCGGGCGTGTGGCCCGGGCAGTGATAGACCTCGAGCGTCTCGTCGCCGAACTGCACGGTGTCGCCGTCGTTCAGCCAGTGGTCCGGCTCGAACGCCTCGGCGGCCGGGAAGCCGAAGCGCTGGCTCTGCATCGGCAGTTGCTCGATCCAGAAGCGCTCGTCTTCCTGCGGCCCCACGATCGGCACGCCGTAATGCGTCGCGAGCGCCTTCGCGCCCGCGCAGTGATCGACGTGGCCATGCGTGAGCAGCACCTTCTCGACCTGCACGTTCTGCCGCGCGATCTCCTGTTCGATCCGTTCGAGATCGCCGCCGGGATCGACGACGGCGGCGCGGCCGGTCTTTTCGCAGACGAGCAGCGAGCAGTTCTGCTGGAACGGCGTGACCGGAATGAGCGTGACTTTCATGGAGGCACCGGCGGCTAAAAGGAGCGATTGTACCGGTCGCGCGCGCTGCCTGTCGGCCCTGCGGCGCGGTGTCGGACACGCTTCTGCGGGCAATCCCCGAGCATCCCGATTGTTACCGCCATAGTGAGAATCAATGGTCCGGACGGGGTGCTTTTCGAGACAGGCTTTTGGTTTATGTATAATGCGCCCCATTGCGCGTGAATTTCACGCAATTCGCTGGTGTTTCGACCCCGTCGAACGGGGTGTCGGATTCATCGTCAAGCATCGACCGCCGGGGAGTCCGGCGGTGTATCCAGCACCGAGCATTCGGTGCTCACGTCTTGTCCGGCCGGGTGCTGCGCGCCCGCCTGCGGCCCTGCTGCCGCGCCGCCGGATGAGGCCTGTGCCGCCGTTCCTGTGCGTTGGCTGTACGCGACGCGCGCGAACGTGAAAGCCATGTTCGATGGCGGCATGTGGGGTCTGGTCAGGCTGCCGGGGACAGGTTGCGCCAGACGTGAAAACTAATCAGGACGGTTGCGGCAGAGACGAAAGCCGCGCCCATGCTAGCCGCCTGCTCGCGTATCCGAGCGGGGCGTGCACGCATTTGCCGTCCGGGCCGCGTATCCGCGTTGTTGAGCAGCGTTGTATCGGTGCGGCCCGAACCAGAAGGCGACACGTCGATGAATTTTCGTTTTCCGACTCGATTCGGGACTATCGCATTATTTTTTGCGCTGACGGGCTGTGCGGTGCCACCCAGCCAGACCACCGGCAGCGCCAACCAGAAGAACGCGGTCAACAAGACGGCCGCGGCCGCGAAAGCGGATGACGACAAGCAGCCACTGAATTTCGATTCCGCGCTGGCATCGATGCCGGCTGCCGACAGCAAGGACGCGAAGAAGTCGTCGCTGGCCGACGCCGAGCCGATCGACGGCAAGGATGTGTCCGACTTCCGCCAGACGGGCCGGGCATCGTGGTATGGCCGGGATTTCCACGGCCGCCGCACCGCGAACGGCGAGCGCTTCAACATGAATGCGCTGACCGCCGCGCACCGCACGCTGCCGCTGTCGTCGTACATCAGGGTGACGAACGCGTCGACCGGCAAGTGGGTCGTCGTGAAGGTCAACGACCGCGGGCCGTACAAGCGCGGCCGCGTGCTCGACCTGTCGTATGCCGCTGCCAGGATGATCGGCCTCGTGCACGCCGGCACGGGCCGCGTGAAGATCGAAGGGCTGTCGCCGCAGGAAGCGCGCGAGGCACGCGACGAAATGTTGGCGTCGGTCTCGGCGAAGTAACGCGGCGGTTCGTCCGCCCATGCAAAAGGGCTGCCTTCGGGCAGCCCTTTTTCGTTTCCGCGTGCCGGGCGGCGGGTGCCGCCCGTGCTCGCGCGTCAGCTTTCCTTCAGCGCCAGCGCGCGCGCATACAGCGTGTTGCGCGACGCGCCCGTCAGCGCGGCCGCAAGCTTCGCCGCGCTCTTCACCGGCACTTCTTCCAGCAGCAGCTTGAGCAGCGCGTCGTGCGCGGTGTCGTCGGCTTCGCCGCCGTCGGCCGGCGCTCCCTCGACGACCAGCACGAACTCGCCGCGCTGCCGGTTCGCATCGCCGCCGAGCCAGCTCTGTCCTTCGGCCAGGGTGCCCTGGAACAACTGCTCGTGTAGCTTGGTGAGCTCGCGCGCGATCAGCAGCCGGCGCGCGGGGCCGAACGCGTCGGCGAGGGCGGCGACGGTATCCGCGATCCGGTGCGGCGCTTCGTAGAACACCAGCGCGTACGGGTGCCGCACGAGCGCCTGCAGCGCGCTCGCACGCTGCTTCGGCTTCGGCGGCAGGAAGCCCGCGAATGTGAACGCGCCGGCCCAGTCGCCCGCCACGCTCAGCGCGGTCACGGCCGCGCTCGCGCCCGGCAGCGGAATCACCGGGAAGCCGGCCGCGCGCACGGCGTCGACGAGCCGTGCGCCGGGGTCCGAAATGCCGGGTGTACCGGCGTCCGACACGTACGCGACGCGTTCGCCGGCGCGCAGCAACTCGATCACGCGCAATGCGGCTTCGCGTTCGTTGTGCTCGTGCACGGCGACGAGCGGTTTCGAGATGCCGTAGCGGGCCAGCAACTGGCCCGTGTTGCGGGTGTCTTCGGCCGCGATGCGGTCGACGAGGCCGAGCACGTGCAGTGCGCGCAGCGTGATGTCGGCGGTGTTGCCGATCGGCGTCGCGACCACGTAGAGCGCGGCGTCAGGGTAGTGCTGCGTTTGCGCGAGTTCAAGGAGGGCAGTCATGGCAGGCAATGCGCGCAATCGCGGCGCAAGCGGAACAAGGACGGCATTGTGCCACGCGGCGCCGGCCGCGCCGGGCAGCGAGCGCGGTTTGCCGTCCGGCGGCGGCAACTTTTCCGGCATGGCGCGATCCAGATCGGTTGGCGCGGCGTTCGAGCAGCGCGCGCGGCAGTTTCTGGAGCGCCGCGGTCTCGTGTTCGTCGCGGCCAACGTGACGATGCGCGGCGGCGAACTCGACCTCGTGATGCGCACGCCCGACGGCACGCTCGTGTTCGTCGAGGTGCGCGCGCGGCGCAGCACCCGGCATGGCGGCGCGGCCGCGAGCGTCGGCTGGCGCAAGCGGCGGCGTCTGGTCGCGGCCGCGCTCCATTTCTGGGTGCGGCACGGCGCGGGTGCCGCATGCCGTTTCGACGTCGTCGCGTTCGAGGCCGGCCGGCTCGAATGGCTGCGCGATGCATTTCGTGCCGACGATGCGTAGCCGCGAGCTGTGACGAGATGTAAAGAGTTCTCGTCATACCGCCGGAGAGGGTGCCGGAGTGCGGTAAACTCGCCGCACCCATGACGTTGCGCGCGGTGTGCCCACGCGCCCAGTTCACCAGGAATCGATGTCAGTCGAACGTATTCAGCAACATTTCCGCGATAGCGCCGCGCTTCACGCCGAAGCGGCCGACGCGCTGTCGCTGCCGATCGCAGCCGCGGTCGATGCGATGTTCGCCGCGCTGGCGAACGGCAACAAGATCGTCGCGTGTGGGGATGGCCCGTCGGCGGCCGCCGCGCACTACCTCGCCGTGTCGCTCGTCGGCGGTTTCGAGCGCGAGCGTCCGGGCCTGCCCGCGATCGCGCTGGCCACCGATGCGTCGCAGGGCGGTCTCACGGGGGCAGCCGCCGCCGATCAGCTGTTCGCGCAGCAGGTGCGTGTGCTCGGGCAGACCGGCGACATCCTGCTGGTGCTCGACGCGAGCGGCGCGTCGCCGCGCGTGCTGGCCGCGATCGACGAAGCGCACGAGCGCGAGATGACCGTCGTCGCGCTGACGGGCGGCGACGGCCATGCCGTCGCGGCCGCGCTGTCCGATACCGATATTCCGATCAGCGTGCCCGCCTCGCGTGCGGCGCGCGTCCACGAAGTCCATCTGCTGACCATCCACTGCCTGTGCGACGGCATCGACGCGATGCTGCTGGGTGAGGATTGAACGAAGGAGAGCCGTCGATGAATCAAAGCCGCGTCAAACAGACGCTCGTCAGAACCACGTTGCTCGCCGCGCTGATGGCGGGCCTTGCGATGTCGCTGCAGGGCTGCGTGCTCGGCGTGCTGGGTGCGGCGGCCGGCGGCGGCGCGCTGATCGCGACCGATCGCCGTACGCTCGGCGCGCAGACCGAGGATCGCGAGATCCAGGTCAAGTCGCTCACGCAGATCAACAACGGGCTGCCGGACCAGTCGCACGTGAACGTGACGGTGTTCAATCGCCGCGTGCTGCTGACGGGCGAAGTGCCGAACGACGCGTCGAAGCAGCGCGCTGAGGAAATCGTGCGCGGCATCAACAACGTGAACGCGATCGTCAACGAGCTGTCGGTGGAGCCGGCGTCGTCGCTGTCGTCGCGCGCGAACGACTCGTATCTCGAAGGCCGCGTGAAGTCCGAGTTCATCGCGACGAAGGGGCTGTCGGCGAACTACTACAAGGTCGTCAGCGAGCGCGGCAACATCTACCTGATGGGTCTCGTGACGGTCGACGAAGGCAATCGCGGCGCGGCCGCGGCGAGTCAGGTGCCGGGCGTCGAGAAGGTCGTGAAGGTGTTCCAGTACATCCAGCCGCAGGACGCGCAGGCATTGCAGGCCGCGTCGCCGAGCGGGGCGTCCGGCGCGCAGCCTGCCGCCGCGCCCGCGGATGCCGCGACGGTCGGTGCCGTGCCCGATGCATCGGTCCAGTCCACGCCGCTGCAATCACCGGCGCCGATCTCGAATTCGTCGAGCGTGCATCCGGGCAACCCGAAGGCCCCGCCGCAATGAAGTCGACGCAGATGAAGATCAGGCAAGGGATGGTGCGGGGCGCCGCGGCAGCGGCGCTCGCGGTCGGCGCGTTCGGCACCGCGCATGCGGACGTCGGCGACGGCCTGAAGGTCGCGCGCAGCAACGCGTGCATGGGCTGCCACGCCGTGGACCGCAAGCTCGTCGGTCCGTCGTTCAAGGACATCGCCTCCCGCTACAAGTCCGATCCGCAGGCCGTCGCGAAACTGTCGAAGAAGGTGAAGGACGGCGGCTCCGGCGTCTGGGGCGCGATTCCGATGCCGGCGCATCCGCGCATGAGCGACGCGGATCTGCGTTCCGTGGTCGAATGGGTGCTGGCCGGCGCGCCGTCGAAGTGACGCGTCGGGGGTGACGGAACCCCTATTGCCAAGCGCGGAAATGCATGTGTATGATGCTTGACTGTTGGGGCGGTAGCTCAGCTGGGAGAGCGTCGCGTTCGCAATGCGAAGGTCGGGAGTTCGATCCTCCTCCGCTCCACCAACGGAATTCGAAAGGCCCGATCGCAAGATCGGGCCTTTTTGTTTTCCGCGGGTTCTTGGCCGACGCGCCAGATCGCCAACTCGTAGCTCACCCTGACCGTCGGCACCGACAGCACGGCGAACTCCGCTGTCCCGTCACCTCCGCCCAAAACTAGGCCGCTTCGGATCATACGTCCACTCCGGCACCAGATATCGCATCGCCACCGCATCGTCGCGCGCCGTACCGCCCACCGCGTTGTACAGCGCATGTGCGGCCTCGACCTGTGCCATGTCGAGTTCGATCCCGAGTCCCGGCCGCTCGGGCACGGCCACCTGGCCGCCGACGATCTCGAGCGGCTCGCGCGTGAGCCGCGCGTCGCCTTCCTGCCAGATCCAGTGCGTGTCGATCGCCGTGATCGTACCGGGCGCCGCCGCGGCCGCATGCGTGAACATCGCGAGCGACACGTCGAAGTGGTTGTTCGAGTGCGAGCCCCACGTGAGCCCCCAGTCGCGGCACAGCTGCGCGAGCCGCACCGAGCCCTGCATCGTCCAGAAATGCGGATCGGCGAGCGGGATGTCGACCGCCTGCAGCCGCACCGCGTGATCCATCTGTCGCCAGTCGGTCGCGATCATGTTGGTCGCGGTCGGGATGCCGGTCGCCCGCCGGAATTCGGCCATCACCTCGCGGCCCGAGTAGCCGGCCTCCGGCCCGCACGGATCCTCCGCATACGCGAGCAGATGACCTTGCCCGCGGCACAGCGCGACCGCTTCGTCGAGCGACCACGCACCGTTCGGGTCGAGCGTCGCGCGCGCGTCGGGAAAGCGCGCCTTGATCGCCGCGATCGCTTCCATCTCGTCCGCGCCGGCCATCACGCCGCCCTTCAGCTTGAAGTCGACGAAACCATAGCGCTCGACCGCGGCCTCGGCCTGCTGCGCGATCGCGGCCGGCGTGAGCGCGGCTTCGTTGCGCAGCCGGAACCACGGATCGGTTGCGTGCGCTTCGTCGCGATACGGCAGGTCGGTGCGGCGCCGCTCGCCGATGTAGAACAGGTACGCGAGCATCGGCACCGCGTCGCGCTGCTGGCCTTCGCCGAGCAGCGCCGCGACCGGCACGTCGAGATGCTGGCCGAGCAGGTCGAGCAGCGCGGCCTCGATCGCGGTGATCACGTTGTCGAGCCGCAGGTTGATCTCGTGCGGCTGGCGCAGCACGGCCGCCTCGCCGGCCGACGTCACCTCGTGCCGGATCGTGCGTCCGGCATGCGCACCGGCGCCGGACAGCGCGGCGCGCACCGCGTTGAGCGTCGCCTGGTAACGCCCGATCGACTGACCGACCACCAGATCGGTCATCCGCGCGAGCGCCTGGCGGATGCCTTCGCCGCCGGGCACTTCGCCGACACCCGTGTGGCCGCTGCTGTCGTCGAGGATCACGAGGTTGCGCGTGAAGTAGGGCGCGTGCGCGCCGCACAGGTTCAGCAGCATGCTGTCGCGGCCGGCGACGGGGATCACCTGCATGCGCGTGACGCGCGGCGTGCCCGCACGGCGTGATTCGGACATCGGTTCACTCCTGGTTCCGTTGGTGCGCGGGCCCCGGCCGCGCCGGCGCGGCCCGCGCCGTTCAGTTCAGCTCGACGCGGCGGATCTCGCCGACGACGAACAGGTAGCAGATCACGGCGACGAGCGCGTGCGCGACGACGTACACCAGCGCGCCGTTGAACGAGCCGCTGCGGTCGACGATATAGCCGATCGCGATCGGCGTCGTGATGCTGGAAAGATTCCCGCACGTGTTGAGCAGCGCGCCGCTCAGGCCGGCGATCTGGCGCGGCGCGGTGTCGGCGTTGACGGCCCAGCCGAGCGCGCCGAGCCCCTTGCCGAAGAACGACAGCGCCATGAACAGCACGACGAGCACGTGCGAGTCGGTGTAGTTGCACACGATCATCGACATCGACAGCAGCATGCCGATCACGATCGGCACCTTGCGCGCGACCGACAGCGACCGGCCCTGCTTGAGCAGCGCGTCGGACACGATGCCGCCGAGAATCCCGCCGAGGAAGCCGCACACGGCCGGGATCGACGCGACGAGCCCCGCGTTGAGGATCGACATCCCGCGCGCCTGCACGAGATAGACGGGAAACCACGTGATGAAGAAGTAGGTGAGTGCGTTGATGCAGTACTGCGCGACGTACACGCCGACGAGCATCCGGTTCCTCAGCAGCGCCTTCACGTGACGCATCGACGGGCCGCCGTCGCGCGCGCCCGTCGCCTGGTCGATGTTGACGAGCGCGCCGCCTTCGGTGAGGTAGTCGAGTTCCGCGCGGTTGACGCTCGGGTGCACCTTCGGGTCGTACATCGTGCGGTTCCACACCAGCACGAACGCGAAGCCGAGCACGCCCATCACCGCGAACACCGACTGCCAGCCGAACGCGTGCACGAGCCAGCCCATCAGCGGCGCGAACACGACGGTCGCCGCGTACTGCGCGGCGTTGAAGATCGCCGACGCGGTGCCGCGCTCCGCGGCCGGGAACCAGGTGGACACGATCCGGCTGTTGGCCGGGAACGACGGCGCCTCGGCCGCGCCGACCAGGAAGCGCAAGCCGAACAGCAGCGCGAACGCGGCCGCGCCGCTGAAGAAGCCGATGCCGCCCTGCAGCAGCGTGAACAGCGACCAGAAGAAGATGCTGAACGCATAGACGATGCGCGACCCGAAGCGGTCGAGCAGCCAGCCGCCCGGGAGTTGCGCGATCACGTATGACCAGCCGAACGCCGAGAAGATGAAGCCCATCTGCACATGGCTCAGGTGCATCGCGCGGGAAAGCGCCGGGCCCGCGATCGCGATCGCCGCGCGATCCGCGTAGTTGATCGTCGTGACCGCGAACAGCACGGTCAGCACGAGCCAGCGCACGCGGGTGCGCCGGGCCGTTGCCGACGCGGACGCCGGCAATGCGTGAAGCGGATTCATGACTGTCTCCTCCGAAGGGCGGAAGGCGCCGTCGTGCGGCTGCGCGTCGGGCGCGCGCGTTTTTTCGTGGTGGTCTTGCCGGCCTGAGGCCGGACGCCGATGCCCGGGGCAGGGCGTCCGGATCATTCTGTCACGGCGAAATTTGCGATTTCATGCCAATTACTGACTTGATTGATTCAGGATTTGAATCGATCGGCGGCATCGAGGCATCAATTTTTTTTACCCGGGTGATATTGACAATCAATTTATACCCGGATAAAAATAGCATCATTCCGATTCCGACCCACGGGCGACCATGATGATGTTCTCCACGCTTCTCCCTTCCTATACGGCGTTCGACGGCCACCGGCGCGTCGCGTCGGGCCCGCTCGCGACGGTGGCGGTTGCGGTCCGGCAGGCGGCCGGCGACGCGATGTCCGGCACGATCGTGATCTTCGACGACGCGACCGGCCGCGCGATCGACCTCGACCTGCGCGGCACGGCGGACGATATCCGTGCGCGTTACGCGGCGTCGCCGGGCGATGCATCCGCGCCCGCCGGCGATCCGGCCGGCGCGGGCGAACAACGCGGCCGCGGCCGCCCGAAGCTCGGCGTCGTCTCGCGCGAGGTCACGTTGCTGCCGCGTCACTGGGACTGGCTCGCCGCGCAGCCGGGCGGTGCGTCGGTCGCGCTGCGCAAGCTCGTCGAGGACGCGCGGCGCACGCATGCGGCGGCCGACCGGCGCCGCGACGCGCAGACGCGTGCGTACCACTTCATGTCCGCGATCGCGGGCGACCTGCCCTGTTTCGAGGAGGCCTCGCGTGCGCTGTATGCGAACGACCTTGCGCGGCTGGCCGAGCTGATCGCCTGCTGGCCGGACGACGTGCGTGACCATGCGCTGGCGCTGGCGCGCGGCGATCTGCCGCCGTCGACCGAAGACTGCTGACGGAGCCCGCGACGCGATGACGGCGTTCGATCTGAACGTGCCGCGCGAGCGCCGGGCGTGAGCGGCCGCGCGCGTCACTGCGCGCGCAGCGCGTCGACGATGTTCAGCCGCGCGGCGCGCATCGCCGGCAGGAACCCACCGACGAGCCCCATCACCAGCGAGAACAGCAGCGTCTTCACGACGATCGCGGGCGTCAGCACGAAACGGAACGACAGGTCGGAGAAGGTCTGGAAGTTGGTCGTCGAGAACGACGCGAACTCCATCAGCGACGCGCACGCGAGCCCCGCGACGCCGCCGGCGAAGCCGAGCAGCAGCGCCTCCAGCAGGAAGGCGGCGAGCACGTTCATGCGCTTGAAGCCGAGCGCGCGCAGCGTGCCGATCTCGGCGGTGCGGTTCGCGACCGACGCGTACATCGTGATCATCGCGCCGATCATCGCGGCGATCGAGAAGATCGTCGACAGCGTGATGCCGAGGATGTTGATGAAGGTCGACAGCGCCTTCGACTGGTCGCCGTAAAACGTCTGCTCGCGTTTCGCTTCGTCGGTCAGGCGCGGGTCGACGTCGATGTCGGCCTTGAAGCGCGCGAAGCCGTCGGCGCTCGGGATGCGCAGCACCATCGACGAGTAGCTGGAGCGCCGGAACGACTGCATCAGCTGGTCGACGTCGCCCCAGATCTCCGAATCGAAGCCGCTGCCGCCGGCGTCGAACACGCCGACGACGGTCCAGTCGCGCTGCGCGAAATGCAGGCTGTCGCCGAGCTGCGTGCCGCTGAAGCCTTTCGCGATCGCGCTGCCGACGACGATCTCCGACGAGCCCGGCGCGAACGAGCGGCCGGCCACGAGCTTCACGCGCGGGCGCAGCGCGAGGCCGGCCGGCGACACGCCGCGGATCACGACGTTCGACGGCTTGCCGGTCGACGTCTTCACGAGCGAGATCAGCACGACGGCTTCCTTCGACACCCGCGGCCGGCCGTCCGGGCCGAGCGCGACGGCCGGATGCATCTCGAGCGCGTTGGCCTGCTGGTGGTCGATCGCGCTCTGGATCTCGGTTTCCGCGCCCTTGCGGATCACCACGACGTTGCCCGGTTCGCCGGTCGACACGAGCGTCTGCGTGAGCCCGGCGTCGAGCATCTGCACCGTCGCGAACACGAAGATCACCAGCGCCATCCCGCCCGCGGTGAGCGCGGTGGTGAGCCGCCGGGTCCACAGGTTGCGCGCGATGTAGGTGAGCGGAATCGCCATGCGCCTACCCGATCGCCCGCAGGCCTTCGACCACGCGCACGCGCGCCGCTTGCCACGCCGGCACGAGCGCGGCCGCGAAGCCGACCGCGACCGAGCACGCGGCCTGCAGCGCCATCGTCTCGGCCGACACCTTGAACACCGGGAAGATGCCGCCCGCGGCCTGCTTGAAGAGGATCGCGGCGGGCGGCGTCGCGAGCATCCCGAGCCCACCACCGGCCACCGCGATCACGACCGATTCGCCGAACACGATCAGCGCGAGAAAGCCGGGGCCGAAGCCGAGCGCCTTCAGCGTCGCGTATTCGGCGGTGCGTTCGCGCGCGCTCATCGCCATCGCGTTCGCCATCACGGCCATGATGATCAGGATCACCACGTACGACACGACGCGGATCGCCGCGATGATCTGGTTCGACATCGCGACGAAGCCGAGCTGGAACGCCTGCTCGGTCTCGGTCAGCGTTTCGGCGAGCGAGTTCTTGAACACCGCGTCGACGTTGCGCGCGATCGCGGCGCCGTCGTCCGGGTTCGCGACGCCGAGCACGAACACGCCGACCTGGTCGGCCTGCTTCGGCGTGCGCTTGCGCACCGTCTCGTTCAGGTAGTCCCAGTGGAACACCAGCTGACGTGTGATCGTCGAGTCGTCGCGGCCGTCGAGAATGCCGCGCACGACGAAATCCCACGTGCCCGGATAGATCGTGCCCTTCAGCGGAATCACGTCGCCGATCCTGAAGCCGAACTGTGTCGCGAGCTGGCGCCCGACGAGGCAGCCGCGGCGGTCGCGGTCGTAGTCGGCGCGCTGCTGCGCCGGGAGGATGAATTCCGGATACAGGTCGAGGTAGTTCTCCGACACAGCGAAGCTCGCGAAGAAGTTCTTCGGGTCGCGATACACGCCGCCGAACCAGTTCGAACGGACCACGGCCGTCACGCCGTCGATGCCGCGGATCCGGTTCTCGTAGCTGACCGGCAGCGGGAACACGAGCGAGATCGCGTTGCGGGTGACGAGCCGGCCGCTCGACGCGGCGGCCGCGCCGGCGTACCACGCGTCGACGACGGTGTGCAGCAGCCCGAACGCCAGCACCGCGATGGTCAGCCCGAGCACGGTCAGCAGCGTGCGCAGCCGGTGCCGCAGCGCATTGCGCGCGATCAGCTTCAGCACGTACATCGCGCGCGCTCCCGTCCGTCAGACGGCGTGCCCATCGATCAGCTCCCCTTTTTCCAGATGCACGAGCGACCGCGCGGCGCCGGCCGCGTGCGCATCGTGGGTCACCATGATGATCGTCTTGCCGAGCTCGGCGTTCATCCGCTGCAGCATCGCGAGCACGTCGGTGGCCGATGCGCGGTCGAGGTCGCCGGTCGGCTCGTCGGCGACGATCAGCACCGGATCGGAGATCAACGCGCGCGCGATCGCGACGCGCTGCTGCTGGCCGCCCGACAGCTCGGACGGGTAATGGCTGGTCCGGTCGCCGAGGTTCACCATGTCGAGCACCAGCTCGACGCGCTCGCGCCGTTCGCGCCGCGACAGGTGCGTGAGCATCAGCGGCAGCTCGACGTTCTCGAACGCGGTGAGCACCGGCATCAGGTTGTAGAACTGGAAGATGAAGCCGACGTTCGCCGCGCGCCATTCGGCCAGCCGCGCTTCCTCGAGTCGCGTGATGTCGAGGCCGCCCACGCGCAACTCGCCGCTGTCGGGCCGGTCGATGCCGGCGACGAGATTGAGCAGCGTGCTCTTGCCGGAACCCGATGGCCCCATCAGCGCGACGAAGTCGCCTTCGCCGATGTCGAGCGTGATATCGGTCAGCACCGGCACGACCTGGTTGCCGCGCCGGTACGACTTCGCGACGTGGCTGATCTCGACGAGGGGCGGCGAGGCGTCGGTCACGCGCGCCACGCTACTTCTTCGCGACGGACACTTTCGCGCCGTCCTTCAGCTTCGCACCCGGCGCGAGCACGACCATGTCGCCGGGCTTCACGCCGCGGATCGCGACGAGTTCGCCGATCCGCGCGCCGGTCGTCACCGCCGTTGCATGCACCGTGTCGTCCTTCACGACGAACACGACCGGCCGGCCCTCGCGCTCGACCACGGCGCTCGCCTGCACGGCCGTCACCGGCTGCCGGTCCTGCGGCGACGCCGGCTTCGACAGGAATGCGATCTTCGCGCTCATGTCGGGCAGCACGCGCTCGTCGCGGTCGACGAAGCGCACCTTCACGAGCACCGTCGCCTTCGAGCGGTCGACGGTCGGCACGATGCGCGACACGCGGCCGGCGAAGCGCATGTCGGGCAGCGCGTCGAGCTGGATTTCGCACGGCTGCTCCGCGCGGATCTTCGCGATGTTCGATTCGGCGACGTCGGCCTCGACCTCGAGCGTGTCCATGTCGGCGATCGTCACGACCGCGCCCTTGCTGTCCGACGCGGACGAGAATGGCGTGATGTTGTCGCCGACGTTCGCGTGCTTCGCGAGCACGATGCCGTCGAACGGCGCGCGGATCACCGTCTGGTCGACCGCGACCTGCGCGGCCTGCGCGTTCGCTTCCGCGGACGCGATCGCGGCCTGGTCGCTGCTGATCGACGCGCGCGCCTTGTTCACGCGGGCCGTGTCGGTGTCGAGTTGCGCGGCCGGCACCGCGCCCTTCGGCGCGAGCACCGTGGTGCGGCGCAGCGCGATCTCGGCGTCCTTCAGCTCGGCCTGTTCGACGCCGAGATTTGCGCGGGCGACCTTCACCTGGGCGAGCGCCTGCGAAAGCGATGCCTCGACGTCACGGCTTTCGAGCCGCGCGATGATCTCGTCCTTCTTCACGCGGGTGCCTTCGAGCACGCCGAGCCATTCGACGCGCCCCTGGCCCTTCGACGCGACCGCGGCCTTGCGCTGCGGCACGACGTAGCCGGTCGCGTTGAGCTGGGTATCGTTCTGGTATGGGTAGGCGGACGTGACGGAGGTCGTGTCGACCGTCGGCCGGCCGGTGAGCGCGAGCACGGCGACGATCGCGACGATGACGAGCGCGGCGGCGGCCGCATAGCGGACCCACCGGCGCCGGCGTGGCGCGGGTGCGATCGGACGCCGGTCGATTTTCAGTTTGTCCAGATTGTGTTCGGGCAATTTGAGTGCCTCGAGACGGCAGCGGTCTGGCGACCGGCCGCGCTCCGGTTTCCGGGGAAAGGGACGGATGGATGCCCAGTATAGCGTCGCGTGGCAGCGCGCGAGAGCCGGTTTGCCCCGCCGCCGCGGCCGCCGGCGGCGGGCCGCGCGATGGCGGATACGCGTGGCGGGGCGGCCGGAAGCCGGCATCGTCGGGGAAAACCCGAGAGGTGCAAGCCGCGTGTCAACTCGCCGCGAAGTTGGCGCGTTGTGGAGCCAGTACGTCAGTCTTTGTCGCGGCGAAACGGCGCAAGCCGGCCGCCCGGCGGCACCGGAAACCCCGGCGCGACTGGTGTTCCGATGCGAATGCCTCGCATCTCTTACCGGTACGTTTGACTTTTTCTCCGCTAAAGGAAGAACAATGAAGAAGACGCTCGCTTCGATCATGACCGCAGCATTCGCACTCGCATCGGTTTCGGCATTCGCACAGGAGGCGGCTTCGGCGCCGGCAGGCGACGCGATGGCGCCCGCTTCGGCACCGATGAAGAAGGATCACAGCAAGCCGAAGCACCAGCTGAAGCAACACGGTTCGGCGAAGGGCAAGGCGAAGGCTGCTGCTGCTTCGGCTGCCGGCACGAACGACAAGGGCGCAGCAAACTAAGCCCGCTTCGCCGGGGCTGGCGTTGCCGGCCACCCGTCGCGAAACCCCGCACGCTCCGGCCTGCGGGGTTTTGTTTTTTCAGGCGTCCGCCGTGTCCGGCGTATCCGATGCGCCGTGCGCCGGCGCACGCATCGCGTCGACCACCGCGCGCATGCGCCGCCAGTGCGACCCTTCCCAGAACACGCGCCGGCACACGTCGCATGCGGCAAAGCGCCGGTGCCGCTGGCGGACGCCGGCCGGCACGCGCGGCGCGGCGTCCGCCGCATCGAGCGCGTGCAGCGGCGCGTTGCAGCGCAGGCACAGCCGGAACGGCCGCATGTGCGGCGCGAGGTCGAGCCGCGTGAACAACTCGCGCAGCTGCGCGTCCGGCTGCTGCGCATGCAGGTAGCAGCCGCGCACGACCGCGCGGCGCTTCAGCAGCTCGCGGTCGCGGGTCAGCACGATCCGGTCCTCGCGCGCGGCGAGCGCGACGAGTTCGTCGTCGCGGTAGTGGTTGTCGTAGCAGGTGTCGAAGCCGGCGAGGCGCAGCAGCTGCGCGAGGCCGCCGAGATGCGCGTCGGCGACGAAGCGCCAGCGGTCCGGTTGCGGCAGCGGCGAGGCGGCCGCCGGCGGCGCGCGTTCCGGATGGATGTCGACGCGGTCGCCGTCACCGAGCGGCCGGTCGAGGGCGGCCGGTGCGCCGTTCACGCAGAGCCGGCCGATTTCCGTATGCGGGACGCCGAGCGCCTCGACCGCATGCTTGACCGTCGCGTCGCGCGCAAATGCGTGCGCGAACGCGCGCTCGCGCCGTGCGCGTGCGAGAAACGCGTTCAGTTCGCCGTGGAAGCGGAAGGTCGCGGTCGCCATCCGGGCAGTATCGCACCGTGCACGCCCGGTCGCCGGGGCTGCAGGCCGCCGCCATCTGTGTTTAACTCCCCGCTTCACGGGTCGAAGGAGCGGGCAATGGATCTCGGATTTATCGGGCTGGGCGAAATGGGGCAGGCAATTGCGACGAACCTGCTGAAGGCGGGGCACGCCGTGCGGGTGTGGAACCGGTCGCGCGAGCGCGCCGAGCCGCTCGCCGCGCTGGGTGCGCAGATCGTCGCGACCCCGGCCGACGCGTTTCGCGGCGACGCCGTGTTTTCGATGCTCGCCGACGACGCGGCCGCGCGCGAAGTATTCGACGACGCGCTGCTTGCGCAGGCGCAGCGCGGCCTGATCCACGTGAACATGGCGACGGTGTCGGTCGCGCTCGCCGAGTCCCTCGCGCACGCACATGCGTCGCGCGGCCTCCAGTACGTCGCCGCGCCCGTGATGGGGCGCCCGGACGTCGCGGCCGCCGCGCGCCTGACGATCATGGCCGGCGGCCCGGCCGAGGCGATCGACCGCGTGCAGCCGCTGTTCGACGCGATCGGCCAGAAGACCTGGCGGTTCGGCTCGCTGCCGCAGCATGCGAACGTCGCGAAGATCGCGGCGAACTTCACGCTCGCGTCGGCGATCGAGACGCTCGGCGAGGCGTCCGCGCTGCTCGGCGCGCACGGCGTCGCGATGCGCGATTTCCTCGACGTGATCACGAACAGCGTGTTTCCGGGGCCGGTCTATGAAGGCTATGGCGGGATGATCGCCGAGCGCAGCTACGAACCCGCGCGTTTCAAGGCGCGCCTCGGGCTGAAGGACGTGCGGCTCGCGCTGCAGGCTGGCGACGCGGCATCGGTTCCGCTGCCGGTGGCGAGCGTGGTGCGCGACAGCCTGCTCGATGCGCTCGCGCACGGCGGCGGCGAACAGGATTTCGCGGTGCTCGGCGAAGTCGCGCTGCGCCGCGCGGGCCGCTGAGCCGATGCGGGACAGAAACGCCGCGCGCGCGGCATAATCGACATTTCGTTTCTCTTTCGGTCGGGGCGGTCATGAACCTGCATACGTGGTGGCTTTTCGTGGCGACGGTGTTCGTCGTATCGGCGATTCCGGGTCCGAACATGCTGCTCGTGATGACGCACGGCGCGCGGCACGGGCTGCGCCGCTCGTCGTCGACGATGGCCGGCTGCCTGAGCGCGCTGGTGCTGATGCTTGCCGTGTCCGCGGCAGGGCTCGGGGCGGTCCTCGAGGCATGGCCGGCGATGTTCGATGCGTTGCGCTTTGCGGGCGCCGCCTATCTGATCTATCTCGGCGTGAAGGCGTGGCGCGCACGCGTCGACGACGCGCCGGCCGCCGACGTCGATGCAGTCTTGCAGGGTGCATCGGCATCGCGCGGGGCGCTGTTCCGCAATGGTTTCCTGGTCGCGGGCAGCAACCCGAAGGCGATCCTGTTCGCGGCCGCGCTGCTGCCGCAGTTCATCAACGCAGCCGAGCCGACGCTGCCGCAGTTCGGCATCCTCGTCGTCACGTTCGCGGTGATCGAGGTCAGCTGGTATCTCGTCTACGCGTCGTTCGGCACGCGGATTGGCGCGACGCTGAAGAGCCAGAGCGTCGCGAAGGTCTTCAACCGGCTGACGGGCGGCATCTTCGTCGGCTTCGGCGCGATGATGGCGCTGGTCCGTCACTGATTTCGGCCTCCGCGGCCCGCCGGACGCCCCGCACCTCGTCAGAGGGCGGGGTGTTTTCATATCCGGGCCGGCGTCACGTGCGGCGCGGCGGCGTCGCTCCGCCGCCCGGCCGACACGCCGAAAGCGGCGGCCGCGCCCGCGAACGCGAAGCCGACACCGCACACGGCATGCCACCCGCCCCATGCCCACGCACTGCCCGCCAGCGCCGCGCCGAGCGCGCCGCCGACGAAGAACAGTCCGACGAACAATCCGTTCAGACGCCCGCGCGCGGCCGGGTTCAGCAGGTTGATTGCCCGACGGCCGATCGTCTGGTCGACGATCACACCCGCGTCGAGCAGCGCCGCGCCGCCGGCCAGCAGCGCCAGCGCGACGCCGCGATGCGCGTGCGCATCGAAGCCGAACCAGCCGGCGCCGGAGATGCCGAGCACGGTGAGCGCCGCGAGCATCGTCGCGTGCGCAATGCGCTGCGCGGCCGGGCCCTGGCCGCGATCGCCTGCCCGGCCGGCCAGCGGCGTGACGATCGCACCGCTCGCACCGGCGAACGCGAACAGCGCGATCCCGTGCAGGTCAAGGCCGAACGGCGGCTGCGCGAGCCGCAGCCCGACGGCGGTCCAGAACGCGCTGAATGCGGCCATCGCGAGCGCGGCCGACAGCGCATGCCGGCGCAGCACGGGTTCGTCGGCCAGCAGGCGGCCCATCGACGCGAGCAGCGCACGATAGCCGGCCGTCGCCGACGGTACGCGCGGCGGCAGGCGCAGCGCCAGCACCGCCGCGATCGCCGCGTTCGCGAGCGCGGCCAGCGCATAGAACGCTCGCCAGCCTGCCGTGCCCGCGATCAGGCTGGCGAGCGGCCGCGACAGCAGGATGCCTAGCATCAGCCCGCTCATCACGTTGCCGACCGCGCGCCCGCGCTGCGCTTCGGGCGCCATCGACGCGGCCATCGGCACCAGCATCTGGATCACGCTCGACGCGGCGCCGGCGGCCAGGGTCGCGAGCAGGAAGACGGTGCCGGACCGCGTGAAGGCCGGCAGCGCGAGCGCGGCCGCGCATACGGCGAGCGTCGCGACGATCAGGCGGCGGTTCTCGAGCAGGTCGACGAGCGGCACCAGCAGCACGAGGCCCGCCGCGTAGCCGAGCTGCGGCAGCATCGCGACGAGGCCCGCGAGGCCGGGCGGCAGCTGCAGGTTGGCGCTGATCGGGCCGGTCAGCGGTTGCGCGGCGAACAGGTCCATCACGATCACGCCGACAGTCGCGGCGAAGAAGAGTGTCATGCCCGTGCTCAGCACGGGCGGTGCGCCGCGCGCGGCGCGGCCGGGGGCGGAGCAGGAGTCGGCAGGGCAGTTCATCGGAAGCATGGGACGTCGAGCAAAGGAGTCCCCATCGTAGGAGTCGGATGTTTATGCGACAATTGAAATATATCTAACATGATTATGCGAGTTTGCTTTGAATACGCGTGATCTCCAGGCGTTCGTCGCGGTGGTCGACAGCGGGTCGATGGTCGCTGCCGCCGCGAAGCTCCATCTGACGCAGCCGGGCCTCACACGACGCGTGCAGAACCTCGAGACGCTGCTGGGCATGCCGCTGCTCGAGCGTCAGAGCAAGCCGCTGAAGCCGACCGCCGCCGGGCGAGACGTCTATGCGCTCGCGCGCAACGTGCTAGGCGCGGTCGACGAATTGATGGCGGCCGGCGCGCCGGACAGCGAGCCGTCCGGCGAACTGCGCATCGGCGTGCCGCCGTTCCTGTCCGAGCTGGCGCTCGAACGGCCGATCGACCGGCTGCGCGACGCGTTTCCACGGCTGACGCTGCGCGTGACGGCCGGCTGGTCGCCGGCGCTCGTGCAGGGCATCGAGCGCGGCACGCTCGATGTCGCGACGGTGATGGTGCCGGCCAGCGCGGCGCTGCCCGACACGCTGACGGCCACGCTGCTCGGCACGCAGCCGACGGTGCTCGTCGCCGCGCGCGATTTCCCGCTGCCCGACGGCCCGCTGTCGCTCGACGTGCTGTCGGGTTTCCCGTGGGTGCTGAGCCAGGACGGCTGCGGGATGCGTTCCGCGCTGAGTCGGGCGCTCGGCGCGGCGGGGCTGCCGTTCGACGTCGCGGTCGAGGCGTTCGGCTCTGAGTTGCAGCTGTCGCTCGTCGCGCGCGGTGCGGGCATCGGGATCGCGTCGCCCAACGCGCTGGCGCGCAGCGCGCATCGCGATGCGCTGAGGGTGGTGGAAACGGCGGGGCTGGAGACGCGGATCAACGTGTGGATCGTGCACGGCGCGTTGCCGGGCCGCCTGACGCGGCCGGTCGCGCTGCTGCGCGACGCGCTGGGCGCGGTGCTCGACCAGGAGAACGGGAAGGGGTCGGAGTCGAGCTAGCGATCTAGAGTGCGCATTCGAGGGAAAATCCTTATTTTCTCTACGGAAATGTTGCAATGCGGAAATCGATTCGCTATAGTTACACCTGTCTCCTCCATGTCTCCTCTGATATGGATTCAGCCCGCCTCTTAGGCGGGCTTTTTTTTGCCTGCGATTTTGCCGCGGGCCATCCATTCGTCCATCGTCCCTTCGCCGGCATCAGAACTTGTAGGTCATCCCGACATAGCTGATGATCGGATCGGCCTTCAGGTCCGATTTCGACTCGGAGAGCACCGTGCCGTCCGCCGCCTTGATCGTCACCGTCGACGTCGTCTTCAGCGGGATGTAGGTTACCGACGCGACCAGCCCGAAATGCTCGGTCATGTTGTACTGCAGGCCCGCGTTGAACACCGGCTGCCATGACGACGACGCCTTCGCTTCCACCGATGTCGTACCCGGTTTGCCCGCGCCCGCCGCGAGAATCGCACCGAGGTTGTCCTGCGTCTGCTTGATGAAGTTCGTGTTGAGCTGCAGGTCGCTGAACCAGTTGTACGACACGCCGAGGCCGAGGAACGGCCGGAACTTCGCGGTCGCCTGCCCGAAGTAGTACTGCAGCAGCACCGCCGGGCTCCACTGCCGCACACTCTTCACGATCGGGTTCACCGATGCGAGCCCGATGTTCTGCGTGCCGAGCGCGCCGGCAGGTCCTGGTGGCTTGATGGTCCCCTGGCCCGACACCTTGAACACCGGCGGCACGCCGGCCACCGACGTGACCGCGATGTGATCGGTCAGGAAGTGGCTGACCGTCAGGCCGACCGTATCCGCGCCGCTCGTACGCAGCCCGGTGCCCGGCGACGTGAACGACGGCGGCAGCCGCAGCGGCGTGTTGATCGGCGTGGGCGCGACGTTGGTTGTCATCGGCGTGCTGCTTTGCTGCGGCATCACGTGGAACCAGCCCAGCGTGACGACGTTGCTGCCGGCGCTCTGCGCGTGCGCCGCGAGCGGCGCGAGGGCGGCGGCGCCGGCCGCCGCGCAGAGAAGGGTCTTCTTCATCACGGCTTCCCCTCGCTTACTGGACGAACGCGCCGATCGTGAAATACGGCGTCGAACCCGCGTTGTCGAGGAAACCGAACACGCCACCGGTGAAGATGAACTTGCCGGTCGGCGACGTGCTGCCCGAACCCGTGTGGATCGTCGTGACCGTGCCCGGCACCTTCTGCGTGTAGTCCAGGTCGAGCGCGGTCGCGAGCGAGGCCTGCGACGGCTGGAACGGATCGAGCAGCGTGGCCTGGTTGTTGATCAGCGCGGTGGTCCGGTAGTCGAACTGGCTGTCGACGCCGATGTATTCGCCGTTTTGCGACCCGGCCGCGATCGTGGTCTGCGGCGCGAGGATCGAGATGCTCGATTCGTCGTCGGCGGTCAGGCCCGGCACGCCGTTGCTGTCGGGCGTCGGATTCGGGTTCGCGACACCCGTGCGCACGAGGATCGGCACCAGCTGGTTGCGCAGCTTGCCGACGATCATGAAGCCCTTGCCCTGCGGCGTCGCCGACAGCGTCGGCTTCAGCTGGCTCGCGTAATTGTTCGACTGGAACGCGCCGCTGCCGTCGGCGGACTGCACGAAGTTCGTGCCTTGCTGCGTGCACGCGCCGCCGGCGAACTGGCCGGTCGAGTCGCACTTGGTCCACGTGCCGTCCGCGTTGATCGTCACCTTCGCATCGATCGACGCCGGTGCGAATTTCTGCGACGGCACTTCGCCGAAGCCGATGTGACTGTACGTGCCCGCGACCTTCGTGATGTCGGTTTCGATCGACGAGAAGCCGATGAACGGGTAGTACGGGAATTTCGTGTCGGGCACCGCGGCCTGGCCGAGCACGCCGTCGAACTGGATCTCCTTGCCGGGAATCGTGCCGCCCGCGACACCGAAGCCGACGAAGATGCGCGCCGGACGCGACGCATCGAGGCTCGCGCCGTTCAGGCGGAATGCGCACTGGTTCAGCTTGTTGGTCGGCAGCAGCGTTTCCTGCGTGAGCGTGCCGCTGTCGACGGTGCCCGCGCGGGTCGGCGTGACGGTGCCGGTCTTTTGCGGTACCGGCGATTCGACATAGGTGACCTGCCAGGTCATCTTGGTCGTGTCGAGCTGGACCTTGGCCAATTCGCCGCTGCCCGCGCCGCCGGTGAACACGGTGCTGTAGTCGAGCGTTGCGGGGCAGAGCCGGTCTTCGACGAGCGGGGGCGGATTGTCGCCACCGCCGCCGCATGCGGAAAGAAGGGGGGCGGCAAGGGCCGCCGCCAGAACGAGGTTGCGCTTCATGTTGCTCCTCCAGATTTGTCTTGTCGGGCGGCCGGCTCCCTGTCGACCGCTTCTGTTGCTTGTGCTCGTGCTGCCGGCGCCGTGCCGGGCGCCGTCGTTTCGTGCCTTCCCTGCATTCCGCGGCGGCGCACCGGCCGCCGCGTCCCCGATCGTTACTTGCTGATCTGTGCGCCCACGCCGAAGTACGGTGTCGACGACGTGCTCGAGTTCGCCGACGTCGACGTGACGCCGCCGTTCACCGTGCCCTGTATCAGCGCCGCGTACAGGCCGCCGGTCGCGATCACCACGCCCGATGCGGACGGGTAGGTCGCACCGCTGGCCGGCGTCGTCGTCGTGTTCAGCAGCCCCGGCGTGCCTTGGCCGTAGTCGAGCGTGAAGGCGTCTTCCTCGGCCTGCGTGGTCGGGTTGATGAACGACGCGTTGCCGCCGCGGATCAGTGCGGCCGTGTACTTGAAGTTCGAATCCGCGCCCGCGTAGCCGCCGTCGATCGCGCCCGACTGGATCGCCGTTGCCTTGCCGAGCACCGCGATGCCCGATTCGTCGTCGACCTTGGCGTCGGTGTGCAGCGCGAGGTCCGTGCCCAGATAGACGTAGCCCGTGCGGACCACCACCGGCACGGTCGCGCCGTTGAGCTGGCCGATGACCATGTGCGCGGTCGCCGACTTGCCGGTCTGCCCGACGATCGGCAGCGACGTCTGCGGCAGGATCTGCGGCGCCTTCGTGCTGTCGAGGTAGCCGCCGTTCGCGGTGTTGACGGTCCACGGATCACCGGTCGTCTGGCAGCCCCCTGAACTCGTCGACGTGCATGCGCCGTTCGCATCGAACGTCTCGCTCGAATTCGTGCCCTTCGTCGCGTAGTTGCCTGACGGCACGAGGTGGTAGAGCAGCGCGTTGTAGGTGCCCGGCAGCTTCGTGAGGTCGGTCGTCGTGTTCGCGAAGCCGAGGAACGGGTAGAAGTCGAAGTGGCGGTTCGGCACCTGGCCGACGTTCTTGTAGATCGGGACGCCGGCGACGGTGATCGTCAGTCCGTCATACTGCACGGTCGCGCCGGGGATACCGCCGCCCGCGACACCCATGCCGACCAGCAGCATCGGCGGGTTTGCCTGGTTGAAGTCGGCGGCCGTCGAATAGGTCGAGCCGTTCGGTGCCGTGCCCGAACCCGGCGTGAGCACGAACGCGCAGCGCGTCTGCTCCGCAGTGGGCAGCGTGCCGGTCGGCGGGTGGATGACCTTGCCGGTGATCGTGGTGCCGGCGCGGCTCGGCGTGACCGTGCCGGTCGCGAGCGGAATCGGCGATTCGAGCCACTTGAGCGTGTACGTCATCGCGACCGCGTCGATGTTGACGCTGACGATCTCGCCGCTACCGGCGCCGCCGAGGTACGTGCTCTTCACGATGTCGGCGTCGGCCGGGCACAGCGCGCCGTTGACGGGCTGCGACGGCGGCGGCCCTTGCGTGCCGCAGCTCGATCCGGAACATTGGGGTGCTTCGATCGGCGCGGGCGAGCCGCCGTCTCCTCCACCACAGGCAATCAGGAAAGGGGCGATGGCAAAGGCCGTTGCCACCCCCTTCGATAAGGCGTGCGACATGCCGCTGTCTCCAGTCGTTTAATTGTGCGAGCTAATGTCGCTGTCTGGATTTTTGCTGTCAATTGATGAACTCGTCTAAAAAAGACGATTGAAACAAATTGCGCGTGATGAATCCTTGCCGGATGCGGCTTTCAGTAAGAATTAAAACGCGCGGAGGGTGGTAGAGTGCTGCTGAAGTGGGGCGACTGCCACACACGGAGGGCTCTCGAGGCCTTCCCGCGTGTAACGGCAGCGTTTAAAGCGACGGTATCCGGTTTATCCCTATTCGGGATGGACTGGATAAAGTGGGGCGAAATTAATTAACCGGTAATCGCGCAATGGAAAGCTTGTAAATATTTGTAAATGCGTGACCCGGATATTATTTATTGCCTGATACGGGCAAATAAAAAGCCGGCCAGCGGCCGGCTTTGCATCGCATGCAAGCGGAATCAGCGCGTGAGGCCTGCATCCTCCGCGGCACCGATGTTGAGGTTCATGCACTGGATCGCGGCACCCGATGCACCCTTGCCCAGGTTGTCGAGGCGCGCGACCGTGACGAAGCGCTCTTCGTTGCCGAACACGAACAGGTCGACGCGATTCGTGTCGTTGTTCGCCTGCACGTCGAAGAAGCCGCTGTCGAGATTCGCATCCGCGTTGAACGGCGCGACGCGCACGAACGGTTCGTCCGCGTAGTACTCGGCGAACACGCGCTGCACGTCCTGCGGCGTCGCGCGCTTCGCGAGCTGTTCGGGCGAGAAGTAGGTCGTCACGGCCAGGCCCTTCAGGAACGGCCCGACGATCGGCGTGAAGATCGGCGCGTGCGCGAGGCCCGTGTGCGCGGCCATTTCCGGCAGGTGCTTGTGTGCCAGCGCGAGTGCGTACGGACGCGGGCTTGCGAGCTTGCCGCCCGGCGCCGCGTTTTCGTATTCGGCGATCATCGACTTGCCGCCGCCGCTATAGCCGGTGATCGAGTAGCTGTGCGCGGCGAAGGTCGGCGCGACGATGCCTGCATCCACGAGCGGACGCATCGCGAGCACGAAGGCCGATGCGTGGCAGCCCGGCACGGCGATGCGCTTCGACGTGCGAATCTTCTCGCGCTGCGCGCGGGTCAGTTCCGGCAGGCCGTACGCCCAGTCGGCGCTCGTGCGAAACGCGGTGCTCGCGTCGATCAGCGTCGTGTCCGGGTTGTCGACCAGCGAGGCCGATTCGCGCGACGCGACATCCGGCAGGCACAGGAACGTGACGTTCGACGCATTGATCAGGCGGCGGCGCTCGTCGACGTCCTTGCGCTTCGCTTCATCGATGCGCAGGATCTCGATGTCGTTGCGCGCCGACAGGTATTCGAAGATCTTGAGGCCGGTCGTACCTTCCTGGCCGTCGACAAAAACTTTGGTGCTCATTTCGCTCTCACTGAATGAAACGGGAGCCGCGGCGCCCTGAAACCGCCATTTTAAGACGTCATCCGGCGGGCCTGCATCGCACGGGGTGAAAAAAAGACGGCCCGCGGGCCGTCTTGTGTCCCTTTCACGCACCAGCACCGCGTTGCCGCGCCACCGGCGGCGCGAACCGGGCGCGCGTGCCGCCGCGTTCAGCGGCCGCCGGCCACCCAGCGGGCCGTCGCTTCGGCGACGCGCCGGCCGAACGCCTTCGCGGTCTCGAGGTCGCCGGGCAGCGGGCCCTCGTCGGGCGTTGCGTCCGCCGGCGACTGCGCGAGCAGGCCCGTGAAGCCGCCGACGTAGTTGATGTCGTTGCGCGTGGCCGCCTTCGAGTTGGCCGGCATCATGCCCGTGCCGACCCACACCATCCCATGTTGCATCGCCAGCGTGACGAAATACTGAATCGTCGAGAACTTGTCGCCGTTCATCGTCGCGGAGTTCGTGAAGCCCGCGGCGATCTTGTCCTTCCACTTCTGCGTGAACCACGGTTTCGACGTGGCATCGGCGAACTGCTTGAACTGCGCGGACGGGCCGCCCATGTACGTCGGTGCGCCGAAGACGATCGCGTCCGCCGCGTCGAGCGCAGCCCAGCCCGCGTCGTCGAGTTCGCCGACGGCGATCAGGTGTGCGGTGGCGCCGGCGTCCTGCGCGCCGGCGTGGACGGCGTCGGCCAGTTTCTGCGTGTGACCGTAGCCGCTGTGATAGACGATGACGATGTTCGACATGAAGCGTTCTCCGGAAGGGGGCGAAACGGCGGGCGCCATGGCCTGCCGCGTCACGCGCCGCGGTCGGGCGGCGCGACGGATGCGCGGCGGGATGCCGCGACCGGTGCAGCCGAGTCTAGCAAGCCGAAATGACGGGAGAAAAGCGCGCGGGCGGCGCACTGAAATTCGCGGGCGCGGGCAATCTCGACCGGCGACACGCGACACGCGGTGGCGTGCGAGCGCTTACTGTCCGTAGGTGACCGTGAGCCTTGCGGTGCCGATCGTCAGCGTGTCGATCTCGTGCTCGAACATCGGGGCGGGGCGCCCTTGCGCGACGCGCAGGTCCGTGCCCTTCAGCGCATACACGGTGATCACGTAACGGTGCGGCTTGCCGGGCGGCGGGCACGGGCCGCCGTAGCCGTCGATCCCGAAGTCGTTGCGCGCTTCACTCGCACCGATGCGGCGCAGGAAGCCCGACGCGCTCGCGTCGGCCGGCAGTTTCGTGACGCTCGCCGGGATGCCGGCGACCGCCCAGTGCCACCAGCCGTGCCCCGGCGCATCGGGATCGAAGATCGTGATCGCATAGCCGCGCGTGCCGGGCGGCGGGTTGCGCCAGCTGAGCTGCGGCGAGCGGTTGTCGCCCTTGCAGTCGCCGCGGTCGAACACGTTCGCGGCGCCGACGCGCCCGCCGGGCGTCAGCTCGTCGCTCGACACGGTGAACGGGCCTTCCGCCCGCGCGGGCAGAACGGCGAACGCGACGCTCGCGGCGGCGCAGAGAAGGGCGGCGATGAACGGAGACGGACGACCCGGGGGCGCAGGCGAAGTGATCCGGCGATCCACACGCATATGGCGCTTCTCCCGTCACATGGGCCGGGTCGATGCCCCCGGCATTGATGGCGTTGTGCGTTGCCCGCGCAGCTGATCGCGGCGATGGATCAAGTCTAGCATTAGGGTTCGATGAGCGATGCATGCCGTGGCCCGCGATTCGGGCCAGCCCTGATGCGGATCGGCGGGACGAAAAAAAACCGCTCGCGATCAAGCGAGCGGCTTTTTCAGTCAGGGTGCCGGCCCGAGAGCCGGCGCGGCGTCACTCCTTCGGGGCCGTCGCGCCGCCGTGCGCGGCCGACCACTCGGCCGGCGCGTGCAGGAACTTCTCGACTTCGTCGAGCGTCTTGGTCTCGAAGTAGCCCGACGCCTTCGCGACGCGCAGCACGTCCCACCAGGTCGCCAGCGCGTGCAGGTCGACGTCGATGTCCTTCAGGACCGACACGCTTTCCTTGAAGATGTTGTAGTGGAACAGCACGAAGCAGTGGTTCACCGTCGCGCCCGCGGTGCGCAGCGCGTTGACGAAGTTGATCTTGCTGCGGCTGTCGGTCGTCAGGTCTTCCACCAGCAGCACGCGCGAGCCTTCTTCCAGATGACCTTCGATCTGCGCGTTGCGGCCGAAACCCTTCGGCTTCTTGCGCACGTACTGCATCGGCACCATCATGCGGTCCGCGAGCCATGCCGCGAACGGGATGCCGGCCGTCTCGCCGCCCGCCACCGAGTCGATCTGCTCGAAGCCGACGTCGCGCATGATCGTCGTTTCCGCCATTTCCATCAGCGCACGACGCACGCGCGGATACGAGATCAGCTTGCGGCAATCGATGTAGACGGGGCTTGCCCAGCCGGACGTGAAGATGAACGGTTTTTCGGCATTGAAGTGCACCGCCTGCACTTCGAGCAGGATTTTGGCGGTCGTATCCGAGATCGACTGACGATCGTAGCCTGTCATGGGCATTCCTTGGGTGATGAGCGAGGAGCGGGCGCGGGCCCGGTGGCGCAGCAAGGGGAACCTGCCCGAGGGAGGGGCCGGGGTGCGATCGGCGGGCCAATCGCATCGCTGCGCGCGTAGCCGGCTATTTTACCCGATTCAGGCAGGTTTTCGGCGGAATTCGCGCAGGTTCAGCGCGCGCTTCACCACCGGCGAAACAAACGGGGCGCGAACGGCCCGATGCTGATGCCGTGGATGCGGCGCCGCACCAACGGACGTCATTTAGGGGGTGTACACTAGGCGACCCTTAGAAATCGTTCAGTACTTTGTACTTTCTTCTTGCCACTACCCGCCAAGGTTCGATGGCGTGCCGACCCGGCGCGTCGCGTGCCGTCTCGCAGTCGACCATCCTCTCGATTCAAGCAGACACGGCTGAAGGTGCTGTGTACTGAACCGTCAAAATTTCGCATGTCTCTCGCAGGTCAATCATGGACGAACAACTGAAGCAGGCCGCACTCGCTTATCACCTGAACCCGAAACCCGGCAAGATTTCGGTCACCCCGACCAAGCCGCTGTCGAACCAGCTCGATCTGTCGCTCGCGTATTCGCCGGGCGTCGCTGCGGCGTGCGAGGCGATCCACGCCGATCCGCTCGACGCGCAGAAGTACACGTCGCGCGGCAACCTCGTCGGCGTCATCACGAACGGCACGGCCGTGCTGGGCCTCGGCAACATCGGCCCGCTGGCCGCGAAGCCGGTGATGGAAGGCAAGGGCTGCCTGTTCAAGAAATTCGCGGGCATCGACGTGTTCGACATCGAACTGTCGGAGTCCGACCCCGACAAGCTCGTCGAGGCGATCGCGATGCTCGAGCCGACGCTCGGCGGTATCAATCTCGAGGACATCAAGGCGCCGGAATGCTTCTACATCGAGCAGAAGCTGCGCGAGCGCATGAAGATCCCCGTCTTCCACGACGACCAGCACGGCACCGCGATCATCGCGTCGGCCGCGATCCTGAACGGCCTGAAGGTCGTCGGCAAGAAGCTGTCGGAAGTGAAGCTCGTATGTTCGGGCGCGGGTGCCGCGGCGATCGCGTGTCTGGACCTGCTGGTGAACCTCGGCCTGACGAAGTCGAACATCCTCGTCGCCGACTCGAAGGGCGTGATCTACGAAGGGCGCGGCAACCTCGACCCGTCGAAGCAGCGCTATGCGGCGACCACCGACGCGCGCACGCTCGCCGACGCGATCATCGGTGCGGACGTGTTCCTCGGCTGCTCGAGCGCGGGCGTGCTGAAGCAGGACATGGTCAAGACGATGGGCGAGCGCCCGCTGATCCTGGCGCTCGCGAATCCGGAACCGGAAATCCGCCCGGAAGACGCGAAGGCCGTGCGCCCGGACGCGATCGTCGCGACCGGCCGTTCGGACTACCCGAACCAGGTCAACAACGTGCTGTGCTTCCCGTTCATCTTCCGCGGCGCGCTCGACGTCGGCGCGACGACGATCACGGAAGAAATGAAGCTCGCGTGCGTGCGCGCGATCGCCGAGCTGGCCGAGGAAACCGACCAGAGCGAGGAAGTCGCGAAGGCATATGAAGGCCACTCGCTCGAGTTCGGGCCGGACTACCTGATTCCGAAGCCGTTCGATCCGCGCCTGATCATCAAGATCGCGCCGGCCGTCGCGCAAGCCGCGATGGATTCGGGCGTCGCCACGCGCCCGATCCAGGACATGGACGCCTACCGCGAGCAGCTCGGCGCGACCGTCTACCGCACCGGCATGGTGATGCGCCCGGTGTTCGCGACCGCGAAGAAGAAGCAGGCGCGCATCGTGTTCGCCGAGGGCGAGGACGAGCGCGTGCTGCGCGCCGCGCAGTTCGTGCTGCAGGAAAAGATCGCGAAGCCGATCATCGTCGGCCGTCCGTCGGTCGTCGAGATGCGCCTCGTGAAGATCGGCTCGAAGCTGAAGGCCGGCGTCGATTTCGAGATCGTGAATCCGGAAGACGACACGCGCTACCACCGCTACTGGCAGGCATACCACGAGATCGGCGCGCGTGACGGCGTCACGCCGGAAGTCGCGAAGGCCGCGCTGCGCAAGTTCAATACGTTGATCGGCGCGATGCTCGTGCACCTGGGTGATGCGGACGGCATGATCTGCGGGATGATCGACACGTACCACACGCACCTGAAGTTCATCGAGCAGGTGCTGGGCCGTGCGAAGGGCGCCGAGCACTACGCGGCGATGAACCTGCTGATGCTGCCGGGCCGCAACCTGTTCCTGTGCGACACGTACGTGAACGAACTGCCGAGCGCCGAACAGCTCGCCGACATGACGATCCAGGCGGCCGCCGAGATCGAGCGTTTCGGCATCGCGCCGAAGGCCGCGCTGCTGTCGAACTCGAACTTCGGCAGCGCGCCGTCGGCGTCGTCGCGGCGCATGGCCGAAGCTCGCAAGCTGATCAGCGAGCGTGCGCCGAACCTCGAGGTCGATGGCGAAATGCACGGCGACGCGGCGCTGTCGGAAGCGGTCCGCAAGGCCGCGTTCCCGGGCACGACGCTGTCGGGCGAAGCGAACCTGCTGATCATGCCGAACGTCGAAGCGGCGAACATCGCGTACAACCTGCTGAAGATGGTCGGCGGCGAAGGCGTGACGGTCGGCCCGTTCCTGCTCGGCGCGGCGAAGCCGGTCCACATCCTGACGCCGGCCGCGACCGTGCGCCGGATCATCAACATGACGGCAGTGGCCGCCGCGAACGCGAACACGAAGTAAGTTCGCGCCCGCGTGCGCCGCGCATCACGCGCGGCGCAATGAAAAACGCCACGGAACCAGCGTTCCGTGGCGTTTTTTTGTGCGTTTCTTTTTGAACCAGCCGCCGGCAGGGCGGCGGGGCGGGCGTCCCGACCGCGAACGCCCGCCGCGTACCGTTACGCGACCTGCTGGTGCGACTGGCCGCCCGTCGGCGAACGCCACTTCGCGAGCAGCGTGTCCCACTTCCGGCGCACCGCGCGCAGGTTGTTCTCCTTCACGTGGCCGTAGCCGCGAATGCCGTCCGGCAGCGCCGCGAGCTCGAGCGCGAGCGGGCGGTTGGCCGCGTTCAGCTTGGCGAGCACCTCGCCGATCAGCGTTTCGTACTCGCCGATCAGCGCGCGCTCGGTGCGCCGCTCCTCGGTGCGGCCGAACGGATCGAGCCCCGTGCCGCGCAGGAACTTCGCCTTCGCGAGCAGCCGGAACGCCGACAGCATCCACGGGCCGTAAGCCTTCTTCACGAGATGGCCGTGCGCGTCCGTCTTCGCGAACAGTGGCGGCGCGAGGTGGAATTTCAGCTTCCAGTCGCCTTCGAACTGGGACGACAGACGCGCGAGGAACGCGGGATCGGACTGCAGCCGCGCGACTTCGTATTCGTCCTTGTACGCCATCAGCTTGAACAGGTTGCGCGCGACCGCCTCGGTCAGCGGCTCCTGCACGACATCGCCGTCCTCCAGCGCGCGTTCGGCCGCCCGCACCTTGTCGACGAAGGCCGCATAGCGCGACGCATAGGTGGCGTTCTGGTACGCGGTGAGGAAGTCCACGCGCGTCGCGATCAGCGCGTCGACCGCCTTCTTCGTGTGCAGCGCGATCACCGTCGCACCCTGCGCCGGGCGTGCGTCGCCGGCCGCGGCCTGCTTCACGCTCGCGAGGTCGTGCGCGGCGCGGCGGCCCCAGTCGAACGCCGCCCGGTTCTTCTCGACCGACACCGCGTTCAGCTCGATCGCGCGTTCGAGCGACGCAAGCGTGAGCGGCAGCCAGCCCTTCTGCCACGCGTAGCCGAGCACGAACGGGTTCGTGTAGATCGCGTCGCCGAGCAGCGCGACCGCGAAGCGGTTTGCGTCGATGAAGTCGACGGCAACACCTGCCGCCGCGCGGATGTCATTCTCCGCGGATAGGCCGGGGAACGCCCAGTTCGGGTTCTTGATGAACTCGGCGGTCGGCGTCTGCGCGCTGTTGACGACCACGCGGGTCGTGTCGTGCCGCATCCGCGACGTGCACTCGTCGCCGGCCGTGACGATCGCGTCGCAGCCAATCACGAGATCGGCTTCGCCCATCGCGATCCGCGTCGCGTGGATGTCGGTCGGCGCGTGCGAGATCTGCACGTGGCTCATCACGGCGCCGCCCTTCTGCGCGAGGCCCGTGACGTCGAGCACGGTCACGCCCTTGTTCTCCAGGTGCGCGGCCATCCCGAGCAGCGCGCCGATCGTGACGACGCCCGTGCCGCCCACGCCCGTGACGAGCACGCCGTATGCGCGGTCGATCGCCGGCAGCGTCGGCTCCGGAATCGGCGGCAGCGCACCGCCGTCCACCGACACGGCCTTCGGCTTCTTCAGCTGGCCGCCCTCGACCGTGACGAAGCTCGGGCAGAAGCCCTTCACGCACGAGAAGTCCTTGTTGCAGCTCGACTGGTTGATCTGGCGCTTCGTACCGAATTCGGTTTCCAGCGGCTCGACCGACAGGCAGTTCGACTGCACCGAGCAGTCGCCGCAGCCTTCGCACACCGCGTCGTTGATCACGACGCGCTTCGCCGGGTCCGGATACGTGCCGCGCTTGCGACGGCGGCGCTTCTCGGTCGCGCAGGTCTGGTCGTAGATCAGGATCGTCGTGCCTTCGATCTCGCGCAATTCACGCTGCACGTCGTCGAGCTGGTCGCGGTGATGGATCGTCACGCCCGGCGCGAGCAGCGCCTTCTGGTTGTCGTACTTCTCCGGCTCGTCGGTGACGATCACGATCTTCTTCGCGCCTTCGGACGCGAGCTGGTGCGTGATCTGCGGCACCGTCAGCACGCCGTCGACCGGCTGGCCGCCCGTCATCGCCACGGCGTCGTTGTAGAGGATCTTGTAGGTGATGTTCGCCTTCGACGAGATCGCCGCGCGCACCGCCAGCAGGCCCGAGTGGAAATAGGTGCCGTCGCCGAGGTTCGCGAACACGTGCTTCTCGTCCGTGAACGGCGCCTGGCCGATCCACGGCACGCCTTCGCCGCCCATCTGGCTGAAGGTGCTCGTGTTGCGGTCCATCCACACCGTCATGTAGTGGCAGCCGATGCCTGCGATCGCGCGCGAGCCTTCCGGCACGTTGGTCGACGTGTTGTGCGGGCACCCCGAGCAGAACCACGGCTTGCGCTCGGTCTGCACGTGCGGCTTCGCGAGCGCCATTTCCTTCGCGTTGATCACCGCGAGCCGAGCGGCGATGCGCGCGCGCACGTCGGACGGCAGCTCGAACTTCTCGAGGCGCGTCGCGATCGCCTTCGCGATGATCGCGGGCGACAGTTCATAGTGCGCGGGCAGCAGCCAGTTGCCCATCGGCACCGACCATTCGCCGCCGGCGCCGTCCTTCTCGTCGAACTTGCCGAACACACGCGGGCGCTGCGCATCGGGCCAGTTGTACAGTTCTTCCTTGATCGCGTATTCGAGGATCTGGCGCTTTTCCTCGACCACGAGGATTTCGTCGAGGCCGCGCGCGAACGCCTGTGCGCCCTGTGCTTCGAGCGGCCATACGCAGCCGACCTTGTACAGGCGGATGCCGATCCGCGCGCAGGTTTCGTCGTCGAGGCCGAGGTCCGTCAGCGCCTGGCGCACGTCGAGATACGCCTTGCCGCCCGTCATGATCCCGAAGCGCGCATTCGGCGAATCGATCTCGATCCGGTCGAGCTTGTTCGCGCGCACATAGGCGAGCGCCGCGTACCACTTGTAGTCGAGCAGCCGCGCTTCCTGCACGAGCGGCGGGTCGGGCCAGCGGATGTTCAGGCCGCCTTCCGGCACGATGAAGTCGGTCGGCAGCACGATCTCGGTGCGATGCGGGTCGATGTCGACCGAGGCCGACGATTCGACTACGTCCGTCACGCACTTGAGCGCGACCCACAGGCCCGAGTAGCGGCTCATTGCCCAGCCGTGCAGGCCGAAGTCGAGATATTCCTGCACGTTCGACGGGAACAGCACGGGCAGCCCGCAGGCCTTGAATATGTGTTCGGACTGGTGCGCGAGCGTCGACGATTTCGCTGCGTGGTCGTCGCCGGCGAGCACGAGCACGCCGCCGTGCTTCGACGAGCCGGCCGAGTTCGCGTGCTTGAAGACGTCGCCGGTGCGGTCGACGCCCGGGCCCTTGCCGTACCACATGCCGAACACGCCGTCGTGCTTCGCGCCGGGGTACAGGTTCACCTGCTGCGAGCCCCACACGGCGGTGGCGGCGAGATCTTCGTTGAGACCGGGCTGGAAGACGATCTGGTGGGCCGCGAGGTGCTGCTTGGCCTTCCAGAGCGAGAGGTCGAGGCCGCCGAGCGGCGAGCCGCGATAACCGGAGATGAAGCCGGCCGTGTTGAGGCCGGCGGCGCGGTCGCGTTCCTGCTGGAGCATCGGCAGGCGCACGAGCGCCTGGATGCCGCTCATGTACGCGCGGCCGCGTTCGAGCGTGTATTTGTCGTCAAGCGTGACGGACTTCAGCGCGGCTTCAAGCGACGCGCGTTGGCCTGCGTCTAGCGGGGCATTCATTGAACAGTCTCCTCCACCCAGTTTGGGATCACCAAAGCTTCAAGTGCGTCGACGTCTTGTGAACGTCTCGGCAGTGGCCGGCATATTGGCCGGTTTTAAGCGATGGTAGCACTGGGATAAACCCGTCGCCCATCGGCCGGTCGGCCACGGCGCATCGACAAAACGGCGTGCCGCCATGCGTTACATCATGTAAAAGCATGTAAAGCCGGCCCCATCTTCGTACAAATGCCGTTAATCTTGTCGGCCTGCCGGAGGTGCCCGGCCGCGTCGGCCCGTTTCGACGCAACCGGGGAGGCGCCGGCAGTTTTAAAGGAGGTGCAATGAACACACGTCATATCCAGAGTTTCCTGATCGTGTCCGCCGCGTTTTTCGCGATGACCGGCCCGGTGCGCGCGCAAGGTGCGAGCGCACTGGCGGCAGCCGGCGCGCAGATGCGCCAGATCGCGCCGGCACAGGACGCCGACGCACAGCCCGCGACCGCTCGCGCCGTCGTGTCGAAGGCGAACGTGCGTTGATCCGTTCGCGCGGCCGCCGGGCCGCGCCGCAACGACGAAAACGAAAAAAGGGCGGGAATCGCAAGATTCCCGCCCTTTTTCATTGTGGCGCTGATGGTCACGCGGCCGCCCGGGCTGCCGGGCGTCGCGCGGCCGTCTGCGTCAGGCCTTGTCCTGGACCACGCCGCGGCGGATCTGGTCGAGTTCGATCGATTCGAACAGCGCCTTGAAGTTGCCTTCGCCGAAGCCCTGGTTGCCCTTGCGCTGGATGATCTCGAAGAAGATCGGGCCGATCTGGTTCTCGGTGAAGATCTGCAGCAGCAGGTCGTCGCGGGCGCCGTCGATCAGGATCTTGCGCTTCTTCAGCTCGTCCAGCGATTCGCCGTGGTTCGGCACGCGGCGGTCGACCAGCTCGTAATACGTGTCGATCGTGTCGAGCAGCTTCACGTCCTTGCCGCGCAGGCCGTCGACCGCGCCGTAGATGTCGTTCGTGCCGAGCGCGATGTGCTGGATGCCTTCGCCGTGGTATGCGTCGAGGTATTCCTGGATCTGGCCGGCGGTGTCCGAGCCTTCCTCGTTGATCGGAATCCGGATCTTGCCGCACGGCGACGTCATCGCCTTCGACTTCACGCCCGTCACCTTGCCTTCGATGTCGAAGTAGCGCACTTCGCGGAAGTTGAACAGGCGCTCGTAGAACTCGGCCCATTCCTGCATGCGGCCGCGATGCACGTTGTGCGTCAGGTGGTCGATATAGGTGAGGCCGTGGCCGACCGGGTTCGGGTTCGCGCCGGCGATCGGCTCGAAGTCGACGTCGTAGATGCTGATGTCGCCGATCGCGCCCGGCTGCGCGCCGTTCTTGCCGCGCCAGCGGTCGACGAAATAGATCAGCGAATCGCCGATGCCCTTGATCGCCGGGATGTTCAGCTCCATCGGGCCGGTCTTGTTGTCGAAGCCCCACGCGCCGAGTTCGAGCGCGTGCTTGTATGCCTTCGCGGCGTCCTGCACGCGGAACGCGATCGCGCAGATCGACGGGCCGTGCAGGCGCGCGAAGCGTTGCGCGAACGAATCGGGTTCGGCGTTGATGATGAAGTTGATGTCGCCCTGGCGGTAGACCGTCACGTCCTTGTGGCGATGGCGCGCGATCGCGGTGAAACCCATCCGTTCGAACAGTTGTCCGAGCGCTTTCGGATCCGGCGCGGTGTATTCGATGAATTCGAAGCCGTCGGTGCCGACGGGGTTGTCCCAGTTGGGGATCTGCATGCCGTGTCTCCTGTGTACTGTGCGATTGGCCGCGGTGATGGGGCCGGGCCGGTTTCATGTCGAAGGTGACGCGTGCCGCAGTGTGCAACGCATCCGTCCATGCGACAGAGTGTAGCGGGCAGGGGGGAGCGTAAACTTGCGAACTTAATTGTCCGTGCCTACGATGGCGCAATTTCCAGTCTCGAAATAATCATCGGAGGGCAGAAAATGGCGCAAGCCGAATTGGATGCCATCGACCGGCGGATTCTCGCGATCCTTCAGGAGAACGGCCGCCTGTCGAACCAGGAAATCGCCGAGCGTGTGAACCTGTCGCCGAGTCCGTGCCTGCGGCGGATCCGGCGGCTCGAGGAGATCGGCGTGATCACCGGCTACGTCGCGCTGCTCGATCCGCAGAAGCTCGGGCTCGACCTGCTCGCGTACGTGAGCGTGCGGCTCGAGAAGCGCGGCGGCCTGGCGCCCGCCCGTGCCGACGAGACGTCGGCACGGGCGGGCGCGACCCACGCGGAATTGTTCCGCGCGGCCGTTCAGGCCTGGCCGGAGGTGGTCGCATGTCATGCGATGACGGGCGACATGGATTACCTGCTGCGTGTGCAGGTCGAGGACATGGCGCACTTCTCCCGCTTCGTGCAGGAGCATTTGCTGCACCATCCGTCGGTGATCGACGTGAAGACGAGCTTCTCGCTCGAGTGCTTCAAGGAGACGACGGCGTTGCCGATCCGGTCGGTGCGCTAGCGCGCGGCGCCGGGGAGGAAACGCAAGGAAGGACGGGGCCGGGCGCCCCCAGGGGCGGCCCGGTCGGCCGATGTCATGCCGTCAGCGCGGCGGGCATCAGCGATTCGATGAACTTCGACGTCCGGCGCGCCTGGCGCTTCAGCGCATAGTCGAACACGGCGGCCTGCTCCTGCAGCATCTCGGCGAGGATCGTCGAGTGGTCGGCCGGTGGCAGCGACAGGTACGCATCGGCTTCGCCGTATGCGTATTCGATCCGCATCCCGGACTTCTTTGCGATGTGCATCATCGTTGCATTGCGCGACAGGCAATGCATGTACAGCATCGTCACGCGGGTGTTGCGGCTGCGAATTGCCGCGCGCTCGAACAGTTTCGAACCGACGCCGCGGCCGCGGGCGCTTTCGAGTACCGACACGCCGAATTCGGCCGTGCGCTTGTCGCCTTCGGCGGGCAGGTACGCCAGGTGGCCGACGCCGATCAGTTCGAGCGCATGGTCGAACACGCCGAACACGGTGTCGCGGCCGAAGTCGATCGTCCGAACATAGTTCTCGATCACGTGGTCGGGCACCATTTGGCCGAAGCGCAGCAGGCGATCCTCTTCGTCGAGCGAGAGAAAGTGGGTGAGCATTTGCTCACGGTCTTTGGAAGCCAGTTCCCTGACGAGAACCGGCGCAGTACCGGCGTGGCCGACAGCATCGGCACGGCGGTCGAATTGCGTGTTCATCGTGGGTTCCTCAGTGGGTAGCTGCACAAACATCTTGTGCGATGCAACAGCATTTTACCCGAGCGGGGTTGGGGAAAACCCGTATTTGACGTTATTTGTGCTGAGGGGAAATTCTAAATCCGCTTACTTCATTGTCTATCTATTTGATTTATAACGGATTAAAAATTCATCATATGAAACGCGCGGCGGCCTGTCGCAGTGTGCCCGCCGCGCAACGCGTGCTGCTGCGCGGCAATCACGCGCCCGACGACAGCCCATGCTCCATCAGGTCGATCACCTGTTCGGCGAAGTCGCGGTAGCCGAGGCGGCCGCCCGGCTTGAGCCACGTGAACGTCCAGTTGATCATCCCGAACACCATCATCGTGACCGACGTCTGGTTGTCCTTCGAGATCCGGTCCGGATAGGCGCGCGCGAGCTGGCGCGCGAATGCCGCGACGATGTCGCGCTGGCGGTCGAGCACGATTTCGCGCTGCGCGTCCTCGAGATACTTCACGTCGTTGAGCAGCGCGACGTGGCGGCTGTGCGACGTCTCGTACTCGGCGAGGAACGCACGCACCAGTTCGGCGAACGCGTCGCGCTCGCTGAGGCCGCGCCGCTGGCTCGCGCCCTCGACCTCGGCGATGATCAGCATCAACCGCTTCGTGTAGCGGTCGAGCAGATCGAACAGGATCGCTTCCTTGCTCTCGTAATAGTGATAGAGACGTGCCTTCGACGTGCCGCTCGCGGTCGCGAGATCGGACATCGACGTGCTCGGATAGCTCGTCTGCGCGAATTTCTCGGCGGCGAGATCGAGGATCTGCTCGCGCTGGGATTCGTGGTCGGGCGCTCGGGTACGGGCCATGGTCGAATGCAAAAGAGTAGCGTTAGCGAGGCGCGGCTGCCGCGCGCATCTGCGTGGAAGAAAGGGCGGCCGGCGCGTCGTCCTGCAGCTCGAGCCGGCCGGCTGCCGCGAGTTCGCGGCAGCGCCACCAGGCGATCGAGTCGCTGACGAACAGCCCGCCGCGGTCGGCGCCGGCCATGATGCCGCCGACGACGCGTCGCGCGGGCAGCCAGCCGGTTTCCGCGTGCGCGACGATCAGCGCGTCGAGGTCCGCGTAATGGCCGCTCTTGATCGTGTTGCTGACCCAGTAGCGCAACTCGGCATTCAGGTGCTTGGCCTCCTGCCATTCGAGCGCGAGGCGGCCGATGCGCAGTACCGAGATCGGCGCGGCCACCGGCCGTTTGCGCGCGAGCGCCGCCGGCGAGAACATCCCGGTCGAACAGGCCTGGTCGGTGCGGGCCAGTGCCGCGCGCCGCGGCGCGTCGAGATCGGCAGCCGACAGCCGCACCTCGTTCAGGCGCTGCGGCACGTTGCGCAGGTGGTAGGCGACGCGGCGCAGCAGCAGCTTGTCGCCGACGCTCGGCGCGTGCCAGACGACCACCTGGCCCGTATCCGTCGCGAGCTGGTCGAGGCGGGCGAACTCGCCTTCGATTTCAGCGTTCCAGTCGGGAATCTGGTCGCCGAGCACGCGCTGCCAGAAGGCGGCGCGCGTGTCGGGCGTCTCGTCGACGCCCTTCAGCGGCCCGACCGCGAGATCGTCGAGCAATCCGACGACGCGCTCGTCGCGTCCGGCTTGCGCGAGGGCCTCGCGCAGCGACGCGGCGGCGGTGCCGCCCTGAATCACGTGAATGGTACTCATCGGCCTGTCATCAACAAAAGAAAACCGCCGGACGGGCGGACACGATGACGTCCAGCCGGCCGGCGGCCCCTAGTGTAAGCGAGATGTGTGACGACGAGAAACCGGCGCCGCGCGCCGGTCCGACGCTGCTCAACGCTCGTCGAAGCTGACGACGACCTTGTCGCTGATCGGGTGGCACTGGCACGTGAGCACGAAGCCGTCCTTCACTTCCTGTTCCTCGAGCGTGTAGTTCTTCTCCATCCGGACCTCGCCTTCGACCACCTTCGCCCGGCACGTGCAGCACACGCCGCCCTTGCACGCGTACGGCAGTGCGAGGCCGGCGCGCAGGCCGACGTCGAGCAGGCTCACGCCTTCGTACGGCAGGCGCAGCTTGCGCTTCTTGCCGTCGAGCACGATTTCGAGGTCGGCGGCGGGCGTCTGGTCGGTGATCTCGACGACAGGCGCGCCGGCCTGCGGCAGCGGCGTGCCGAAGCGTTCGACATGCACCTTCGCCGGCGGCACGTCGGCCGCCTTCAGCGCGGCTTCGGCCGCATCCATCATCGGCGCGGGGCCGCAGATGAACGCTTCGTCGATCGCGTCGGCGGGCGTCAGCGTGGCGAGGAATTCCGCGCATTTCGCCTGGTCGAGCACGCCGTTGAACAGCTCCACGTCCTGCTGGTCGTCCGACAGCACGTGATACAGGACGAAGCGGTTCATGTAGCGGTTCTTCAGGTCCTCGAGTTCCTCCGCGAACATGATCGCGTCGACGCTGCGGTTGCCGTAGATCAGCGTGAACGTGCTGCGCGGCTCGAGTTCGAGCGTCGTCTTCACGATAGCGAGCACCGGTGTGATGCCCGAGCCGCCGGAGAACGCGACGTACTGCTTGCCGTGATCGGCGTTCAGGTGCGTGAAGAAGCGGCCGTCCGGCGTCATCACGTCGATCGTGTGGCCCGGCTTCAGCGTGTCGAACGCGAAGTTCGAGAAACGGCCGCCGCGCACGCGCTTGATGCCGATGCGCAGTTCGCCGTCGCGGTCGTAGTCGGTCGTACCGACGCAGATCGAGTACGACCGGCGCGTCTCCTCGCCGTCGATATGGGTCTTCAACGTGACGAACTGGCCTTGCGTGAAGCGGTACGCGTCACGCAGTTCCGGCGGCACGTCGAAGGAGACGGTAACGGCGTCGGCGGTCTCGGGTCGCACGTCGCGGATACGCAGCGGATGAAATTGCGGGGTCGCCATGATTAATAGGGTTTGAAGTAGTCGAAGGGTTCGCGGCAGTCGACGCAGCGATACAGCGCCTTGCAGGCCGTGGACGCGAATTGCGCGAGACGCTCGGTGCGGGCCGAGCCGCAGCGCGGGCAGACGGGCGCCGCGACGGGCCGCGGCACGAAACGCACGACGTTTTCCCGAGGCGCGGCGCTGCCGCACTGGCCGACGGGCGGCGCGATGCCGTACGCGCGCAGCTTGTCGCGCGCTTCCTGCGTGATCCAGTCGGTCGTCCACGCGGGCGCGAGCACCGTCTCGATCCGGTGCGGCGGCAGGTCGGCGGCCTGCATCGCCGCGGCAATGTCCTCGGCGATCTGCGACATGGCCGGGCAGCCGGAGTAGGTCGGCGTGATCACGACTTCGAGCAGGCCGTCGTCCGTGCGACGGACGTCGCGCAGGATGCCGAGCTCGCGGATCGACACGACCGGAATTTCGGGATCGGGTACGGCTTCGAGCACGTCCCACGCGCGTGCGAGCAACGGATCGTTGCGGTGCGCGGCGTCGGCGGCGGTCTGAACGGACATCGTCGGGCTCCGTTGGGGTGGCGGGTTACCAGGTCGCGCCGGGGTGCTGGCGCGCGAGGCTCTGCATTTCCGCGAGCAGGTAGCCCATGTGCTCCGAGTGCTCGCCTTGCTTGCCGGTCGTCACATGCTGCACGGGAGCCGGCAGGGTGAGCGTCGCTTCCGCGAGCGCATCGTCCACGTCCGCGCGCCATGCGGCTTCGAGCGCGGCCGGTGCCGGGCCGATGCCCGGTGCAGCGACCGCGTCGTCGATCACGTCGGCCGCGAAGAATTCGCGCGTGTACGGAATCAGGTAGTCGAGCGCGGCCTGTGCACGGCGATGCGATTCGTCGGTACCGTCGCCAAGGCGCACCAGCCATTCGCGCGCGTGCTGCACGTGGTAGCGGGTTTCCTTCACCGATTTCGCGGCGATCGCGGCGAGTTGCGCGTCCGTCGACGTTTCGAGCGCCGTCCATACGTGCAGCATCAGCGTCGCGTAGAGGAAGTTGCGCACGATCGTCACCGCGTAGTCCTTGTCGGCGTGCGCGGTGCCGGCGATCGGGCCGTAATGCGGCAGCTCGGCGAGCGTGAAGTTCGCGAATTCGCGTTCGGTGCGGAAGTACGCGTAATCGTCTTCCGTCTTCGCCGTGCCGTTCAGCTGGCGCTCGAGTTCGGCTGCGTGCGTATACAGCATGCGGGCCTGGCCGATGAGGTCGAGGCTCATGTTGGTGAGCGCGATGTCCTCCTCGAGGACCGGGCCGTGGCCGCACCATTCGGCGTTGCGCTGACCGAGGATCAGCGCGTTGTCCGCGAGGCGCAGCACGTAGGAGAGGTGTTCGGGCGTGATCGTCATGGCGCGGACGTTACATGTGGTTGACTTCATCGGGCAGCGTGTAGAAGGTCGGGTGACGGTAGATCTTGTCGCCCGCCGGTTCGAACAGCTCGGCCTTCTCGGCCGGATCCGACGCGGTGATTGCCGACGACGGCACCACCCAGATGCTCACGCCTTCCTGGCGGCGCGTGTAGACGTCGCGCGCCATGCGCAGCGCCATCGACGCGTCGGCCGCGTGCAGGCTGCCGCAATGCTTGTGGTCGAGGCCCTGCTTGCTGCGCACGAACACTTCCCAGATCGGCCATTCCTTGTTCATCACTCTCTCCTGAATCCTGTATTCGATGGTTGCCGCTCAGGCGGCGTGCTGTTCGGCGCGGGCGCGGCGCTTCGCTTCGTGCGCGAGCGCGGCTTCGCGCACCCATGCGCCGTCGTCGTGCGCTTTCACGCGGGTCGCGAGGCGTTCCTTGTTGCACGGGCCGTCGCCGTTGACGACGCGCCAGAATTCATCCCAGTCGATCGCGCCGTAGTCGTGGTGGCCGCGCGCTTCGTTCCATTTCAGGTCCGGGTCGGGCAGCGTCACGCCGAGCACCTTCGCCTGGTCGACCGTTGCGTCGACGAACTTCTGCCGCAGGTCGTCGTTCGTGATCCGCTTGATGCCCCATTTCGCGGACTGGTTGCTGTGGACCGAATCGGCGTCGCTCGGGCCGAACATCATCAGCACCGGCCACCACCAGCGGTTCACCGCCTGCTGGACCATCGCGCGCTGCGCGTCGGTGCCCTTCATCATCGACAGCAGTGCATCGAAGCCCTGGCGCTGGTGGAACGACTCTTCCTTGCACACGCGGATCATCGCGCGCGCGTACGGGCCGTACGTGCAGCGGCACAGCGGGATCTGGTTCATGATCGCTGCACCGTCGACGAGCCAGCCGATCACGCCGACGTCGGCCCAGGTCGGCGTCGGGTAGTTGAAGATGCTCGAGTATTTCGCCTTGCCGGCGTGCAGCGCGTCGATCAGCGAATCGCGCGAGACGCCGAGCGTTTCGGCCGCGCTATATAGATAGAGGCCGTGACCGGCTTCGTCCTGGACTTTCGCGAGCAGGATCGCCTTGCGCTTCAGGCTCGGCGCGCGCGAGATCCAGTTGCCTTCCGGCAGCATGCCGACGACTTCCGAGTGCGCGTGCTGCGAAATCTGGCGGACCAGCGTCTTGCGATAGGCGTCGGGCATCCAGTCCTGCGGTTCGATCTTGCCGTCCGCGGCCATGACCGCGTCGAACCGCGCCTGCTCGGGCGACTCGGCCGCGGCGTCGACCGATGCGACGTTGCCGGGGATGTCGAGGGATTGCGTGTACATGGCGGAGGATCTCGTCCGGTTGAATGTGTGCGAAGTATAAACCAACCGACCGGTCGGTTAATAAATTTCTTGCGGATTTCCAACGAGACTCGGGTAAACGTGGGGCGTCGGGGCGCGATCACCGTGCCGAAGGCAGTTCGGCGTGAAACGGGCAGCTTCTGCGGCACAATGCCCGCTTTCCGATGAGGATTTCGCCGATGTCATTTCGAAGCAGTTTCGTCGCGACCGTGCTGGGCGCGTCCGTTTTCGTGTCGCCGTTCGCGGCCTTGGCCGCACCGGCCGGGTGGGTCGCCGCGTGGGCGACCGCGTTGCAGCCGATTCCCGACCTGGCTGCGCCGCCGCCGCTCTATCGCGCGCCCGACGTGGCCGGACGGACCGTCCGGCAGATCGTCTACCCGACGGTATCGGGACATGTCGCGCGGATCCGCGTCAGCAATGCTTACGGTCGCGCGCCGCTGGTGATCGAGGCCGGCGGTCTTGCGCGTGCGGGTGACGGCGCGGCGCTTGCCGACGGGGCGAGTGCCGCGGTGCGCTTCGGCGGCAAGGCGTCGGTGACGCTCGCACCGGGCCAGGAGCTCGAAAGCGACCCGGTGGCGATCGACGTGACGGCCGGGCAGCCGTATGCGATCAGTTTGCGGATGGGCGCGGACCAGCGGATGACCGCGTGGCACCGTGTGTCGAACCAGCTCAATTACGTATCGGCGCCGGGTGACCACGTGAACGATCCGGGCGCAGGTGCATTCCGCACGCGCTTTACCCAGTACGCGTGGGTGACGGAGCTGGCCGTCGAGGCCGGAGCCGCGCGGGCGAGTGTCGCGGCGATCGGGGACTCGATCACCGACGGCCTGCGCTCGAGCCTGAACCGCAACCGTCGTTGGCCGGACGCACTGGCGCGCCGGCTGGCCGCGGCGGGGTCGGATTCGCTTGGCGTGGTGAATCTCGGGATCAGCGGTAACCGGCTACTGAGCGATTCGGCGTGCTACGGCACGTCGCTGTGGTCGCGGTTCGAGCGCGATGCGCTGTCGCGCGCGGGGGTGAAGGCGGCGATCGTGCTGATCGGCATCAACGACATCAACTTTGCGGCGATGCCGCCACGTGCGGGGCTCGATTGCGACAACCCGCATACGCAGGTCACGGCCGCATCGTTGATCGACGGCTATCGCCGGTTGATCGAGGCTGCACACCGCCAGGGGGTGAAGGTCTTCGGTGCGACGCTCACGCCCGCGGCGTTGCCGGTCGGGCGCGAGGCGATCCGGCTCGAGGTGAACCGGTGGATCCGGAGCGGCGGCGGGTTCGACGGCGTGGTCGACTTCGACGCGGTCCTGCGCGACCCCACGCGCCCGAGTGTGCTGCAGCGCCAGTACGACAGCGGCGACGGCATTCACCCGAGCGATGCCGGTTACACAGCGATGGCCGAGGCGGTGCCGGTGGAGCGGCTGCAGGCCGTGGCCGGTAGCAAGTGACATCTCTATATATAGAGCAACGGCCCGCCGGCTGCTTCAGGATCGCTGGCGGTGCATAGTCCATCCAGCCCCAAGCCCCCGGTGCGCGGCAGCGCATGGGGGCTTTTCAAAATATTTTCACAAAGGGGTTGCGGAGACGGGGATGGGTGCTTAGAATCACGCCTCTTTCGCGCTAACGGAAACGCGGCGCGGAGGAAGAAGGGAAGCGGTGCGGTCGAGGGCTGGTTGTAGAGCCCCGGCGCACACGAGGTTGAACCCCAGTCGTCGCAACGAAGTCGTTAAAAAAGTTGTTGACGAACTGAAAAAGACGGTTCATAATTTCGCTTCTATGCTGCTGAAAACGCAGCGCTGCTGAGAAGCTTCAGGTTCCTCGCAGAAATGCTCTTTAAAAATTAAC
>NZ_QTQF01000020.1:0-144573 GCF_003854235.1 Burkholderia sp. Bp8998
GCGCGCTGGCCGTTGGTCACGAACTGCTTCGCGCCGTTCAGCACCCACTTGCCGTCGCGCAGCTCCGCCCGCGTGCGCAGGTTGTTCGCCTCTGAGCCGGCCTGCGGCTCGGTCAGGCAGAACGCGCCGATGATGCGGCCCGCCGCCATCTCGGCCAGCCAGCGATCCTTCTGCGCGGGCGTGCCGAAGCCGAGGATCGGCCCGCAGCCGACCGAGTTGTGCACGCTCATCAGCGTCGCGCACGCGGCGTCGCCGGCCGCGATCTCCTCCATCGCCAGCGCGTAGGCGACGTAATCCGTATAGGCACCGCCCAGCTCCTGCGGCACGATCATCCCGAGCAGGCCGAGTTCGCCGAGCTGCGCGACGACGGCGTCGGGCAGGTGTGCGTCGTGGTCCCACTGCGCGGCGTTCGGTGCCAGCACCTCGGTGGCAAAAGCGCGCGCGGCGTCGCGGATCATCCGCTGGTCTTCGGTGTAAAGCTCATCCATGGCGCTGCTGTCTCCCGCGGTCGCGTGCCGCGACCGACCTTCCGTTTCGATGCAACAAGTGTAGGCAAGCGCGCGCGACTGTTCGATGCTCGCGCCGCTCATTTACACTGATCGTTTTTGCCATACCGGCGGCTTCGATGAAGCAGGAAGACAAGGGAACCGTCGCGATCAGCCTCGTCGCCTACAGTGTCGCGCTCGCCACCCGGCGCGGCGTCGCGGCCGAGCCGCTGCTCGCGCAGGCCGGCATCGCGCCCGCGCTGCTCGCGCAGCCGCGTGCACGGGTGTCCGCGCAGCAATACGGCGCGTTGTGGAACGCCATTGCGCGCGCGCTCGACGACGAGTTTTTCGGGCAGGATCGCCACCCGATGCGCAGCGGCAGCTTCATTGCGATGAGCCAGGCCGCGCTGTCCGCGCAGGACGGGCTGCACGCGATGGCGCGCGCGGTGAATTTCATGCACTGCGTGCTCGACGACCTGCACGCGGAGCTCGACGCCAATCCGCAGCGGGTGCGGCTGCGTTTCGTGCACCGCAACGGCGCCGCGGCGCCCGCGATGTTCACGTACGCGACCTATTTCATCATCGTGTACGGGCTCACCTGCTGGTTGATCGGGCGACGCATCCCGCTGCTGCACGCGAGCTTCCGCTGCGACACGCCGCCGGCCGACCACGAATACCCGTCGATGCTGTGCGACGACATGCGGTTCAACCAGCCCGATTCGTATGTCGATTTCGATCCCGAATTCGCGACGCTGCCGGTCGTGCAGAACGCGAAGACGCTGAAGGCATTCCTGCGCAACGCACCGGCCAGCTTCATCGTCAAGTACCGCAACCCGAACGCGCTGGCACAGCGTGTGCGCACGGTGCTGCGCGGGATGCCGCCCGCGTCGTGGCCCGGTGCGGGCGGGATGGCCGCGCGGCTGCACGTGGCCGAGGCGACGCTGCGCCGCAAGCTGCACCAGGAAGGCCATGCATACCAGTCGATCAAGGACACGCTGCGGCGCGACCTCGCGTTCGAGGCGCTGGCCGATCCGGCGCGGACCATCGCCGACGTTGCGGCCGCCACCGGTTTCGCGGAACCGAGCGCGTTCTACCGCGCGTTTCGCAAATGGAGCGGACGCAGCCCGGCCGAATACCGGGAAGAAGCGCTCGCACGAGGCGGCGGCGCCGGCTGAGCAGGCGGCCGGCGGCCCCGCCTTCGCGCTTTCCGCCGAAACCGCCTAATCTTCAAACATCGGGCCAACGCCCTTTCCGCGAGCCGAACGGCGTGCGGCCGCACGCCGCCCGGACGCCCCGATGCGCATTCACCGTCATGAGCCGCCGCCGGCACCTGCATCGCCCGGCGGCCGCCCCCGTCACCCGCTGTCCGCGCGGGTCGCGCGCGCCGCGCTGTTCGCGGCGCTGCTCGTCGTGTGCGCGGCGGTTGCCGCGTCGCCCCCTGCCGCCACACCCGTCGCCGCCCCGCCCGTCATCGTGATCCCGATCAACGGCGCGATCGGGCCGGCCAGCGCCGACTTCATCGTCCGCTCGCTCGACCGCGCGGCACACGAGCATGCACCGCTCGCGATCCTGCAACTCGATACGCCCGGCGGGCTCGACACGTCAATGCGGCAGATCATCAAGGCGATCCTCGGCTCGCCGGTGCCGGTCGCCGCGTTCGTCGCACCGAGCGGCGCACGGGCCGCGAGCGCGGGCACCTATATCGTCTACGCGAGCCACATTGCCGCGATGGCACCCGGCACCAATCTCGGCGCGGCATCGCCGGTGCAGTTCGGCATCGGCGGCGGCGCGCCCGGTACGCCGGGGACACCGGGGACACCGGGGACACCGGGTGCAACGAAGCCGTCGCCGGCCGGGACATCGGGTGCGGCCGGCGCATCCGGCGCATCCGCGACGCCGGCCGAGCTGCCGAACGACACGCAGTCCACCGAGATCCGCAAGGCGACCCAGGACGCCGCCGCCTACATCCGCGGCCTCGCGCAGTTGCGCGGACGCAATGCCGAATGGGCCGAGCGCGCGGTGCGCGAGGCCCTGAGCCTGTCGGCGAACGAGGCGCGCGCGCAGCATGTCGTCGACCTGGTCGCGCAGGATCCGGCCGACCTCGCGCGCCAGCTCGACGGCCGCGCTGTAACGACGACCGCCGGCACGCTGCACCTCGCGACCGCGCATGCGCCGCTCGTCGTGCTCGCGCCCGACTGGCGCAGCCGCTTCCTGTCGATCATCGCCGATCCGAACGTCGCGCTGATCCTGCTGACGATCGGCATCTACGGCCTGTTCTTCGAATTCGCGAACCCCGGCTTCGTGCTGCCGGGCGTCGCCGGCACCATCTGCCTGCTGATCGGGCTGTTCGCGATGCAGTTGCTGCCGATCAGCTATGCGGGCCTCGGGCTCGTGCTGCTCGGCCTCGGCTGCCTCGTCGCCGAAGCGTTCCTGCCGACCTTCGGCGTGCTCGGTTTCGGCGGGATCGTCTCGTTCACGATCGGCGCGCTGATGCTGATCGACACGGATGTGCCCGGCTACGGCATTCCGTGGCCGGTGATCGGGGGCCTCGCGATCGGCGGCGGGCTGCTCGTCGCCGTCGTGTCGAGCGTCGCGCTGCGCGCGCGGCGGCGGCCGGTGGTGACGGGCGCCGAGGCGATGGTCGGCAGCATCGGCGAAGTGATCGACGACGGCCTGCATCCGGATCAGCCGCACGGCGCCGCCAGCCCCGCGCCGTCGGCCGCCGGCTGGGCGCTCGTCCATGGCGAGCGCTGGCGCGTGGCGAGCAGCGAGCCGCTCGCCGCGGGCTGCCGCGTGCGCGTCACCGGTCGCCACGGACTGCTGCTCACCGTCGCGCCGCTCTACGACGTGCCGACGCAGGAACAACAACACCAGGGAGAACCAACATGATGGGTTACACGTTCGGCTTCAGCAGCGTCCTGATCGTCTTCGTCGTGGTGCTCGTCGCATCGTCGATCCGCATCTTCCGCGAGTACGAGCGCGGCGTGGTGTTCATGCTCGGCCGGTTCTGGAAAGTGAAGGGGCCGGGGCTCGTGCTGATCATCCCGATCGTCCAGCAGGTCGTGCGGATCGACCTGCGCACCGTCGTGTTCGACGTGCCGCCGCAGGACGTGATCACGCGCGACAACGTGTCGGTGAAGGTGAATGCCGTCGTGTATTTCCGCGTCGTCGATCCGGAGAAGGCCGTGATCCAGGTCGCACGCTTCTTCGACGCGACGAGCCAGCTCTCGCAAACGACGCTGCGCTCGGTGCTGGGCAAGCACGAGCTCGACGCACTGCTCGCCGAGCGCGAACAGTTGAACGCCGACATCCAGAAGACGCTCGACGCGCAAACCGACGCGTGGGGGATCAAGGTGTCGACGGTCGAGATCAAGCACGTCGACCTGAACGAAACGATGATCCGCGCGATCGCGCGGCAGGCAGAGGCCGAGCGCGAGCGACGCGCGAAGGTGATTCACGCGGAAGGCGAGCTGCAGGCGTCGGAGAAGCTGCTGCAGGCCGCGCAGCGGCTCGCGCAGCAGCCGCAGGCGATGCAGCTGCGCTACCTGCAGACGCTGACGACGATCGCGGCGGACAAGAATTCGACGATCGTGTTTCCGCTGCCGATCGATCTGCTGGGGGCGTTGCTGGAGCGGTTGGGCATGCCACGCGAGCGTTGAAACACCCGTTTTCCGGACCGTGCGCGGCCATCGATCCCGATGGACGCCGGGCCGCAACGGCCCGGAGCCCGGCGCACCTCAAGCCAGCAGCTTGCGCTCGGTCTTGCCGTACTTGATCGACTTCTCGTCCGGGATCATCAGGCCCGTGTGCTCGTCGCGCCCCTGCAGCAGGAAGCGCGCGTCCGGCTTGCCGATCTGCTCGGCCGCAAGCTTGCTGTCCGCGCCGATCTCGCCCTTCTTCATCCGGTTGACGATCACGCCAGCCGCGGTGTCCTTGAAGTCGCGCAGCATCCACGCGTCGCCGTCGCTGTCGCCGAACACCAGCAGCGGGCCGTAGCCCTTCTTCGACTCGAGGACGTTGCGGATGCCCACCGTCTTGCCCGGCCCCCAGTTGAAATGCCAGCCGGCCGGATACGTGCTCGTGTACTTGCCGTCCCGCATGTCGAGGCGCAGGCCAATCACGTTCCCGGGCGGCACGCCGTAGCCATAGTTCGGATTGCCGGCGAACACGCGCACGACATCGTCGAGCGACGCCGTGCTCACGTACACGTCGATGCCGTTCGCGCGCAGCGTGTGCATCACCGCGCGGATTTCCTCATGAATGCGAATGCCGTGGAAATGCGTGTCGGCCACCACGCCGGCCTTGCCTGGCAGCGTCTTCGGGCTTTCGTAGCGGACCTTGCGCAGCGCGTCGCCGATGCCGTGGTTGTTCGACGCTTCCGCCATCGCCTGCAGTTCGGCGGTCGTCATGTTCCTGTAGAAGTAGATGATCCACTTGTAGCCGATCTCGAGCGGATGCGTGTCGCAGATCGCGTCGTACATGAAGTACAGCTTCGCGCGGAAATCCTTGAACTGATCGGCCTCGCGAATCTCGTCGAGGCTCTTGTCGCCGCCGAATCCCTTGTAGTTCGCGTAGAGCCAGCGATAGTCGGATTCGACATCGGCCGCGAGATCTTCCATCGTCACCGGCTTGCCGTCCACCGTCGTGTAGTCCTTCATGAACGCGCCCTTCGGCACGTCCTTCCACATTACCTCGACGAACTCGTCCGGCGTCAGCTTGTACTGCAGATGATCGATCTGGTACATCAGCAACGCCTCTTCGCAGTCGTTCATGATGCACGTGTTGTCCCAGTCGAACACCGCATACGGGCGGCGCTTTTCGTCGTAGCGCGCGCTCGCGACACCATGCTGGTCAAGCACCGCCTGCAGGCGCGCGGCGTTGAACGGCGACCAGCGGCCCGGGTCCAGCGCATCCGGCGCGGTTGCGCTCTTCGCGCCGGCCGTGCCGGCCTTGAGCATCAGCGACGTCGCAGCGGTCGCCGCGGCAAGGGTATTCATGAACTGGCGGCGTTGCATGGTCTCTCTCCGTGGAAATATCGAATCGGCTTCAGGCGCTACCCCGCATGACGCGCCGCACATCGGCGGCTCATCGGGACGGCTCCGAACTGGGGGCGAATGATGTGACGAAATTATTTCGTCAATTTGACAGCGTCACATCGCGGCGCGACGGGAAGTTGATCCGGAGCGACCTGCCGGGCCGTCGCAAGGCGGCCATCCGCCCCAACCTCCTGAAACCTAGAGTCTTCCCTCCATTTCGGCCCGTCATTAGGAGAAATCCTCACCCCCGGGGGCTGGCGCGCCACGTCGAACCGGCTATCATCATTACATTACTCAATGGCACATTAAATGCTGGTCGAATAATTCGCGAAGGGAACCCTGGCGGATGCATTCCGGGTCAGCGCCCCGCTTTACATAGGACCAGCGCGCGCTTTGCGTGGGACCGGAGTAAGTGCTGAAGCATTAACACCGGTCGTCAAGCGCTGAAGCGCCAATGCTGGCCGACATTTGGAGACGCATCATGGCCGACCACCCGCTGCCGGAAGTCCACCTCGACGAGCTGCCGCAGTTCCGCGCGGTCCAGCAGCTTGCATACCGCTGCGTCGAGACCGTCGGCGCGATGCTCTACCCCGGCATCACCGAGAAGGAGGCCGCGCGCCTCCTGACCGAATGGCTGGGAGACAACGGCGTGCACGACTGGCTGCACAAGCCGTTCGCGTGGTTCGGCGACCGCACCGCGTTCGACGGCTTCTCCGGCCTCAAGCACCTGGGTGGCTTCAACCTCGCATTCTTCCCGAGCAACCGCCAGCTCGAGACCGACATGCCCGTGATCCTCGACGTCGCGCCCGTGCTGAACGGGATCGTCGCGGACGTCGGCTACGCGCACTGCCTGGGCCACAACCCGATCCTCGAACAGCTGCGGGACGACCTGATGGACCATCGCGACTTGATCGTGCGGCTCGTGAAGGCGCGCCGCCCGATGGCCGAGGTCGCGCAGGCGGTCGACGCGCTGTGCCGCCGCCAGGGCGTCGAGCCGCGCCACAAGGCCTATCCGTTCAAGGTGCTCGCGCATCGCGTCGCGCGGATCCACAAGCTGTCGAAGCCGCGCTTCGTCGCGCGCTTCGGGCTGAACGCGACGCGCAACCTGCTGCTCGACCAGGGCCGCGCGGCGAAACAGCAGGGCTGGTCGCCGCTGTGGTCGATCGACCGCCGCTCCGAGCATGCGCCCGTGCCGGGCCTGTGGGCCGTCGAGCCGCATCTCGGCTTCGCCGGCGTCGGCGCGAAATTCGAGGAACTGCTGGTGATCACCGACGACGACGCGTACTGGCTCGACGACGACCTGCCGCACGTGCGCCGCTGGCAGCGCCGCCAGGCCGAACGCGCGCCGGCCGCCGCGAACGTGCCGGCCGCCGCCTGACACGCACGCGTCGCGCCTTCCTCCCGACTCCCCGACTCCCCGAATCCCTGAACGACGGACTCACGATGCAGCCTCTTTCCGACGAAGCGCCGCTGGCCCTGTTCGAATCCGTTCACGGCGAGACGGCCGTCGCCTCCGGCGACCTGACGCTCGCGGTCAGGACCTGGGGCGACCCGGCCCGCTCGCCGGTCGTGCTCGTGCACGGCTACCCCGACGACAGCAGCGTCTGGCAGCAGGTCGCGCCGCTGCTCGCGCGCAAGCACTACGTGATCGCCTACGACGTGCGCGGCGCGGGCCTGTCCGGCGTGCCGAGGCGCACGGCCGGCTACCGCCTCGCGAAGCTGACCGACGACTTCATCGCGGTGATCGACGCGCTCTGCCCCGGCCGCGCGGTCCATCTGATCGCGCACGACTGGGCGCTCGATCCAGGGCTGGGAGTTCGTCACCGATCCGCGACTCGCCGGCCGCATCGCGTCGTACACGTCGTGCTCGGGGCCATGCCTCGACCACGTCGGCTTCTGGCTGCGCGAACGCGTGCTGCACCCGACGCCCGCGTCGTTGGCCAGGCTCGGCGGCCAGCTCGTGCGCTCGTGGTACGTGGTCCTGTTCCACCTGCCGTTCATCCCCGAACTCGGCTGGCGGCTGTGGCTCGGCCACGCGTGGCCGGGCCTGCTGCGCCGGATCGAGAAGACCCCGGCCGCCCCGCGCGCGACTCAGGCCGACGACGGCGCGCACGGCGTGCGCCTCTATCGCGCGAACTTCATCCGCTGCCTGTTCACGCCGCGCGAGCGCTACGCGCACGCACCGGTGCAGACGATCGTGCCGCTCGGCGACAAGTACGTGAGCCCGGCGCTGTCCGAAAACCTGTCGCGCTGGGTGCCGCAGTACTACCGGCGTGAAGTCGCGGCCGGCCACTGGCTGCCGCTCGCCGATCCCGCGCGCTTCGCCGGCCTCGCCGGGCAGCTGATCGACGCGGTCGAATCGGGCGACGAGCCGCCCGCGCTCGCGAACGCTCGCCGCCGCGCAACCAGCGGCCGCTTCAGCGGCAAGGTCGCGGTCGTGACCGGCGCGGGCAGCGGCATCGGCCGCTGCGCGGCCCTCGCATTTGCCCGCGAAGGCGCAACCGTCGTCGCGTGCGACATCGATCTCGCGAGCGCCGAGCGCACCGCGCTGCTGCTCGGCCTGACCGGCGCGCGAGCGCATGCGAAACGCGTGGACGTCGGCTCCGCCGACGAGATGGAAGCGCTCGCGGCGTGGGTCGGCGGCGAACTCGGCGGCGCGGACATCGTGATCAACAACGCGGGCATCGGCATGGCCGGCGGCATGCTCGACACGAGCGCGCGGCACTGGGAGCGCATCCTGCACGTGAACCTGTGGGGCGTGATCCACGGCTCGCGGCTGTTCGCGCAGCAAATGGCCGCGCGCGGCACCGGCGGGCACATCGTCAACACCGCGTCGGCCGCCGCGTTCGGGCCGTCGCGCGACCTGCCCGCTTACGCGACGACGAAGGCCGCCGTGCTGATGCTCAGCGAATGCATGCGCGCGGAACTCGCGGAGAAAGGCATCGGCGTGACGGCCGTGTGCCCCGGTTTCGCGGAGACCGGAATCATGGCGTCGACGCAATACGCGGGCGCCAACGCACAGGACGAGGCACGGCTGCGCAAACGCGCGACGAAGCTGTACCAGATGCGTGGCCTGAAGCCGGAAACCGTCGCACAGGCGATGGTCGACGGCGTGCTGCGCAACCGGCCGGTCGTGGCGGTGGGCACCGAGGCGCATGCGCTGCGCTTCGTCGGCCGCTTCATGCCGTGGCTCGGCCGGATGCTCGCCCGCATCAGCATGGCCTCGCATTGACGGCGCAGACCGTCGCACAGGAACGGAGACACAGATGACCGCTACCGCCGACTATCACAAGATCAAGGCCCGGCACGTGAAGTTCGACTTCAGCGACACGCCGATCACCTGGGTGCCGAACGACCCGGGCAGCACGCACATCATCAACACGCTGAACCTGCTGTTCCCGGAAGGCGAGCTGTGGTTCTGCCGCGTCTACAACAAGGCGCTGCCGCACATCACCGACGCGCGCCTGCGCGACGAAGCCGAAGGCTTCCTGCGTCAGGAAGCGGTGCATTCGCGCTCGCACGGCGGCGTGCTCAAGCATTACTACGACCGGCACGGGATCGACACGAAGCCGTTCACGCAGAAGCTGAACTGGCTGTTCACGCGCGTGCTGGGCGAAGCGCCGTTCGGGCTGAAGATCGGCCACACGCGCTTCTGGCTGCGGCAGCAGCTCGCGGTGATCGCGTCGCTCGAACATTTCTTCGGCTATCTCGGCAACTGGGTGCTCAACGCGCACGGGCTCGACGAAGGCCTTGCCGACCCGACGATGGTCGACCTGCTGCGCTGGCACGGCGCGGAGGAAGTCGAGCACCGGACCGTTGCGTTCGACATCTACAACCACATGGGCGGCAGTTACCCCGAGCGCTGCATGCACATGGTGTTCGTGATCGTGCTGCTGCTCTACTTCATCACGAGCGGCGCGAAGTTCATGTACCGGCGAGATCCGGCCGCCGGCCGCTATCCGGGTTTCGTTCTGTCGTGGTGGAAGGGTTCGCGGCGCGGCCACCTGCCGTCGTTCTGGAAAGTGATCGGCGCGGCGCTGCGCTATTTCAGGCCGGGCTACACGCCGCACCACGAAGGCTCGACCGAGCAGGCACTCGCGTATCTGGCGCGCTCGCCGGCCGCGCAGGCGGCCGCGCATGGCGGCAACTGGGGCACGACGAAGGGCGCGTGACGGGGTTCGCAAACGGGTGCGCAAACGGATTCGCGACGGTTTCGGCGGGGGCGCCCGCCGAAATGCGTACAATCGCGGCTTCATTTCCCGGAGGTGCCGCGATGGCCATGAAGAAAACCGATCTAGAAAAGAACAAGGCGCTCAAGCTGACGCACGCGATGAAGCAGTCCAGCTCCGCGCGCTTCGGCAAGGGTGCCGAGGACACGGCGAAGCTCGATCGCCGCGCGCAGCGCAAGCTCGACCAGGAACAGGGCCTCGTGCCGTTCGCGTGCAAGCTCAACGCCGAACTCGTCGAACAGCTGAAGGCGCGCGCCGCCACCCATCCGAACGGGATGACGGGCCTGCTGTCCGAATTGCTCGTGAACGGCCTCGCGCAGCGCGACGCCTAATCGCCGTCTGTCTCGAAAATAGTCGTTGACAACGCCGTACGACATCGACAAACTCGTTCGCATGCCTACGTTCAAGCTCATCGCCATCGCGAATCATTGCCCGGTGAACATTCGAAAGAATGGATCACGGGAGGCGCTTGTGCGTTAGCATCCGAGCAGTACCGCATGTCACACAAGGCCTCACCGGAAACGGATGAGGCCTTTTTGTTCTGGTGCGCGTCATCCGTCCGGCTCAACGAATGGAGAAGACGATGGACCAGGCAAGCCCGTTGTTCGACCGTCCCGATTCGCGCCGCGCCGGCGCGATCGCGTTACCGACCGTGGTGATCCGTTTCGCGGTTGCGCCGCGCACGACACTGACCTGGCGTGCGCCCGGCGATGCGGAAGTTCGCGCGCATGGCGCGCCGCTGTGGATCACGCGGCCGCCGAGCGTCGACGACTACTGGGTACAACCCGGCGACGTGCTGCGCATCGCGCGCGGCGATCGCATCTGGCTCGGCACCGATGACGACCGGCCGGCCGAAGCGTCGATCACGACGGCGTACGTGCGGCGCGGCGAACGGCTGAGACGCACGCTCGCGCGAATGCAACGTTTGCTCGTCGGACGATGGCGAAGACGGGATTGACGATGCGCGGTCACGCGCGCAACGGGACACCGGGACGCGCGGAATCAACGCATCCGAAAACGGACGCACCCGCGGCGCAATGCGTCGCAGGTGCGCATCGAATGACGCGGCACGCGCATGCGTGCCGCGTGCGATCGCGCGCCGTGCGCAACCCTTGCATGCATCGCGTGCATCAGGTGCTGGCGGCGAGACGCGGGCCCGTGCTGCGGGGAGTGGAATCAAGGTCGGGGCGTTGCGCCGCCTGCGAGGTCACCCACGGGTCGATGCCTTGCTTTTGCACCTCCTCGAGAAATGACACCCGTGCGCGCCAGTAATCCGCCTGTAATTTCGCATCGATGACGCGCTGTTCGGCTGCGAACAGTTCCATGCGCGCCGTCACGAGCATCGACGCAGCGGTTTTTTCCGGCGTGGGGGCGTGCCGCATTGCCCAACGGCTGATCCAGTTCAACATGCTGACCTCCGTGATGACGGACGAACCCGCATCGGGCAATCGCAATCGGTCGCGCCTGCCCGAATGCGCAACGACCGTCACCGCACTTCACCGCCTGGCCTGCACGGACTGCGACTCCCCCGCGTCGGCAACAACCGGCCGGCGTGTGCGCGCGGTGTATCTATCCTAGAAAGACTTGCCGGTTAACGCGATGACGACTTGCAATCTTTTACACAGAAACCACAGTCGGGCCCGCATCTCGAAATGACAGTTGCGGACGGAACGGCTTCGGCGCAGGATAGCCCGATATCTGCAACCGCCTCGACTGACGAATGGCCGCTGCACGCCGCCGCGCACCCGCGCCGGTCGTGCGCGTGCGTTCGCGCACGCGTTGCACCCGCCGTGCGTTCGTCCAGCATGCGGGTGCGCCATTGCAGGCGCACGTCATCGCGTGGCGGCCTCGCCCCGCCTGTCGATCATGCCGTTGCGCCCGCATCGGCCGACACGCCCCGCCCGCCATCGAATCGTTTCCATCGTTTCACCTGCCCGCGTCGTCCGAACCGGTAAAATGCGCGCCTTCCTCGCGCGGCCGGCCTGTCCGACCGTTCGCGCGAACGCGGCCGATCGTGCCCCGCAACTATATCGTCCGAGCTATCCGCGCTATTACAATCCGCCGATAGCGCGGCAATAGTGGCTGGTTACAGTAGGCCGGCCTTGCGCTGCCTTACAACAATTCGGCACAAACAACAAGCAACACGACAACCCGACCGGAGAAACGCCTTCATGGAATCCATCAAGCGGTATTTCGGCTTCGCTGAAGCCGGCACCGACTTCCGCACCGAAATACTCGCGGGCGTCACCACGTTCCTGACGATGGCCTACATCATCTTCGTCAACCCCGCGATCCTCGGTGACGCCGGCATGCCGAAGGAATCCGTGTTCGTCGCGACCTGCCTCGTCGCGGCGCTGGCCTCGATCATCATGGGGCTGTACGCGAACTATCCGATCGCCTGCGCACCCGGCATGGGCCTGAACGCGTATTTCGCGTACACCGTCGTCAAGGGGATGGGCTTCACGTGGCAGGCCGCGCTCGGCGCGGTGTTCATCTCGGGCTGCCTGTTCCTGCTCGTCACGCTGTTCCGCGTGCGCGAGGCGATCGTCAACGGCATTCCGAAATCGCTGCGCATCTCGATCACCGCCGGCATCGGCCTGTTCCTCGGCATCATCTCGCTGAAGACCTCGGGCGTGATCGTCGGCAGCCCGGCCACGCTCGTCACGCTCGGCGACCTGCACAAGCACGACACGATCCTCGCGATCATCGGTTTCTTCACGATCGTCACGCTCGACTACCTGCGCGTGCGCGGCGCGATCCTGATCGGCATCATCGGCGTCACGATCCTGTCGTTCTTCTTCGGCGACAACCAGTTCCACGGTGTATTCTCCGCGCCGCCGTCGATCGACGCGACGCTGTTCAAGCTCGACATCGGCGCCGCGCTGTCGACCGGCATCATCAACGTGATCCTCGTGTTCTTCCTCGTCGAGCTGTTCGATGCCACCGGCACGCTGATGGGCGTCGCGAACCGCGCGGGCCTGCTCGTCGAAGGCAAGATGAACCGCCTGAACAAGGCGCTGCTCGCCGACAGCACCGCGATCGTCGCGGGCTCGGTGCTCGGCACGTCGTCGACCACCGCGTATATCGAAAGCGCATCGGGCGTGCAGGCCGGCGGCCGCACGGGCGTGACGGCGATCACCGTCGCCGTGCTGTTCCTCGCGTGCCTGTTCATCGCGCCGCTCGCCGGCGTCGTGCCGGGCTACGCAACGGCACCGGCCCTGCTGTATGTATCGTGCCTGATGCTGCGCGAGATGGTCGACGTGCCGTGGGACGACGCGACCGAAGCCGTGCCGGCCGCGCTGACCGCGCTGCTGATGCCGTTCACGTACTCGATCGCGAACGGCGTCGCGTTCGGCTTCATCGCGTACGGCGGCCTGAAACTGCTGACGGGCCAGGCCCGCACGGTCAAGCCGATCGTGTGGATCATCGCGGCCGTGTTCCTGTTCCGCTTCTTCTATCTCGGCAGCGAGTGACGCGCACGCATCGGTGCGCGGCAAGATGAGAAAACGTCACCTTCGGGTGGCGTTTTTTTGTTTGGGTCGGCGCGGGTGATTGGCGCGTGCCCAGATCACGCGTCCGCCTGCCGCAGCACCCAGCGCGCAAAGGCCTGCAACGGCCCCTCGCCCAGTTCCAGCGCTTCGGGCAACACGAGACAGAAGCGCTTGACCACGCCTCGACCGTCCGGCCAGGGCGCGGCGAGCAATCCTTGCGCGACCTCGGCCTCGACGTAAAGCCGCGGCACCAGCGCGACGCCGAGCCCCGCGTGGACCGCCGCGATCAGCATCGAGTAGAGATCGTAGCGCGCGCCAGCGGCCGGATTGCTCACCGGCAACCCCGTCTCCTGCACGTACGCCGACCACGCATCGGGCGTCTGGCGCTTGTGCAGGCGCGGCAGCGTGCCCAGCAACGCGTCCGGGTGCCCGCCCGCAAGCAGCGACGGATGGCAGACCGGCACCAGCACCTCCTCGCACAACCGGTACGCATGCATGCCCGCCCAGGCCGGATGCTCGAAGTGAATCGCCGCATCGAATCCGCTGCCGGCCAGCACGAACGGCTCGGCGCGATCGGCGAAATGCACCGTGATGTTCGGATGCCGCGCCTGGAATCCCTTGAGCCGCGGAATCAGCCAGCGCGTCGCGAACGTCGGCGTCACGGCGATATCGATGCTGCCGCCGTCGCCGGGCTGACCCATCATGTACTGGCTGTCGCGTTCGAGCCGGTCCAGCACTTCGCGAACCTGCGCCGCGTAGCGCACGCCGTTCGGCGCCACCCGCACGCGGTTGCCGACCCGCTCGAACAGCGACACGCCAAGGAACGTCTCAAGCCGGCCGATCTGCCGGCTGATCGCGCCTTCCGTCAACGCCAGTTCGTCGGCGGCACGCGCGAAGCTCCCATGCCGCGCCGCGGCCTCGAATGCCATCAATGCCGAATTGCTCGGAATCCTGCGTCGCGTCACGATTGCTCCCGGTCCGACCACCGTCGGTCATGACTTGATCAAATGTCACTGAACGATGACGAATCATCGTTTTTCGCCCGTTCATCGGCTCATTATCATGACAAAAACTCAACCAGTCGAGCGAACCGATCGATCCGGAAGGCCCGCTCGCCCCCGTGGAGATGTCATGATCTATGCCGTTGAATGCAGCATTGCCGAGCCCGCCGTCGAAGCCGAGTGGAACGACTTCTACAGCCGGGTCAAACTGCCGGCGCTGATTTCCGTCTCCGGCTTCCGCACGTCGCAACGCTTTCGCGCCTTCGACGGCGACGGCCCCGCCTACCTCGCGCTGCATACGATCGACGGCCCGGACGTGCTGACGTCGGCCGAGTATCGCGACAAGGGCGGCGGCAATTTCGCGCGGTGGCAGCCGCACATCGTGGCGTGGCGCCGCAACGTGTACGACAGCGCGGCGCCCGCGCCGGCCGTCTCCGGTCATCAATGGCTGGCCGTTTGCGACGACGACGCCCCGTTCGCGCGAGCAGGTATCGCAGCCATGGCCATGCAGGCGGTCGCGCTGGACCGCCAGCCGGCCACTCGCTGGCTGGCCGTCCTGGATCGCGATCAGGCACGGATCGCGTCCGGCGCCACGATCCGGTGCTATGCGCCGATGGGCGACCGGCTCGTCGGCACGCCGGCGTCGGCGACCGCACGCTGACGGGCGCCCGGCCATGCCCAGCGTCACGATTCTCATCCCCGGGGCGAGCATGCCGTCCAACGCGGCGCTCGACGCGCTGTCGTCGGCCTGTGAGGCGCTCTGCAGCGATGTGTTGCGCGCCGCACCCGGCACGATCCACGTCGCGTACGTCCCGATCCGGCATGGCTGCGGACATCCGGTCAGCGCGGAGATCCGCTTTCGCATCACATCATTTCGCACCACTGAATTGATGGATCGATTCATGGCCGAACTGGATCGCGAGATTCTCCGCCACACCGGATTCGTCGCACGCATCCGCTGCTTCGGCTACGACACCCCCCACCTTCACGCCCGACATTGACCCATGAGCGCACCCGTTCCCCGCCATTCGTTCCCGCGCCGTCAGGTCGGCGATTTCTCGGTGACCGCGATCAGCGACGGCACGCTGACGGCCGGCCTCGACCTGCTGTCGAACATCGACGTCGACGACGCGACCGGCATCATGCACCGGGCCGGCATACACGCGCCGTCCGACGTCAACATCAACTGTTACGTGATATGCGGGAACGGCCGCACCGTGCTCGTCGACACAGGTGCCGGCGGCATCCGGAACTGGGGCGGCCTGTTGGGTCCATCGCTGTCGCAAGCCGGTATCGATGCACGCGACATCGACACGATCCTGCTGACGCACGCGCATCCCGACCACATCGGCGGCCTGCTCGACACCGGCGGGCGGCCGGCCTTCCCGCACGCCGAGGTGCTCATTCACGAACGGGAACGTGCGTTCTGGCTGGACGACGACGCGTACGAACGAGCAAGCGAGCGGGCACGCGTCAATTTCCGGATCGCGCGGCGCACGTTCGACGCCTATCGAGCGCAGCTACGTACCATCGGAGCGGGCAACGTGCTGCCCGGCATCGTCGCGGTGCCGCTGCCGGGGCACACACCCGGCCATACCGGCTATCGTGTCGAATCGCGGGGCGAGCGCCTGCTGATCTGGGGCGACCTCGTGCATTTCGCGCCGATTCAGGTCGCTCGCCCCGACGTGTCGATCGCGTTCGATCACGATCCGTCGCAGGCATCGGCGACGCGCGCGGCAACACTCGCCGAAGCCGCTTCGGAGCACCTGCCGATTGCGGGCATGCATCTCGCCGACACCGGCTTCGCACGCATCGCGCGCACGAACGGCTCGACCGACGGCGCGTACGCGCTCATCGGGGCGGATTAGGCGAAACGGAACGCAGGTATGCGCTCGCGCCACACGATGCGCGAATCGCGGCGCGCATCATCCCGCGCAAGCAGGGCACCGGCGGGCACGCGCCGATATGACACGGGCGCCGGTATCCGGCGCCCGCTCCGTCGCTGCCCGGTCGTCCGGCTCAGCGCCAGTTCGCTTCGTAGAAGCGCACGTAGCCGCTGCGCAGCGTCACGCATTGCGCGCGCGTCTCGGACAGCAACCGCCGTGCGGCTGCCTCGATACGCTCGCGGTGCTGATCGTACGCACCAACCATGTCCTCGAAGCGCGGCGATGCCGCACCGAAATGATCCTCCAGCGCCTCGGCGGTGATCTGACATTGGACGCGCTCGCCATTGACCAGCGCCGTGAATCCAAGCATCAGGTCGCGCCCCGAATATTCGGGCTTCTCATTCGTGAAATGGATCTGCATGGGAGCCGCCTGTCGTCCGGTAGAAAGCAAATGACCGCGTCCGTCGTCCGCCACCGGCCGGACGAAAATGTACGCGGGCTCGCCGGCAGAGGCACGATCCACGGGGATATGGCGCAGACAATGCATGCCGGTTGCATTCCACTTTAGACGGTTTCGCGCAGGAGGCAAAATTTGCGATGTGCGTCGTTCCGACGCGCATTTCCTCTGACCAGTACGACATCCGGCACCGTTTGCCGAACGGCATCAGTGAGGATCGGTGGGCCAGATGTTCAGCGCGATCGCGGCGGTCGTGGCGCCCACCGCAATCGCGGCCGCTCCGTATTGCACCGCGTCGCTGAGATCGAACAGCAGACCGTGGATCGCCACGGCGATGCCGCCCAGCATGATGAAGGTGGCGATGGCCGCCAGCACGACTCTCAGTTCCGTCCGAACCATGATGCGTCTCCCGAACGGATGCATGTCACGTCGCATGCATGTTGCAATGCAGAACGCGACGCGTGCGCGTTCCACTTCAATCATTGCAGGCGGGTGCTTAAAAGCAAGGGGTTTTTGTACGCAGTCGCACAACGCGCGCGGCGCTTGTATGATGAGGCGATATCGACGGCGGCGGCCCGGGCGGCGGATGGTGCGGTGCAAAGCGTCAAGGTGGTTCGACTGCGAAGCGTGGTGCCTCGGAATGCGCTGAAGTGCTGGCTTGGGGCGACCGCGAAGCATCGACCAGAGTAAGTGCTGAAGCGCCAACTCGGGCCGACCGCGAAGCATCGACCAGAGTAAGTGCTGAAGCGCTAACTCCGGCCGACCGCGAAGCATCGACCAGAGTAAGTGCTGAAGCGCTAACTCCGGCCGACCGCGAAGCATGGGGCCGGAGTAAGCGCTAAAGCGCTAACTCCGGCCGACCGCGAAGCATGGGGCCGGAGTAAGCGCTAAAGCGCTAACTCCGGCCGACAGGAGACAAGACATGCCTCAATCTTTCGTGCTGCCCGCCACCGCGGGCCGCATCGACCTGCTCGCGCAGGCGCATGCCCGTTCGACCGCGGTCGGCCTGCGCGCCAACGAGCGCCCCGATTTCTCGCCGCTGTCGCGACTCGCGCTGCGCGAACTGCTCGACACGAACCACGCGCTGTTCGCGCACGCGCGCCCCGTGATGGAAAACCTCCACGCGCAGATCGCCGACACGCAAAGCCTCGTGCTGCTCACCGATGCCGACGGCGTGATCCTGCACAGCATCGGCGACGCGGACTTCATCGAGAAGGCGAACCGCGTCGCGCTGTGCACCGGCGTGTCGTGGGCCGAAGGCGCACGCGGCACCAACGCGATCGGCACCGCGCTCGCATCAGGCCAGGCGGTCGCCGTGCACGGGTCCGAACACTTCCTGCGCGCGAACCATATCCTCACCTGCTCGTGCGCACCGATCATCGACCCGTTCGGCCGCACGCTCGGCACGCTCGACGTGAGCGGCGACCCGCGCGGCTTCAGCCCCCATACGCTCGCGCTCGTGCGGATGTCCGCGCAACTGATCGAGAACCATCTGTTCGCGAACCAGTGCGCGGAAGCGCTGCGGCTGCGCTTCCACGCCCACGAGGATTGCGTCGACTCGCTGTTCGCCGGGCTCGTCGCGTTCGGCCCCGACGGCGGGCTGATCGCCGCGAACCGGAGCGCGCAATTCCAGCTCGGCGCGACGTTCGATGCACTGCAGCATCAAGGCTGCGATGCGCTGTTCGGCATGCGCTTCGGCCAGCTCGCCCAGCAGGCGGCACGCGCATCCGGCGCACCGTTCCGCCTCACGCTGTCGACCGGCGTGCGCGTGCTCGCACGCTGCGAATTCGCGGAAGCGCACAAGACAACCGTCGCCGTCACGCCACCCGCCCCCGCCGCGCGCACGCGGGCGCCGGACCCCGACGCGATCACGTTCGCGACGCTCGACACCGGCGATGCGCGGATGGCCGCCGTGCTCGAACGCGTCGCGAAGATCCGCGGACGCGACCTGCCGTTGCTGATCCTCGGCCAGACCGGCACCGGCAAGGAATGGCTCGCGCGTGCGCTGCACCAGGCATCGCCGCGCGCGGACGGCCCGTTCGTCGCGGTCAACTGCGCGGCGCTGCCGGATTCGCTGATCGAGGCCGAACTGTTCGGCTACGAGGACGGTGCATTCACCGGCGCGCGCAAGCGCGGCAGCCCCGGCAAGATCGTGCAGGCCGACGGCGGCACGCTGTTTCTCGACGAAATCGGCGACATGCCGCTCGCGCAGCAGGTCAGGCTGATGCGCGTGCTGCAGGAGCGCGCGGTGATGCCGCTCGGCGGCGCACGCGCGGTGCCGGTCGACGTGCGCGTGGTCTGCGCGACCCACCGCGACCTGCGCGCGATGATCGCCGAAGGCACGTTCCGCGAAGACCTGTTCTACCGGATCAACGGACTCGCGGTCACGCTTCCGCCGCTCGCCGCACGCACCGACCTGCCCGCGCTGGTCGAGCGGATCCTCGCGCGGCTGGCGCGCAGCGAGCCGATGCCGGGCCGCCTCGCGGCCGACGTGCTCGACGCGTTCATGCGGCACCGCTGGCCCGGCAACCTGCGGCAAATGACCAACGTGCTGCGCACGGCCGGCATGCTCGCCGAAGACGAAGCCGAGATCACGCTCGCGCACCTGCCCGACGATTTCTGGCTCGACTGCGACGACGCACCCGCGGCCCAAGCCGCACCGGCCGACACGCGCGAAGCGACGACGCTGCAGAGCCACCAGGCCGCGGTGATCGACGCCGTGCTCGCGCGGCACGGCGGCAACGTGTCGGCCGCCGCGCGCGAGCTCGGGCTCGCGCGCAATACCGTGTATCGCTACCTGCGGCGGCACTGACGCGCCTGGCCGGCTGCCCGACGCGCGCCGGCCGCATCGCCTTCGGGTATGCTTGGCGCTTGCCTTGTCTTGCCGCCGCGCCACCGCCCGCTTCGATCCATGACCGATCCCGACCACCCGCAGCTCGTGCGCATCGAGCCGCTCGGCGCGACGTTCAACGCCCCCGATTCGCTGACGCTGCTCGAGGCCGCCGCGTTCGCGCATGTCAGGCTGCCGCGCTCGTGCCGCAACGGCACATGCCGGAGCTGCCTGTGCAGGATCGTCAGCGGCAGCGTACGCTATACGATCGAATGGCCGGGTCTGAGCCGCGAGGAAAAGGCCGACGGTTATACGCTCCCGTGCGTGGCCGTCGCGACCTCGGATGTCGTGCTCGACGTGCCCGACGCGGTCATGATCGACTGAACGCGGCGCGCGGCCGCGCGCCGTCCCGCAACGATGATGCCTGCGTGGAGATCAGGATGACCCAACCAACCGATCGCATCGAGAAACAAGCCTTGCTCGCCGCGCCGCCGGCGCGCGTCTGGGAAGCCGTCAGCAATGCCGGCGAATTCGGCACCTGGTTCGGCGTGACGTTCGACGGGCCGTTCGTGGCCGATCAGCCGCTGTTCGGCCGCATCACGCCGACGCAGGTCGACGACGACGTCGCCAAGGCACAGCAGCCGTATGCGGGCACTGTGTTCGAAATCGTCGTCGATCGCGTCGAGCCGAAGCAACTGTTCTCCTTTCGCTGGCACCCGTTCGCGATCGACCCGAACGTCGATTACACGTCCGAGCCGATGACGCTCGTCACGTTCGCGCTCGCCGAAGCGAACGGCGGCACGCTGCTGACGGTCACCGAAACGGGTTTCGACCAGCTGATCGAAGCACGCCGTACGAAAGCGCGCGAGATGAACGATCAGGGCTGGGCCGCGCAGATGACGCTGATTACGAAATATCTGGCGAAGCACGCGTAGCCGCGCCGCCCCGCCCGCGCCGCGCGTCATTCGCGGTATCCGCGTGCCCGCATGGCCTCGCCGCGGGTGCGTGGCATAATCCGCTCCATCGTTGCCCCTACGCCGCCCCGCGCATCGCATGCTGAGTCGTCGTTTCCGGAAGATCGTCAGTCTGATCGGGATGCTCGCCATCCTGATGACGGCGCTCGCGCCGACGATCTCGCAGGCGCTGACGACGCAAGACCGCGTCGACGCGCTGCTTGCCGGCTACTGCACGGCCGGGCCGGCCGGCGGCGACCACGCCGGCGATACGTCGTCGAAAAGCCTGCAGGCCCATCTGCAGGCTTGCGGCTATTGCAACCTGCTCGCCCATACACCGGCCCTGCCCGCGCCGGAACTGACGTTCGCGGCCAACATTCACCCGCTCCAGCATCGCGAAGCAACCCGCTTCGAAAGCCTGCGCCGCGCGCTGCCGCTCACGGCCGCGCAACCGCGCGCCCCGCCGTTCGCGTCCTGATTCGTCGTCACCGCGCGTGATGCCGCAGCGCATCGCGCCGTCCGCACGCGCCTGCGCGTGCATGCCGTGTCACGTTTCGAAGGACGATCATGTTCGACCGTATTGCTCGCGGCATCGTGCCGTGCGTGTGCTCGCCCGCTTCCGGCGATTGCACGTGCGCGAACGCGCGGCCGCAAGTCGAGTGCATCGTTCTCCTTGTCATTTCCAACCGGATCATCCCGTCATGAAAACCACTGCTTTCCTCCGCGGCGCACTCGTCGCACTCGGCTTCGTCGTCGCACAGGCCGCTCACGCGCACGCACATCCGAAAACCCTGGAACCCGCCGCCGACGCCACGCTGTCGAGCGCGCCGCACGCGGTCACGATCGACTTCAGCGAAACGCTCGAACCCGCATTCAGTTCGATCGCCGTCACCGACAGTCATGGCCAGTCGGTCGCCGACGGGAAATCCACGGTCGACGCCGGCAACCGGAAGCGGATGCATGTCGCATTGGCCGACCTTGCGGCCGGCGCGTACACGGTTACGTGGATTGCGGTGGCGAGCGACGGCCATCGCACGCAGGGCCGCTACACGTTCACGCTGAAGTGATCCATACGATGCCCGCGCGGCAATCTTTTCTACCCGATCAGGAACACCATCAATGAAACGCTCGATTCCGACCAGTCTGCTGTTTGCCGTGCTCGCGCTGCAGGCGCCCGCCACGTTCGCCGCGACGGCCGTACAGGCCGATGCATGCTGGATCCGCACGATGCCGGCGACGGTGCCGTCGTCCGGCTATTTCACGCTGAAGAACGACGGCGACAAGCCCGTCACGCTTACGGGCATCGATACGCCCGCGTTCGGGATGGCGATGATGCACGAAACGCAGACGGCCGGCAGTACCGCGAAGATGGTTCACGTCGAAGCGGTCGACGTGCCCGCGCACGGCACGGTGACGTTCAGGCCGAAGGGCTATCACGTGATGCTGGAGGCGCCGCGCAAGCCCGTCGCACCCGGCGCGAAGGTGCCGTTCCGGCTGCATTTCGCCGACGGCACGACGGTGTCCGCGAGCTGCGACGCGAAGGCGCCTTCCTACAGCGGCCAGTAACGCCGCAACCGCACCGACCGAAGGAGACGCACATGAACAAGGAACACCTGCCGCTGGCCGACCTGATCATCCGCTACCGGACGCCGCTGAATGTCGCCGTGTTGATCGTCTGCGGGTTATGGGCGGCGTGGATCGCGTGGATGACGCGGCCTTCCGCGATCGATTCGCCGCCGTCGATCGCCGCCTCCTGCGTGCGCGACGCGAACTGACAAGGCGCGACGGTTCCGGCGATTGCTGGCGCCAATTTTGGCGTGACACCATCGCTTCATCCCGACTGCCGGAACCGCCTTTCGGAGCACCGCATGTCCATTCAGACCTGGATGCTGTTTGCCGCAGCCTATCTCGCGACGACGCTGTCGCCCGGGCCCAACGTGTTGCTCGTGATTCGCAACACCGTGCGCTACGGCACACACGGCACTGCCGCGACGATCGCGGGCAACCTCGTCGCGCAGGCCGTGGTCGTGATGCTCGTCGCGCTCGGCGTCGGCGCGGTGCTCGCCGCGATGCCGCCGCTGTTCGTCGCGATGAAGGTCGTCGGCGCCGCGTACCTGATGTTCCTGGGTGTCCGGCAACTGCGCGGCGACCGGAAGGCGGCCGCGTCGACCGGCGCAGCGCAGATCGCCCTGCCCGACCGCGGGAAGCTGTTCCGTGAAGCGCTGTTCGTGTCGGGCAGCAATCCGAAGACAATGATCTTCCTGTCGGCGTTCATGCCGCAGTTCATCGCGCACGATCGCCCGCTCGCGATGCAGTTCGTCATGATGTACGCGACGATCGCCTGCACCGTCGTCGTCGTGCACAGCGTCTATTCGTTCGGCGTGCGACGGCTCCATCGCGGCTTCGGCGTCAGCCCGTGGGTACGCGCGGCCAAGCGCGCCAGCGGGCTGCTGTTCGTCGGGCTCGGGATCAAGCTGCTGACTGCGCGGCAGGCGTAAGCATCAGCATGGCGACTACCGACACCGCAACGCGGACGAAGCTGTCAGTCCTTCGATGAAGCCAGTGCAGCCGCAATCTGGTCGAACGACGGCCGCGCGTCGACCTCCTCGTTCAGACAGGCGGCCGCCAAGGCTTCGAGTGCGTGCGAACCTTCCCACGCCCGCGGCTCGCATCGCTCGAGCAACTCGCCGAGCAGGTAACCGAACGCCCTGACTTCCAGCCGTTCGAGCCGCGCCGCACGCACGCGATCGTTCACGTGATAGACCGACGCCGCGCCGAAATCGCCGAGCATCGCGCCGCCCTCGCCGTCGTGCAGGATATTGTGCGCGTACAGGTCGCCGTGCATGATGCCGCGCGCATGCAGATGCGCCGCGACCGACGCGATGCCGTGCGCGATCCGCACTGCCGCTGCCGGCGCGAATCGCGCATCGGCCGCATACACATCGCGCGTGCAGGACGCGAAGCTCGGCGGCCCTGCAAGGTTCGTCAGCGCCGGATCGACCAGTTCCATCACGAGGCCGTGGGTGCCGTCCGGATGACCGCGCACCTTGCCGATCACCGGAATCATGTTCGGGTGACGCCCGGCGTGCAGGCAGGCGGCCATTTCGCAATCGGGCAGGCCGTCGCTCGTCACCGCCCCCTTGAACAGCTTCACCGCGACCGCGCGCGGCGCCTGGCCGTCCGCTCGCCACTGCGCGCGGTAAATGACACCGGATGCGCCTTCGCCGAGCTTCTGATCGCACGAGAGCGACGTCCAGTCGATGTCCGCGACGCCCGGCTCGGCCGACGCGGCGGCCTCCGGCTCGGCGCCGAACGGATTGCCCGCGGACGCGAGCCATGCGAGGCGCGGCAGACGCAATAGCCAGTCCGGCAGCGCATCGAGCCGGTTCGCCGACAGGCGCACCAGTTCCAGCGAACGGCAGGCGGCCATTTCGGCTGGCAACGCACGCAGCCGGTTGCCCGCGAGCATCAGCTTCTGCAAGCGCGCACAGTCGCCGATCTCGGCGGGCAGTGCGTCGATTTCATTGTCGGTCAGGATCAGCCAGCGCAGCCCGCGTGGCAGCGAACGACGCGGCACCGTGCGGATCCGGTTCGCCTTGAAGCCGATCATGTCGAGCTGCACGCACGTGCCGAGCACTTCGGGAAATTCGGTGAAGCGATTGCCGGACGCGAACAGGATGCGCAGGCGATGCAGCCGCGACAGGTCGTCCGGCAGCGCCGACAGCGCATTGCCGGACAGGTCGAGCACTTCGAGCGTATCCGCCAGATCGAGGATCTCGCGCGGAAATTCGGTCAGCCCGCACGCGAGCTTCAGTTGCCGGGCGCCCGACAGCTGGCCGGCCTGCAGTTGTTCGAGGGTCGTCGTCACGGGGGAGAAAACGGGTTGCGGTTGCGAGGATCGTCGGATCGATTTCGACGAATTTTACCGGGATCGTCTGCGCCTGCCCCACGATCGTGTCATCTCCCCTTCACAAACGCGCAATCTGACGCTAGAATGGCGCCCCTTGCAGTACCGAAGTGCCGACGTGGTGAAATTGGTAGACACGCTATCTTGAGGGGGTAGTGGCGAAAGCTGTGCGAGTTCGAGTCTCGCCGTCGGCACCAGACACGGTTTGACCGTGTTTCGGGCACGTTCGACTACCCGCGACAGCGCAACGCTTCGCGGGTTTTTCGTTTCCACCGCGCATCGCTCCGCAAGCGTCCAGCACGCGTTACCGGGATGCGTGACGCGCTCGACAAACAATTACTCCGGCGCAGGAATCGGCGAGGGTCCGACATCCTGCACGATACGCGTCAGCCGCGACCATGCGTCGATCAGGCGGTACTTCGGCAACGTAGCCATTTGCATATCGTGTTGCACCACGATGCGCTCGAGCGCCGCCCGCTCGTCGTCGTTCGGCTCGCCGGCCTGTGCCCTTCTCACCCGTTCGACGATGGCATTCAGCGCAGCTTCCGCCGCCCGATAGGGAGACACATCCCGATCGTTGGCGTCTCGCAGGAAGAAGGCCAGATAAACCACATTCATCACGGTCGCGATCGCATCGACATCAGCACGACCGGCACGCAACGAAGCCAGCGCCACGTGATGCTTGAGTGACAAGTGCCGCGCTTCGACAGCCGGCAGAGGCAGCAGCATCTCCTTCGTACGGCGCCTGCGTTTTCGCATCATGCCGACGCTCTCCATTCATTTCGCACTACGACGACCAACCAGCGATGCCTGCCTGATGATCGTCGCTGCCATGCGACCGCCGGAGTTCGCATTGGTGACGGGCGGGATCCTCGATTTTCGATTCCACAGATGATTTCTCGCATGCCGACCCGTCGCCTTTTCGATGCTCCGAAAGGTCATTCGTTTGTGAAAACGTTAGCATCCCACATTACCAAGACCAATCCGACATGACAAAGCTTGACATTTCCACCTGACGATTTTTACCCATACTCAAATAACGAATCGTCGATGCGACGGCTCGTGAAAAGTGAATCAGGCCGCCCGCTGCATTGCCATGCGCACGCCACGGAGCCCGTTGGATGACGATGCACCCGCAGCGGCCGATCGCCGCCGAACAACTGAAAATCGTGTACGGCATCGTGACATTGAGCGTGTCCGGTGGAACGCTGCTGGCCGCCACGCTCGCGATTTCGCTGGACCGCCTCGGGCACCTCGATCCATTCATCGGCCCCGCCTGGGTCTCGTACATCCTCGCCTGCTCCGCCGTCCATTCGTTTCTCGCCTGGCGCTATCGCCGCTCGACGACGAACGTCACGCCCCGGTCCCGCTGGGCGGGGGGATTCATCGTGTGCAGCGCCGCGGCCGGTATCGGTTGGGGCTGGTCGTCGATCAAGCTGGCGAACGGAGGAGGGTTCGAGGTCGAGAGTCTGGCGGTAACCGCCACGCTCGGCGTCGTCGCCGGTGCGGTCCCCGTATTCGGCACCTACCTTCCCGCATTCCTGGCGTTCCTGTTGCCGGCCACCGTCCCGTATGTCGTCGTCGCCGCACTCTCGGACAACCGCGCCCAGCAGGCCACCGCTCCGATGATGTTCCTGTTCATCTGCGTCATCGCCTATCTCGGACTGCTCGCCAACCGGACCGCGACGCAGAACATCCGCCTGCGCTTCCGGGCCGAGCAGCTCGCGAGCGATCTGCGTGCACGCAACAAGACCGCCAGGCGTCTCGCGGACGATCTGCTGCGCCAGAAGCAGATCGCGGAAGAGGCAAATCTGGCCAAATCACGCTTTCTCGCCGCGGCCAGCCATGACCTCCGTCAGCCGTCTCACGCGCTGAGCCTGCTGGTCGGCGCCCTCCGCGGTGCGCAGACCCGGGCGGAAGAGGCACGGATCCTCGTCCAGATCGAGCAGTCGACGGATGCGCTCAACACGCTGTTCGGGGCCCTGCTCGACGTGTCCCGGCTCGACGCCGGTGTGGTGGAGGTACATCGACGGCCATTCCAGGTCGACGTGGTGCTCGAGCACGTATGCAACGATCACATGCTCGACGCGTCGGCGAAAAACATACGACTGACACGCATACCATGCCGCGCGATCGTCGATACCGATCCGGTGCTGCTTGAACGGATCGCGCGCAATCTGGTGTCCAACGCGGTTCGCTATACGGATAGCGGACGGATCGTGGTCGGCTGCAGGCGCCGCGGTGCGCATATCGCCATCCAGGTATGGGACACCGGACGGGGCATCCCGCACGACCAGATCCATCTCGTGTTTCAGGAGTACTACCAGGTCGACAATCCCGAACGCGACCGCGAAAAAGGCCTCGGGCTCGGTCTCGCGATTGTGCGTCGCCTGGTCGATCTGCTCGAATGCGGTCTGACAGTGCGTTCGGAACCCGGGCGCGGATCATGCTTCGAAGTATGCGTGGATCGCAGCGACCTGGCTCCGGCGCAACGCGATGCAACCGAGGAGGCAGTCGTCGACATCACGCAAACCTCCGGGCTCGTCGTTGTCGTGGACGACGAGCTTGCGATCCGCGAAGGCATGTCGAAACTGCTCGGCATGTGGGGTTACGACACGATTGTCGCGGACTCCGGCGACGATGCGATCGAACGGTTATCGGCATGCCCGCGGCGCCCGGACCTGCTCGTCTGCGACTTTCGCCTGCGCGGGACCGAGAACGGCCTGAAGGTCATCGAACGACTCCGCACCGAATACAACCAGGAGATTCCTGCCATGTTGATCAGCGGCGACACGGCCGCCGACCGGCTCGCCGAGGCGCATGCCAGCCATTGCCTGCTGCTGCACAAACCGATCCCGAATGGCAAACTCCGCGCGGCAATCGGCAATCTCATCATGGCCGGCGCGCGGTCGAGGACCGAGGCCGCCGATGACTAGCGGGAACACACGCGCGCAAATTCGGTCCGCTTCACCGCATCACGCGATCGACTTGTGGCCCCCCACGCATCCGCACGGATCCTGGGCGTCCGGCCAGATCGGTACAACCGCGTCCGGCACCCGCGTCACATCGTCGGCCAGCCCCGACCGCCCGGCGTTGCCACTCATATGGAATCCTCATCGTCCGATATGCCGCTCGCCAGCGTCATCGCGACATGCAGGCGCGCGATGTCGACGGATGGCGTCGACCGCGCCAGGGCCTGCATCATCCCGTGCGCGCTCCGACGCGGCACGCAGATCATCTGCCCCGACGACGCGAGGTCGATCATGTGCTTCATCGACAGCGATGCCAGCGCGTTCGCCATGTCGCTCGTCACGCCAAGACGAAACATGCCCGTCGCGCGATCTTCCTGTAGCACGTGCTGCGCAAGCCACAGGTATGACATGTTCAATTCCCATACTGCATCATCGGCGTTGACAATATCCATATTCCACCCCAGATTGCGTCGCGAACCCGATCCATTCGATGCCATGCAGATCCTTCGGTCGCGTCGATGCGCGTTCCCCTGCACGGTGGCAACCGACTCGTATTAGGCACCGGCAAGATTCAGTCTTGGCAAATTTCCCGAGAATGTAAACGCGACGTTAGGCCAATGCCTGGCGCGATTGAAATAAGACCTACGCATCACGACTTTTGACTATAGAATCAAAAGACTCGATGCGACCAAGACGAAAGTCTTAAGACCTTTCCGCTCAAGGCCGAGCCGCTTTCAGCGAGCGGGTTTCCTTGATTCAGCCTGGCTGGTTGTCATGAAGATTCTCATCGTCGACGATCACCCGATCCTCCGGGACGGTGTAGCAGCCTTGCTTCGCCAGGACGATGAAGGCGTAACCGTCGCCCAGGCCGGCAATGCCGACGACGCCATGCGAATGCTCGATCAATGCGCCGACTTCGACGCGATCGTGCTCGACCTGAAACTACCCGGACTGAATGGCCTCGACGCGATATCCGCGATCGCCGGCAAGCGTCCGGAACTGCAGATCATCGTCCTGTCCACGTCCGAGGACGCGGGCGACGTGCGGGCCGCCTTCGCGCGCGGCGCGCTCGGCTACGTGCCGAAATCGGCGGACCCGCGCACGGTGCTGTCGGCGATCAGGATGGTGCTGAACGGCGAGCGCTACGTGCCGCCGCTCGTGCTCGACGAACAGCCGTCAGCCGCCCCGGATGGCCTCAGCCATCCTGCACGGGAGGGCGTCAACGGGCCGCTCACGCAGCGCCAGATCGAGGTGCTGCGGTACGTCGCCGAAGGCGTGCCCAACAAGGTCATCGCGGACCGGCTCGATCTGTCGGAGAAGACCGTCAAAGCGCACATCACGGCAATCTTCAAGGCACTGAACGTGCTGAATCGCACGCAGGCGGCGGCCGCCGCCCGGAAAGCCGGCCTGCTGTGAGCATCCGGCGGCGCTATGCGCGCCCGGCGGCCGAGGCAGGCTCCACGGGAATACGTGCGCTCGCGTCCGCCGAGGCGCCGGCGGCAGGCGGCTCCGGTTTCGCGCGTCCGTTGCGCTTGCCGGCCCGCGCCGGCGGCCGGCATGCGACGCAGACGCGATTGGGCCGCATGTCGTGACGATGAATCACGAACGCGGCGTTGCACCGCGCACAGCGTGTCGTCGACAACACGCCGCCATCGAAAAAGCGAATCAGCATCCATGCTCGTGTCAGGCCGAGCACAGGATCGCAGCCCGCCGCGTCGCATCGCTTCCCGTACATCGCGTAGGCCTTCACGAGCGCGTCGATGCGCGAACATCCCGCGCTGCTCCGCAAGAAGCGATAAATGTTGTGGAACAGCGATGCGTGGATGTTGGCCATCCATGTCATGTACCAGTCGCTGGAGAACGGCAGCAGCCCCTTCGGAGGCGCGGCGCCACGTACCTCGCGATAAAGACGAGCCAGGCGCTCGTGCGGTAGCGCCAGTTCGATTTCGACCATCTGCGGGCGGGCGCCGAGCCGGATCAGCGCCGCGGCGTCGAGGATGTGCTTCGCGTCGTCTGCAAGACTCGTCGTATATTCGCCCCCGTTCATGGCGACTCCTGATCGTCGGCTCGGGGCCGACAGGACATGTTCGGTACGCGAATCGACGCTTCTTCAATTGTGGTTCCCATATCTCACCTCGATCGACAACGAATCAAACTGATGGAGACGTCTCGCAAATCCATGCGAACGAACATGTCCTGTTTCACGGCGCGAATCGTCTGCTCCAGCGTCGATTGCCCGATTTTCAGAAGACAGTCGAACGAAACAGACAGTCCGCGCCGTATGGGCATGTTCGGTTCTTTTTATCGCATATTTCTCCCCCTGGTCAGATCGCATTCCTAACACTCCAGGATTCCGCAACTCGTCCGGCCGCGCGGCTTCATCGCGCCACGCCGGTCGCCAGCGTCGCGACGCCCGGCGACTGCATCAGGCCGATCCGCACGTGGGGCATCGTGGCCGTCACCGCGCCGGTCGCCTGAATCGTTCCCGACGGCGATGCACCGACCGGCTGGACCAGCGCGACGCCGTCCACGGTATTGCCGACGACGACGATCTGGCTGGCCGTACAGCCGCTCGACAGCAACGACACCGGTGTGCCGGCGATCGACGCGAACGCGTTGTCGGCGACCTTGAACTCGCATACGTGGCCGACTGCCCGGAACCCCGCGTAGCCGGATCCCGATACGCGATTGCGGTCACGACAACGTACGACACCGTGCCCGACCATGTATCCAGTTCAAGGGCGCCCTGCTGCGTCGCCTGCAGCCCGTTGTTCACGTTCGCGTTCTGGATGTTGGTCACGACGTTGCTGTCGATGACGACGTTCGACACGCCGTAGGTACGCCAGCTATCCTCCTGTGCGACGAGAATGCCCGCCGCCTTCTGCACGCCGTCGACGGTATTGTTCGAGATCGTCCACTGCCTGCCCGCCGACGACGGCAATGCCGCGCCCCTAGTAGTTCCCCGATACGGAATTGTGGTCGATCAACACGTTGTTGCTGATGCGGCCGTCGCCCAGATAGCTGACGACGGCGATCAGATCGTCACCGGTACCCGTCACCGTATTGCCCTGCACGAGCACGTTGGTCGAACCGTAGGTCGTGTGGATGCCGTCGGCTAGCGTCGCACGCACGGTATTGCCCACGATCGCGACGTTGCTGGCGCCGAACACGAAGATCCCGGCGCCGGCGCCGCCCTGGACCGTCACACCGAGCACCTGAACGCCCGTGCCCGTCACTTCGACCTTGGTCGAAGCCGGTATCGTGAGCCGCGTCGTGCCCGTGCCGACCAGCGTGACGCCCACCAGCGTCGAATCGGCGCCGCTCATCACGATCGTCTGGTCGGACGGATTGGTTGCGACCAGCGTCGCACCGTAGCCCGATACCACGACACCTGACGTCGCCACCGACAACGAGCGACTGACGGTATAGCGTCCCGGCGAGAGTATCAGCGTTTGTCCGACCTGCAAAGCGTTGAGCGCGGCCTGCAACGCGTCGGTCTGGTCACTGCCGTCGCTTGCCGGCTTGACCGTGACGGCCGGCAGCGTGGCGGGCGCCGCCTGTCGCGCGCGCGAGAAATGCCGCGGCGCGGTGTAGTTGGTAAGCGTCGCCGCGTGAACCGGAACCGGGACGCTGGCAACGTAGCATGCCAGTGCGGCGATCCCGGCACTGACGATACGAAATGACCTGGTCATAATGACCTCCTCGTGAGGCATCCGCCCGATGCAGCACGCAATGCGGCAGCATCCGGTCGCATGACGTCGACGATCGGCCGGCGAGCCGGCGCAACCGGTGTCGAACATCGGGGCAGAACGAATTCGTGCGAAAACAACCGGGTGACGCCTCGCTTCAGGTCGTCGCCCGCCCTTCTGCCGAGACAGGCACGCCACTCCCGCGAGAGCAGCTCGATGTCGACGGTGCCGGCAGTGTGCTACCGTCGAACGACACGCCAAGGCCATTGCGCGAGCGATGTGGGTCGGCCGGCCTCGTGTACCAGCCCGTCGTTCATTTCACTCGATTGGAAGTCTATTTCGCCGCCGACGCGTGTAAATCCGACAGAAGACCCGCGACGTCGTAGGACGGGTCGCGAGCCTGCATCGTGCCGGCGAGTGGACCCGCGTACGATCCGCCAAGCCGACACACGCATCGCGCGCCACTGCGGCGGACAGGTTCTGGAATCAGGTCTTCAACATGACAAGGTGTACTTATCGAATTGTCGAAACGAATCCTGCCGGCCAAACTCCGTGCGTCACAACAGCGGCAACGTGAGCCGAATATGCGCCGCGAACGCCGTCGTCAGATGCGAAGGCCGCTTCCGGTCGAACCGCAGCGTGATGCCCACCGCCGGCAGCGGCGGCAGCCCGCGATCGCCGGCGAGAATCGCCAGATCGGCCGGCACCGCCGTCTGCGTCATCACCGCGAACGCCTGCCCGGAACGCACCAGCGCGGTCAGCCCCGCGAGGCTGCTGCTCGCATACGCGACGCGATAATCGCGGCCCGCACGCTGCAACGCCTCGCAGGCCGCAATGTGATCGAGCGTATCCGGATCGGAAAGTGCGAGCGGCAACGGGTCGAACCGTGCGACATCGAGGCCCGGATAACCGATCCAGACGAGTTGCTCGCGACGGATGAAATCGTCCGTCGCCTCATCGTCCGGCAATGAAATCATCGCGAGATCGACCGCCCGCTTGTCGAGGTGTTCAAGCAAGCGCGGTGTCGGCCCGCACACGACCTCGACGATCGCCTGCGGATGCTGGCTCGAGAACTGCCGCAGCAGCGACGGCAGGAACACGGCCGCGTAATCGTCCGGGCAGCCGAACCGGATCGTGCCCGACAACCCCGTGCCGCACAGGTCGGCCATCGCCTCGTCATGCTGCCGCAGGATGCGCTGCGCATGCACGAGCAGCCGCTCACCGGGGTGCGTCAGCACCACGCCGCGGCCGGTGCGCTGGAACAGCGGCTGGTCGACGCTCTCCTCGAGCCGTCGCATCTGCTGGCTGAGCGCGGACTGCGTGCGGCCGACCCGCGCCGCCGCGCGGCTGAGCGAGCGCACCTCGGCAATGACGACGAACGAGCGCAGCAGATCGATTTCCAGCGAGCGGCCCAAGGTATTAGCTCCTTTTCTACCTTGCATAAGCACTATTCGTTTCCATAAAACCAGACCGGCGCCTAGACTGCAAGCGATCCTTGGCCCTTGTCCGGAGAACCCCGATGTCGCTGAACGACGACGCCACTTTCTGGCACAACGCCAGCCAGCACCTGATCCGCTACGGCGGGACGTTCGAGCCGATGATCATCGAGCGCGCGCAAGGCAGCTTCGTCTACGATGCCGACGGCCGCGCGATCCTCGATTTCACGTCGGGCCAGATGAGCGCGGTGCTCGGGCACAGTCACCCGGAGATCGTCTCCGTCATCACCGAATACGCGGGCAAGCTCGATCACCTGTTCAGCGGAATGTTGTCGCGTCCGGTCGTCGATCTCGCGACGCGCCTCGCCGACATCACGCCGCCGGGGCTCGATCGCGCATTGCTGCTGAGCACCGGCGCGGAATCGAACGAAGCGGCGATCCGGATGGCGAAGCTCGTCACCGGCAAGTACGAGATCGTCGGCTTCGCGCAGTCGTGGCACGGGATGACGGGCGCGGCGGCGTCCGCCACCTACAGTGCCGGCCGCAAGGGCGTCGGCCCGGCCGCCGCCGGCTCGTTCGCGATTCCGGCGCCGTTCACGTACCGGCCGCGCTTCGAGCGCAACGGTACCTACGACTACCTCGCCGAACTCGACTACGCATTCGACCTGATCGATCGCCAGTCGAGCGGCAACCTCGCCGCGTTCATCGCGGAGCCGATCCTCAGTTCGGGCGGCATCATCGAACTGCCGGAAGGCTACATGGCGGCGCTCAAGCGCAAGTGCGAGGAACGCGGGATGCTGCTGATCCTCGACGAAGCACAAACCGGCGTCGGGCGCACCGGCACGATGTTCGCGTGCCAGCGCGACGGCGTGACGCCCGATATCCTCACGCTGTCGAAAACGCTCGGCGCGGGGCTGCCGCTCGCGGCCGTCGTCACCTCAGCACAGATCGAGGAACGCGCGCACGAACTCGGCTACCTGTTCTATACGACGCACGTGTCGGACCCGCTGCCGGCCGCGGTCGGCCTGCGCGTGCTCGACGTCGTGCAGCGCGACGGCCTCGTCCAGCGCGCGAACGTGATGGGCGACCGGCTCCGGCGCGGGCTGCTCGACCTGATGGAGCGATTCGACTGCATCGGCGACGTGCGCGGGCGCGGGTTGCTGCTCGGCGTCGAGATCGTCAAGGATCGGCGGACGAAGGAACCGGCAGACGGGCTCGGCGCGAAGATCACGCGCGAGTGCATGAACCTCGGGCTCAGCATGAATATCGTGCAGTTGCCCGGCATGGGCGGCGTGTTCCGGATCGCGCCGCCGCTGACGGTCAGCGAAGCGGAGATCGATCTCGGGCTGTCGCTGCTGGAGCAGGCGATCACGCGCGCGCTGTAACAGAACGACAAGCGCTACGCCGCGCGCCCCATGACCTAGTCGTGCCGCCCGATCCGGAACACGCTGCGCAACTCGTCGTGATTGTGTACGTTGAGCTTGCGATAGATCTTGCGAACATGATCGACGACCGTGCTGTCGCGCAGCGCGAAGCCACGCGCAATCTCGCTGTGCGAGCGGCCCAGCACGAGTTGCTCGCAGAGTTCGCGCTGCCGTTCGGTCAGGCCGAACGCGAAGCCGAGCCGTTCGATCATCAGCTTGAGCGGCGGAAAGTGTTCGATATAGATCACGATCGCGAAATCGCGTTGCAACGCGGCCGTGTCGTTACACCGATAGGCCATGAACCGGAAGCGGCCCGCATTGTTGCGACGCTCGAACGTCGGGGGCGGCGCCGGATAGCCGCGCCAGATCCGGTTGATGTTCGACCGAAGCGGCGTGAGCCAGTCCGGCAAGCGTTCGTGACGGTAGAACGCGAGCGGCTCGCCGGTTGCGAGCGACAGCATCCGGATGCTGTCTGCGTTGTACAGCAGGAGCCGCCCATCGTCGTCGACCACCACGATCGCCGACAGGCTGCATTCCGATTCGTGCAGCGTCGGCTGCACGGGCCGCGACAGTGCGTGAGCGAGATGCCGCGCCACGGGTTCGATGTCGCGATGATTCTGTTCCGAGAACGGGCGACAACCGGGAGCACGCGACAGCAGCAGGCTGCCCCAACCGCGCGTGCCGTCTGTCGCGGTCAGCTCGAGGCAGTGGCGCATCGACACCGGCCGCCACAGGTCCGCATACATCTCGCTCGACAACAGCGCACCGTCGTAGTGCGCGCTGTTGTCGAAACCGCGCCCGCGGCGCATGGCATCGGAAAACGTGACGCCCAGCACCTCCTGCCGGGAGGTGTTGTGGATATTCGCGAAATACGTCGGCAATAACGTGTAGACCGTGTCATTTTCGCTGCACACGTCCGACACTGCGTAGTGCGCATCGGCATAGAAGAACATGCCCCAGTCGGCACCGACGACGCGCCGTGCCGCCTCAATCACATGAGGAATGACGAGCTGCGGCTCGACGGCAAGCGAACAGAGTCGACGAATATGACTGGTCAGCGCGACGTGCTTGTCAGACATGAATGCGCTCCTCGGGCGTGCGCCAGATTCATTCTCACGTTCCGCGATATCCGTCCAGCTTAGACACTCCACATGACAACGACGACAATTACCCCCTTTCAAGAGGGCGTCAATCCGGCAAGCGGGTTCTATCATTCCGCCATTCCGGCTGCATGTGCGTGACGAACCCATTGCTGCGTTCGGCTTCCGGAATTTGTCCGACGCAATGCGATTGCGGCTGAAGCAGCCGCACGCAGGCGAAGTGTCGGCCTACGCGGACGATGCGGAATCCGCGTCGGTCGCGTTGTTGTTGCATCGCTTTTTCATGTGAGGTGCCACGATGAAGAGCATGTACAAGGCCGCACTGGCCGTGATCTGTGTAGTGGGCGCATCGGGGCTTGCCAGGGCTCAGGACGACGGCGCCGCGACGGCGTCGAGCAAGCCGTCCGACTCGGCGATCAGCGCGACATCGATGGGCAGCATGCCCAGCGCGGGTTCGCAGGCGGGGGCGCGAACCGGCATCACGCGCGCGCAAGTCAAGGAGGAACTCCTGCGTATGCAGAAGTCTGGAGAACTCCAGCGTCTCAACGAGTTGTATGGCGGCGGCCAGTAGCGGCGCACCGGCTGACGGACGACAGCAATCGCGCCGCGCTGCATTTGCGCGACGTGCTGAAAAGCACGTTCAGGATCAGCCAGGGAGAGGAAGACAAGGCCGTGACCGGCCTTGCATGTGAAGCGACAACCAAGGCGGCAAGCACCGCCGGCCCGTTGCAGGCCGGCGGCCTCCTTCATCAACCGCCGAGGTACGCCTGCTTGATCCGGTCGTTCGCGAGCAGGTTCGCGCCCGTATCGGCGAGCACCACGCGCCCCGTTTCGAGCACGTAGCCGCGATCGGCCACACCCAGCGCCTTGTTCGCGTTCTGCTCGACGAGAAACACCGTGACGCCTTCGTCGCGGATCGTCCGGATGATGTCGAAGATCTGCGCGATCACGAGCGGCGCGAGACCGAGCGTCGGCTCGTCGAGCAACAGCAGGCGCGGCTTGCTCATCAACGCGCGGCCGATCGCCAGCATCTGCTGCTCGCCGCCCGACATCGTGCCGGCCCGCTGCGCCGCGCGTTCCTTCAGGCGCGGAAACAGCTTGAACACGTGCTCGATGCCGTCGTCGATCTCGTGACGGCTCGCGAAGAAGCCGCCCATCTTCAGGTTCTCGAGCACCGTCAGGCTCGGGAACACGCGCCGCCCTTCCGGCGAGATCGCCATCCCCTGCCGCATGATCTGGTGCGTCGACATCGCGGTGATGTCGTTGCCCTCGAACAGCACGCGGCCCGACGACGCGCGCGGCGTGCCGCACACGGTCATCATGAGCGTCGTCTTGCCGGCGCCGTTGCTGCCGATCAGCGTGACGATCTCGCCCTTGTTCACCTCGATCGACACGCCCGCGAGCGCCTCGACCGCGCCGTAGTGCGTATGGACCTGTTCCAGCTTCAGCATCACTCTTCCCCCAGATACGCCTTGATCACGCGCGGGTCGTTGCGGACCGCTTCCGGCGTGCCGATCACGATCGGCCGGCCGTGCTCCATCACGAGGATGCGGTCCGACACGCCCATCACGAGGCTCATGTCGTGTTCGATCAGCAGCACCGATACGCCGAACTCGTGGCGCAGCTTGTCGATCAGGTGCTGCAGCTCGATCTTTTCCTGCGGGTTGAGACCGGCCGCCGGCTCGTCGAGCATCAGGAGACGCGGCTCGGTGATCATGCAGCGCGCGATCTCCAGACGCCGCTGGTGCCCGTACGACAGCGTGCCCGCCGGCCGGTTCGCGACCGACGTCAGCCCCATCCGGTCGAGCCACACGGCCGCGCGTTCGAGCGCTTCCTGCTCGGCGCGGCGATACGCGGGCGTCGAGAACAGGCCAGGCAGCAGCCCCGCCTTCACCTTGCGATGCTGCGCGACGAGCAGGTTCTCGACGACGGTGAGCGACTTGAACAGGCGGATGTTCTGGAACGTGCGCACCAGGCCCTTCACCGCGATCTTGTGGCTCGGCAGCCCGCCAATCGCGTGGCCGTCGAGCACGACCTCGCCGCCGCTCGGCTTGTAGAAGCCGCCGACGCAGTTGAACACCGTGGTCTTGCCCGCGCCGTTCGGCCCGATGATCGCGAACACCTCGTTGCGGCGCACGTCGAAATCGATGCCGTCCACCGCGAGCAACCCGCCGAAGCGCATCTGCAGCCCGGCGACCTTCAACAGTTCTGCATTCGCGCTCATTGCGGCAGCTCCACGTGGGGACGGCTCGCGGGCAGCAGGCCCTGCGGACGCCACATCATCATCAACACCATCACCAGACCGAAGATCAGCATCCGGTATTCGGCGAACCCGCGCGCGACTTCCGGCAGCACGGTCAGCAGGATCGCCGCGAGAATCACGCCGAGCTGCGAGCCCATCCCGCCGAGCACGACGATCGCGAGGATCAGCGCCGATTCGATGAAGGTGAACGATTCAGGATTCACGAGGCCCTGACGCGCCGCGAAGAACGCGCCGCCGATGCCCGCGAACGCCGCGCCGAGCGTGAACGCCGACAGCTTGATGCGCGTCGGGTTCAGGCCGAGCGAGCGGCACGCGATCTCGTCGTCGCGCAGCGCTTCCCACGCTCGGCCCATCGGCATGCGGATCAGGCGGCTCGTCACGAACAGCGTGAAGCCGACCAGCACCAGCGCGATCAGGTACAGGAAGATCACCATGTGCTCGCCGCTGTATTCCAGCCCGATCAGTTCATGGAAGGTCTTCGCGCCCTCGACGCTCGCCGAGCGCGCCATCTCGAAGCCGAACACCGTCGGCTTCGGAATGCTCGAGATGCCGTCCGGGCCGCCGGTGAGGCTCGTCAGGTTGTTCGCCAGCAGGCGGATGATTTCACCGAAGCCGAGCGTGACGATCGCGAGATAGTCACCGCGCAGGCGCAGCACCGGGAAGCCGAGCAGGAAGCCGAACGTCGCCGCCGCGATCGCCGCGATCGGCAGGCACTCCCAGAACGACAGCCCGAAATACTGGTTCAGCATCGCGTACGTATAGCCGCCGACCGCGTAGAACCCGACATAGCCGAGATCCAGCAGCCCCGCGAAACCGACCACGATGTTCAGCCCGAGGCCGAGGATCACGTAGATCAGCGCGAGCGTCGCGACGTCCACGGCACCACGCGAGCCGAAGAACGGCCACACCAGCCCGACCGCGAGCAGCACCCAGATGATCGCGCGCTGCTGCTGCGCGCCCATCGCGGGCATCGCCGGCAGCTTCACCGCCGATTTCGCGCGCACGAGCCACGGCTTGAACAGCTGGAACAGGAACACCGCCGCGACCGCGATCCACACCGGGCGCCAGTGCGGCGTGAGCACCACCTGATAGCCGTCGAGTTTCAGCTGCAGGCCGAGCACCGGAATCGTGAGGATCGCCGTCAGCAGCGCGGCGGCCGCGGCATTCTTCAGCGCCTGGCCGACCGACGCGTCGGCGGCCGGGCGGCGAACGGAAATGACTTGACTCATCTGCGTCTCCCTCAGACCTTTTCGATGTCCGACTTGCCGAGCAGGCCGGTCGGGCGGAAGAGCAGGATCAGCACGAGCAGGCCGAACGCGACCACGTCCTTGTACTCGGCCGGCATGTAGCCTGCGGCGAAGGTTTCGGCGAGGCCCAGCAGCACGCCGCCGAGCATCGCGCCCGGGATGCTGCCGATCCCGCCCAGCACCGCGGCGGTGAACGCCTTGATGCCCGCGACGAAGCCGATATACGGATTCAGCTTGCCGATCGTCAGCCCGATCAGCACGCCGCCGACGGCCGCCAGCATCGCGCCGAGCACGAACGTGAACGAGATCACGCGGTTCGTGTCGATGCCGAGCAGGTTCGCCATCTTCATGTCCTCCGCGCACGCGCGGCACGCGCGGCCCATCCGCGAATGCGAGATGAACAGCGTGAGCGCGATCATCAGCACGATCGTCACGCAGACGATCAAGAGACGCGCATACGGAATCGTCACGTCGAAGTCGCCGCCGAGATGGATCTCGAATGCGCCGGAGATCAGCACCGGCACGGACACGTCGCGCGCGCCCTGGCCGATCTGCACGTAGTTCTGCAGGAAGATCGACATGCCGATCGCGGAGATCAGCGGCACGAGGCGCGGGCCGCCGCGCAGCGGGCGATACGCGACGCGCTCGACCGCGAAGCCGTACAGGCCGGTGACGATCACCGACACGATCAGTGCGGCGCCGAGCACGAGCGGCAGCGGATAGCCGGCGGAGATGCCGATTGCAGTGAGGGTCACGAGGCCCACGTAGGCGCCGATCATGTAGATCTCGCCGTGGGCGAAGTTGATCATGCCGATGATGCCGTAGACCATCGAATAGCCGATGGCGATCAACGCATAGATCGCACCCAGCGTCAGGCCGTTGACCAGCTGCTGGGCGAATTGCGGAAAGAAGTCAGTCATGTGCGGGAAGCTCCCGTTGGCGCTGGGTCGCAGGCCGTCGCCGGATCACGGCGTTCGGCCGCGCGCAACGCACGGTGTCGTCTCGGGCCGCCCTCTTTGGCCGCGCACGGGGAATGCACGGCCAAATGCGCACGCGCCCCGTCCGGGTCTCGGACAGGGCGGGTGCGCGGGCGGGTACTTCGTTATTACCGGGCGGCGGTCTTCGTCGCGTCCTTGTGCCACGTGTAGACGACGAACTTGAACGCCTTCAGGTCGCCCTGTGCGTCATACGCGACCTTGCCGATCGGCGTGTCGAACGTCGTCTTGTGCATGTACGCGGCGACCTTCGTCGGGTCCGTCGTCTTCGCGCCCGCGATCGCGTCGGCGATGATCTTCACCGCTGCGTACGACGGCATCTGGAACGGGCCGTTCGGGTCGCGCTTCTTGTCGGCGAATGCCTTCACGAGCGCTGCGTTGGCCGGGTCGGCCGAGAAGTCGGCCGGCAGCGTGACCAGCATGCCTTCCGAAGCCGGGCCGGCGATCGCCGTCACGTCCTTGTTGCCCACGCCTTCAGGGCCCATGAACGTGGCCTTCACGCCCTGCTCGCGCGCCTGGCGCATCAGCAGGCCCATTTCCGGGTGGTAGCCGCCGAAGTAGACGAAGTCGACGCCTTGCGACTTCAGCTTCGTGATGATCGCCGAGTAGTCCGAATCGCCGGCGTTGATGCCTTCGAACAGGACGACCGGGATCTTCGCGGCTTCGAGGTCCTTCTTCACCGACGACGCGATGCCCTGGCCGTACGACTGCTTGTCGTGCAGGATCGCGACCTTCTTCGGCTTCACGTTGTTGATGATGTAGTGCGCGGCGGCCGGGCCTTGCTGGTCGTCACGGCCGATCGTGCGGAACACGAAGTGGCGCTTCTTGCCTTCGGTCAGCTGCGGCGCGGTGGCCGACGGCGTGACCATCACGATGCCTTCGTTTTCGTAGATGTCGGATGCCGGGATCGTCGAACCCGAGCACACGTGGCCGATCACGTACTTGATCTTCTGGCTGACGATCTTGTTGGCGACGGCGACGGCCTGCTTCGGTTCGCACGCGTCGTCCATCATCACGACTTCAAACTTGTTGCCGCCCGCACCGCCTGCCGCGTTGATCTGTTCGATCGCGGTCAGCGCGCCGGCCTTCACCATGTCGCCGTATTGGGCGACCGAGCCGCTCATCGGGCCAGCGATGGCGATCTTCACGGTGTCCGCTTGCGCGGCGGCGGCGCCGGCGGCGAACAGCACGGCGGCGACGGAAATGGACGTAAGACGGGACAGCGTCATCTGGGAGCTCCTCGATGTTGTTTAGTCATACGGGCAAAGGCGGCATGACTTGCGCAATCGAACAGCACCCGGGGCGAGGACATGGGACACGCCCGAGACACATGAAGACGGACCTGCGGATAGATGTTGCGTAGCGGGGCCCGGCTCTTGCAGTCCCCCAAGGGGGACGTCTGGTTCGGAAAGACATCGTGATGCGTCTTGCATTGCGCAAGCGTTTCGCCTGCCCCGCTTGCCAACTGCTTGGTCGGAGGGATGGTCCGACAGCCGTTGGCAAGGCAGTCGAAATTATATGGGGGTTTTTAAATCGTCTGTCAAAAATGCCGGCGTTATGAGGGAAAACACGGAGAAACTTGCCGGTTCCTAGGTGGCGATGGGGGAGCAACTTGGCAGGGGTGGCAACGTTTGCGGTGGGTGCAATTGGGTTGCGATTTTGGGTGGGTTGGTGGTTTTGAGGCTTGTGGGATAAGGCGTTCAGCGATTTTCGGGTGGGCGGCGTGCGATCTTCTCGTTTTATAGGGTTCGATCTATTTAAATCAATCGACTGATGATTGCACTGACCTGCACCGTTGCGGGGCGTTGGGTTGGGGTGGAAAATCCTTCCATATGCTGACGCTTTTGCCGTGCACGAAAGCTTGTTGTTATTTTTATGAAATAATTCGAACTCGCTTCTGCAATCCAGCCAGCCTTCCTGCGTGTCGCGTCCGCCGCGCCTCGTAGTCGCTTCAGAGCCGCTTCGACACCCATCCGTCGCCGAACCGCCAGCCAGTGATCTGCCGTATTTTCTCATCGCTTACCTGCAGTCGTGCCCAAGAGTCGTTGGCGCTTGTACTCTGGTCTTCCGACCCGGCTGCTGCTTTAGCGCGAATCAAAGACAGTGGCTGGTTTGCCAACGGCGAATTTGAAGCGATTCCGCCTCCCACTTGACACCACGACGGCGCTTACTCTCGCCGTTAGCATGGGCAACACAGGAGGCCATTAGTCGACGACGGCTTTCGGACGTGGAGCGGTCATTTAAATGACGGTATTCCGGGATTGATGACCGGCAGCTGCTGGTCGACAACGCGCGTTATGATTGCCTTTCGAAAGCAGCCACTGACTCTCCGGTATCGTGTTGAATGACCGCTATCTGACGCGACGGCGCATCGGCAGATCCCGGCCACAATCTGCCGCTCGGCGAGCGGAGAAATCTGTCGTTGGCGCGGCCGCAATACTTCGGAACCTGACGGAGGGGGTACGTACACAATTCGACCAAAGGCGACGTTCGTCAATCGACGTGGATATGAATCGCTTGATCTAGGAGAGCGAGGGGGTTCAGTAAGGCCAGCAAATTATCAACCGCGTTGACAGCCTGTGTTGCTGCGCTTGTGGTCGCAACTTTTCCTTGGTGTATCGCGTCGTTCCGGGGTTTCACCACCAGTTGGCGAAAATCAATGTTCGGCAGCGGGACTGCAAGTGTACGCGCCAGCTCAAGTCGTCCACCGAGTGTCTGGAAATGACGTTGTTTCAGAAGCTTTCCGGAGTCTTTGCCAGTCTCGTTGCATCGCTTAACGATGGCTTTCGTGAGTACCACTTCTGCTGCGGTTGCTGAATCGATAACCACCTTACGATAATCCGCCCTTCGCAGCGCCCTATACGCATCTAGCTGGAGCGAATATTCCAGCGATGGTCGCACCTGGGACGAACACAGGCTACATATCTGTTTCAGTTGCGTCAGCTTCAGACGCGTGTCTTCGCGCGAGCTTGTGATGGTGACGTGGATATTGTCGTCATAAGCCCAGACATGTTTATCTTCTGCGTCCCGATAGAACAAATGCAGTCCGGAAACCTCTCCCGTGGCTTCGATAGCGCGGGTCCGTCTTTGCTTGGTGATCAACTCCAGAAATTCATCGAACGTTGAGCGCCACAGCATGAACGCATCACGGATTTGGATTCCGGCGGACTGCAGTTCCGATTCCTGAATCACGAATTCGAGCAGCACACAGTTAACGCTGGCGTTCCCAGCCGGATAACTCGTTGGCCGCCCCCACCAGATCGGTTCGCCACCGCGCTTCCAATCTTTCGCTATCTCGGGGGAGACTAGAGGCACGTTCAGGGGATCGCTCTCAGTGGGCGACCAATCGGCCAGGCTGGGAAACTCAACCGTTCCTTGTACCCCGCCAACGGAAACGACTTCCCTATGTCCTAACACGTCACGCGCGCATGTAATCGCTTCTTCAAACCACGCAATCCCGTAGACGGTGCGTGTGGAAGTCGCCAAAGCCGGTTCTATTGTCATTGTGATTTTGTCGCGTAACCTCGGTAGGCGAGTATTCTACGCGATGCACGAAGCCGATCCCGAATGCAGCAATGGTCGACAACTTGCCGGCCGACGTGCCGCGCGAAATGGCCGTTTCAGTTTGAAACCCGTCATATCCCTCGCATTGGGTCGAAGGGCGGTTGTGGGTCGGGAGTGTGAGTTCGCTGATGCAGGAAGCTGCCGTTCGGCTGCACAATGCCGCCACCGTCGGCAAGCCGCCACATAGCTGACGTCGTCCCCAGCCAGCCCCAATGTCAGCAAAGGCCGAATTGTGCACGTAGTTCGTCCGTCAGGTTTCTGATGTATTGCAGCCGTTCCAACGGCAGGTTTTTCCGCTCACTGAACGATAGGTTGTGGCCGACAGCGACTGCCGCGCGGACGACGCATACAGCATCGCACTGTTGGTCTGCGTCGCCAGCCGTTGCTTAAAATCAATCTAAATCTGGATATATTTCACGCAAACCCTCGAATCGATTAGCTCTCGACCACACCGCACGCCGCCAACTAATTTCACCATTTTTTAAAATCAACCTAACCTCATCCTCAAATTCAGCACATAATTTGCTACCCGACTCGACACAGATATCGATAACATGATTTTCGTCACATAAAAATTTTCCAAGCCGATCAATTCTATCAATAACTTTTATGGAAAACTCATGTCCATGCCACTCCGCGAAATATCGACCCTTCCTATCTTCTACAACGAGACACGCAACGAATGCCGCCTCAATTTTTTTGATAAGATCAAAAAAATCTATATCATCCAAAATAATCACACTCAAACACCGCCCGCCACTAGCCATTACAACAACCCTCGAGCACGCCTCGTGTTAATAATTAATTTTCTATTTGAAAAACCATGAGCACCTTCACTCTGGATACCGTTGCACTCGGATCCACCGATGAAACGCTCAGATCAGTGAATATATCTATTGCGATAGAAAAAGCGTCCGGCACTGCTGCCTTCATGCGTCCCGAATCTCGCCAGAAGACTGCGATTTTCTCTCCCTGCGCCTCATCTAAACCCGACCAAAGCGAGTCAGCCAAAGCGTCCCAGCTTCGATTACTATGCAATGACGGATCTAGCGGACAATTGCTGCAAATCGCATCGTAAAACTGATTCTTAGATGCGGCTCCTTCGGGCACGAAAATAACTAATCAACCGCCGCGACTGCATTCTTCCGCAATGCGTTTCGCCCCGATCGAATCGACCACATAAATTCCAGGCTTATCCAGCATCACGAATCACCCAATCCGGACAAATACAAAACCTTCCATTCAAATATTACATTGACACTAGTCCCCAGGCCTTTCCCAAACCTTAATACTCTCCACTGCCCTCTCAATATCATTCATATCATCATCACCCAATGAGGAGTCAAATTTCGCCGATATTATTTCTCTCAATTTGGCGAGCTTTTTGGTTACTTTATTCTCATCAATAAACCGCGTTGTTTCTACGCAGCACTCCAAATCTCCATTCCCGAAGACCCTGCTAGGCTCGTGATAATATGCCCCGATATTTCTCAAAGAAATCAACAAATATTCAAGCTCACAAAGAATCGAAAGGGCTTCAAACCCTGATAATTCAATTTTTTCGTTACCTTCCAACATAATCATCTCCGCCGCATGATCTCTGGATTTGAAAGTAGGATATCTCCCTTTACCCTAAGCTCTTCCTTGCCGTAGCGCGGATTCTTAACCCACTCAAGCTCCCGATGTCCGGATCGTCGAACCGGAAATCGTCTTGCTGACGCGATTGCCAAGCTCGTCGTAGGTGTGTGCGAGCCAGCCAGTCGGCGCGTACTCCTCGACAACGGCTCCCTTCCTTCGTTAGCGCTTCCGCGTTCGGTATAGCAGCGAATTCAGTCTTTCACCTCACCTTCCATTTATTTAAGTAACCTTCGAATTTCTCCCAAAATCCCTCATCAAACACGCTCTCCTCATTCAAATTCAAATCCCCACCAATTTCCCGATAAATATCAACATTAATCTCATTTGGATCAAATCCTATATCCATCAGATCAATAAACAATCCCTCATAGGCCATCTCATATTCATCATGGTCAATGAAGTGCCGAACTGCATCCACTGTTTCCTGGCCTAATTTTCCTCCGTATGCCTCAAGCAACAGCAACAGTTGATCCTTAACAAATCCATAATCTATTTCATTTTCATTCACACACTTACCCACATTACGGAGGATTAGGCGCAACATTGATCGAATATGCCGTCGATATTTTTTCCGGCATAAGTTGGATGCGTCGGCGGATAAAAATCAACCCTGATCTCAATTCCGTCTCGGACACCGACAACATAGGGAGAATTCCATTTTCCAACACCTGCTACTGAATGCGGGTCCGTAGCAACATCCGACGCATGCTGCAAAAATATCACTATCACTCCAATGAGATGGAACCTCCGTCTTCCCGGGCTTTCCGGCACCATATCTATGGCGATTCAAAATATGATCCTTTCTGTGCTCGGTTAGATCGCAAGATAACCCTAGAGGATCAATCCACGTGACCGAATTCGGTGCGTACTGATAGAGGTTCACTCCCCCCATCAATCCGATCGGATCCGGGTTGATGAACCGCCCGAGATCCGGATCGTAGAACCGGAAAGTGTTGTAGTGCAGCCCCGTCTCGCGATACAGATACTGCCCTGGAACCGCAGGTTCTGTGACCGCGGCGCACGAGTCTGCGCTGGTGCGGCCGCGGACACTTCGTCCCAAGACGGCGTCGCGCTGAGGTGCACGCGCGATCCACTCCTCCTGCACCGCGTTGCCCCACACCTTGTAGCGTGCCTGCCAAACCAGCTCGCCATCGGCGTCAGTCAGTTCCTCCGGCAGCCCCGAAACGTCGTTGTGGAAGTAGTAAACCGCATCCCCTACATCCGCATCGTCAGCCGCCGCCTTCCCTTGATCAATCTGATCAAGCGGCACGCAACTATTGGACTCGTACAAATACGTCAGCGCTTCCCCACCCTGACGATCGTGATACGCCTCCTGTACCACCGCATACCGTCCCACAGGAAATCCGTGCGCGCGCAACTGCCATTGAGCTTCCGAATCCACCGGCCGAACGCGTCGTACTCGAAATGCGTTGTCGTCTCGTCCTCCATCTTCGCGGCCAAATTACGTGATTTCCACATCCTCTATATTATCTCCGCGCACCACCCACTTCCGCCCCGAACTTGACACGAACGCAACTCCATCGTGAATCTTCTCTAGAGATACAAAAGGCTCAGAATCCAAAGACATCAACGCCCAATCAAGAACATCATTAGTTTTTTTATAAAAGAAACCACACGACCCATGAGCAGATGCCTCACCACCAACGTAGATCGAACCCGCAATAGTCACAGCGAAATTCTGAAATACGTCAGTCAAATCATCCTCTGACACATGAATTGATCTATCCATTTCTGGCTGACCATCTTTTATTCTGTATCCAACCACATCAGATTTTCCAATGACAACACAATCGGCGTAAAAGAACCGCTCCCCAAGCAAAATATCGTGAAGAATATCAGCAACCAACTTTATCTCTCCTATTTCTAGCAACTCGCGCTTGGCCATCCGCCTTACCAATGACAGGCCGTTCTGAAGTCCCATACTTCCCGAGTCCATTTCTTCCTAATCGCTCATCGAAAGCATCATTCCACGACTTTCCTGTTGTCGATTTCGGATATGGGCTCTCTCCATCAACAATATTTACTGGAACCTTATCAACCTTATTTTCCAACGCAGCATCAAGGCGTCGATTATCAAAGCTTACCATTTTACCATCGCGAATCATTACATTTAAAGGATCGCCGAACCATCCCTTTTGATTCATGACTGCAGCGTAGTCGTTTGGACTAACCCACGATTGACTGAAATTTATCAATCTTGGATCGACCATAATGGGACTTAGCCCCCAAGGGTCGATCCACGTGATCGAGTTAGGTGCAAATTGATAGAGGTTCGCTCCCCCCAGTAATCCGATCGGATCGGGATTGATGAATCGCCCGATGTCCGGATCGTAGAACCGGAAAGTGTTGTAGTGCAACCCGGTCTCACGGTCCAGATACTGCCCCTGGAAGCGCAGGTTCTGTGGTCGTGGTGCGTGTATCAACGTCGGCGCGGCCACCGACACTTCACCCCAGGAGGCTGTCGATCTCTGCGGCGCCCGCGCGATCCATTCCTCCTGCACTGAGTTTCCCCACACCTTGTAGCGAGCCTGCCAGACCAGCTCACCATCGGCGTCAGTCAGTTCCTCAGGGAGCCCTGAAACGTCGTTGTGAAAGTAGTAGACCGCGTCTCGTGCATCCGCATCGTTAGCCGCCGGCTTGCCTTGATCAATACGAGCAAGCGGCACATAACTATTGGACTCGTACAAGTACGTCAGCGCTTCCTCACCCTGACGGTCGTGATACGTCTCCTGCACCAACCGCATGCCGTCCCACAGGAAATCCGTGCTCGCATAACTCCCATTGAGCTTCCGAATCCGCCGCCCAAACGCGTCGTATTCGAAATGCGCCGTCCCGATGCCGAGCCGGTCCTTCGTCACGACCGACTTCAACTGGTTCCAATCGTCGTACTCAAGAACCAGCTCTTTAGCAGGCCCGTGCCCACTCAGCTTGCGAACGAGCCGCCCATGCGAGTCGTACTCAAAACGCTTGTCCTCGAACATCTTGAGCCGGTTGTGCTCAACGAATCCGCCCGGGTGATCGCTCGACACCAGGTTGGCCGCCGCATCCCAGCGAAACACTTCCGACGGCAATCCCGGCCCCGCCGCCTGTTCGATGCGCCCCGTCGGGTCATACCGATAGCTCGTCGTGCCATAACGCTGATCACGCTTCTGGATCACGTCGCCTGCTGCATCGTATTGCCACTGCTTCGCAAGCAACTCGCCGCCCGCCTTGCCTCGCTGCGCAGCGTGCCGCGCACGACGACCCACCGCGTCATACCCGAAATGGCTCGTCAGCTTGCCCTGCGTCCGTAGCACCTCGCGATGCAGATCATCCCGTTCGATGTCCGCGACTGCGGCACCATCGAAACGAATCTGGTGCACGTGCCCCGAACCGTAATGCAGCCAATCGATCGTGCGCTCGCCGGAAATCGTCGTGCTGACGCGATTCCCAAGCTCGTCGTAGGTATGTGCGAGCCAGCCAGTCGGCGTGTACTCCTCGACGACCTCACCACGCGCGTCGTATTTCAAGCTGACCCGATTCTTCAGCGATGGCCCACGCGCGGCAAGCGCGTACAACTCGGCCGATGTGATGCGGCCTGCCTTGTCATACAGGTATTCGCAACGCTCATGCGAGGCTTGTTTCGCGGTCAGTTGCCCGATCGCGTCGCGTTCGTATCGCGTCTCGATCTGCCCATCGCGTACGATCGTGCCTTGACCGCACACGTCGTACTCGTATGTACGCTTGTGGCCATCGAGGCCAATCTGCGTGAAAACCAGATCGCGACGGTCATATTGAAAGCGATACGTCTCACGATTTTCGTTGGTCAAACTCTCGAGCCTGAACGCATCGTCGTAGCCGAACCGCACGACACGATCAGCCGCATCCGTACGCGACAACAACAATCCACGCGCATCGAGTTCGTAACGCGTGCTGCGCTGATTCGCATCAACAACTTCAACGAGACGCCCCGCCGCATCGTACCGAAACGTCTGACGCGCACCATCGGCCGTCCCGATCCCCGTGACCCGCCCCATCGCATCCGTTTCGTACACGGTGGCGTGGCCGGCGGCATCCGTCACCCGCGCAAGCGCACCGCGTGCGTCATACGCGAACCGCGTGACCTTGCCGGAACAATCGGTATACGAAGTCAACTGGGCCCGACGATTCCATTCGAGGAACTTGTACCCGCCACGCGCATCGCGAATCGTATGCACGAGCCCGCGCTCATCGCGGTAATACTCCGTCGCGAAGCCCGCCGGATCGCGCGTCATCGTCAGGTTGCCGCGATCGTCGTATCGGTAGATCCAGCGCGCATTGGCCGGATCGGTTTCAGCAACGGGCAGATCGTAGTGCCCGTTCCACTCGGTGCGCTCGACCTGACCAAGCGCATCGATACGCTGCGTCTGCCGCCCGCGCTCGTCGTATTCGAAACGGGTCGTGTTGCCGGCCGGGTCGGTCGTGCTGACCAACTGCCGCATCGCATTCCACTCGAGTCGCCACACATGGCCTTCGGCATCCGTGTGACTCGTCGGCTGCTGGTCCTCGTTCCAGGTCCACTGCGTAACGCGACCGATCTGGTCGGTGATCGTCACCGTACGCTGCGCGAGGTCCGCATCGAACATGTACGCTTCGCCGTCGTCGGTCCAGTGGCGCACGACACGCGCATCGCGACCGACTCCCTGCCACGCATAAAAGCACTTCAAGCCACCGCGCAACGTATGCTGGACCATCAGTCCGCGCTCGTATGCGAAGCGACGCGCGGTGTGGCCGCCGCGATCGGTGACGGCCACCAGTTCGCCCGCATCGTTGTATGCGTAACGCACTAGCGTGTCGGGCCGTTCGCCGTCGACGCCGCGGCTCAACTCGATCGCGGCAACGCGTCGGGAATGCAATCTTTCATAGACCAGCGTCAGCATGCGTCCGGCGCTGTCATGCAGCCGCGCGGGCCGCACGGCCCCATCGGCCGCTTCCTGCTCAACCTCGATCCAGTTACCGTTGCGATCTTCGAGCCGCCACAGCTTGAGCGTCTCGCTGTCCGCATCGCTACGCGCGCGGCCGAAATCGCGATACACCCCATCGACCGTTTCAACCACGTAGTGGCCGCCTTCGGTGCAGATCAGGTAAATACCTTCCGGCACGCTGAAATGACTTTCACCCGGTGGCACGGCCGGAAACACGATATCGCGCCCCTGCTCATCCCAATACGTGATCGACGTGACCTCGCCACGCTCACGCGCGAGCCGAAGCTCAACGCTGATCGGCACGCTCCATCCCGCCCCGAACAGACTGTCCGCGCGATCATCGTGGCTACTGTAGAAACGCCGCCACACGATCGGCAGTGGCCCGGGCAATGCGAAGTCGGTGTCGTCTGTGCCGTCGAGAATCTTGCCGCCGGTAATGACGTTGACCGGGTGGCCGGCTGAAGGCCTCGCCAGACTGCCGAGCCAGGTCCCAAACGCACCGGCCGCAAAATTAATCGCAAGACACGGCACCTTGCTCTTCAGAAACTGCCCCCAGCTCATCTTGCCGCGACCGCATACCGCCAACGCAATACCAAGCGCAGCCCCCAGCCACCCGAGCCGCGTGGCCGACTTCACATCCCGCACCCGCTGCGTACCGCCACCGATGAAAACGTTGTCGGAACCTTCGGCGATCGTCCCGTCGCAAGTCGTCTTGTCGCCAACCCGCGCCGCCGGCTGATCGTTGATGTAAACGCTGCCCGACCCGTCGGCAATCATCTGCGGCCCGGGATGATCCGTGCACGCGACGGTATCGAGATCCCCCGGCTGCGCCGCCCGCGCGGCCGGCTTGTCGTTGACGTAAACGTCCCCCGAGCCGCTCGCGATCTTGCCTTTGATCTCGGGCGGCGCGATCGCGTCGGCCAGCGCCTTCGCCCCGTCGTCGATGGCTTCGTTCATGCCGCTCGCTTCCATCAGCGCGCCCGAGCCGACCGCCACGCCGACACCGATCGCGATCACGAGCGGCGTCGCCAACCCGGCCGTGCCGATTTCGAGTGCGGCGAGGCCGACGAACACCAGCCCCTCCATCGCCTCCGCCACCAATGCGCCGACGACGGCACCGCCGATCACCGACCCGACCGTGCCGGCAAGCTCACCCCAGAACGACGTATGCTGGATCGGGTCTTCGAAGCGCGCGGCCGCGAAGTGTTCCGCGCTCACGACGCGTCACCCGCCCCGAGCCGGGTCGGTCCGGTGCCGCGCGGCTGGAAACTGGCGAGCATCCGATCGGCGATCGCCTGCTGTTCCTCGGTCAGCGGTGCCGCGCTGGTCAGCGTCATCACCAGCACGCGGCCGGCATCGTCCGACGGGAACATGGTCTGCATCTGATGCCAGAGCCGGCCGTCGCGCTCGTGCGTCGAATCGATCTGGATGCCCGCACGCCCGGCGACCGTCACTGGCCGGCGTGCCTTCTCGGTCAGCATCCTGGCATCGCGCGACGCCACTTCCCATTCGCGCGCGACGAACGCGTCGAGATTCTCCCCGTCGCGGAACCGCCCGCGGGCGATCACGAGATTGAGGCCACCGGGGCCGACGTTCATCATCAGGATGTTGACGGTGCGGTCGAGCGCGGCGTCCGGCAGTTCGAAGGTGCCTTCGTGGATTGCGTAGTGCATGGCTGGTGTCGTTCGAATTATTTGTTGAGATCGATGCGCTTGCCGTTGACCATCACGCCGTCGTCGGTCATCAGGATCACGGAGCCCTTGTGCTCCAGGCGGATGCCTTCCGGCGCGAGCGAGATCGAGCTGTCCTGCACCTTCAGCAGGATGCCGCGCTCGGCCACGTAGGCTTGCGTCCCGCCGCCGCCGTCCTTGGCCGGCGTCGTCACCTCGACGGTGGTCGCGGTCGTGGCGCGCTTCTCGGCGATCGTCTCGGTCAGGTTGCCCTGCGGAATCTGCTTCTCTTCGCTGCCGGTCGCCACGAGGACGGTACGCATCGGCCCCAGCACCTTGTGCGTCTCGTTGTTCTCGACGACGGTGTTCATGTCCTTCTGCGCATGCATGAAGAATTCCTGCATGCCGTTCGTGTCGGTCATGCGGATCTCGTTCGACCCCTGCCCCTTATGCGTCTGGCTCTTGATCCCCATCGTCTGCCCGGCCGCGCCGTGATACGGGTTGCCTTGCTCGCCGTTGAACACGCGGCCGACGATCACCGGGTTGTCCGGATCACCCTGATTGAACGCCACGAGCACTTCCTGCTTGATCCGCGGAATCGCGGCCGCACCCCAGCCATCACCCGCCCACGGTTGCGACACGCGCACCCACATCGAGTCGGACCCATCCTTCTTGCCGCGCCGATCCCACGGAAAGTTCACCTTCACGGCGCTCCCGTTCGTATAGATCTCCTCGCCCTTCGGACCGACGACGATTGCCGACTGCGTGCCGTGGATCACCGGTTTCGGCGTCGCACGCGGCGCACGGTACGGAATCTTCTTCGGCAACAACGCGAAGCTGTTGCGGTACGGCAGCTTTGCGCTGTGCTGCGTGTAGTCGTTCACGGCCTCGTGACGCACGTGCAGGATCACGTATTCCTGGTTGTTTTCGAGCACCGGGTGATTGGCCACGGTCACCGCGCCGGCCGTCGTCATGCGCCATGCGTAGCCGCCGCCGGTATAGCGATGAGCCTGCGCCTCTTCGGCCTCCATCGCGAAACGCGCATAGCGGTTGCCGTCGTCACCATGGTCATACAGCGACTGGTGCTCGAACCGCTCGGTTGCGTCGAGCCGCGCATGCTTGAGATTCTGCGGCTCGGCCTCGACCAGCATCAGCGGCGACGACGGATTCTGGTGATTGAAGTCGCGAAACGTGACCTTGCCGACGCCAAAGCGCCGGCCTTCGTGCAACTGATCGATACCGCTGTCCTCACTCGCCTCGGTCGCGGCGAACGGCACGGTCGCCAGGCCGGCTATCGGACGAAACAGCAGGTTCGTGTCGCCGATCACGAGAAAGTGCTTGTCCTTCTCGTAGCGGTGCGTCCAGACCAGCCCCTCCTGCTCCATCAGCCGCGCGCAGAAGTTGTAGTAGGACTCCTGGTACATCACGACGTACTCGAGCGGCTTCTGGCTGGTCCGGATATCGAACACGAAATCGGAAAACCCGTGCTCCTGGAAAATCTCAGTGAGGATGTCCTGCGCGGTCTTGTTCTGGAAGATCCGGCAGTCGGTCGAGCGGGTCAGGAACCAGAACCACGGAACGGCCGTCAGGTGATACTGCGTGACGTTCCCGGGATTGCCGGCGCGGTCGAACGATGCGACGTAGCCGTCGAAGTAACGGTCGTTGTCGCCAGTGCCGGATGCGACGACGCGCTCGAGCGTCGACAAGCGCGCCTGCTGATCGAACCGGATCTTGACCTGCTGGCCGATCAGGTCGTCCGGGCGCAGGTCGTGGCGGTGCGACAGCAGGTCGAGGTGGATTTCCGGCAACCGGTTCACGTACTCGTCGACGACGGCCGCGCTGACCAGCAGCACGTCGGGCCCAAGCGGCGTATCGAGCGTCACGTAACGATTGAGCTGGGTCAGGCGCGCGGGGTTGGCGGCGCCGTTGATCGCCTCGGCAATCGCGCCGGGCGTCTTGTCCATCAGCGAGAAACCGGTTTGCGCGAGCTGCATCGCGCGCAGGACGGTGTCGACGTGCCCGGCCAGGCCGGCGAGCGGCCCGAGGCTTCCGGCCACGCTCGACGCGATCGGCGCGGCAAGGCCGCCGAGCGCGCTCAGGGAGCCGAGCGCACTGCCGCCCAAACCGTTGGGAATACCCCCGTTCGGAGCGAAACTCATTCTTGTTCCTTGCTTATGTTCTCAGGTTCCATGGGCCGGCTGACAGGCCCGAAGCCACGATAATGTAGGACAAAAGCCGACCGCATGAAAGACGTCCGCAAACGTTTCCGTTCCGCCCCTCATAATCGCAAGGCTAGGCCAGTGGCTGCACGCCGGGGCACGGTTGTCCGCGGCGAAGCACCGCGCCGGTATGCGCGGACATCAGCACAATCTGCACGAAACTCGTGACAGGCACGTACGGCGCGAAAAACCGCTCCATCACGTGCGCGAGCCCACCCAGACTGAACCCGGCGAAACGCTGCTCATCCACGACCAACCGCACTTCCAGCCCCTGCACGAACGCGGATGCCGGCTTGCCGGGCAGCCAGCACCGGACGCGCGCGGTCGACAACGACACGAGCGCATCGAAGCGCCGGCCAGCGTCGACCGAACCTTCCGCCCAGCGCTTGCAGAGCCGCCGAAGTTGGGTCAAACCGCCGTTATCCAGTCGAATCGCCTGTGGCACGAGAAGCGACAGCAGATCCCACAGCTCCCCGTAGCGGAAAGCCGGCGACCGGCTCCGGGTCGGCCGGTTCAGCAGCATGATCGTTCCCACCGGGTCGCCTTTCGCCAGCGCCAGCTCGCGCGCCTGCATCCCGGACAGGTCACCCTGCGTACACGAAAGCCGGATCGCCAGCTTGCGCTTGCCCGGATCGGCAGGTCGGCCGTCCCGATCCGTCAATTGGAGTTCGACGCCGTGGAGCGGTTCTGGCGTGTCGTCCGAGGCTGGGGCCGGCGTCGGCGCCTTGTCCGCCTGTTTGGCGTCGGAATCGACAGGCTTCTGCTTCGGTGCCCGCCTGGCCTCGTCGCGCAATACCGTCCAGAACAACCCCGGACGGCCGTCCATGCCGTGCCGTAGCGAATGGAATGGCGCGAGGGTCGATGGTCCCGCGTCGGAAACCTGACGAACGGCGTCGATCGACCAGATGTCCGTCTGCGACGTACCTGCTTGTGCAAGCGCCTTCACCGGGTAATACGCGCAACCGGCGTGCGTCTCGATCGGCGCGGCATCGTCCGGAAACAGGTTGATCACCGGCGTACAGAACAAGCGCACATGGTCGGCCGTCGCGGCGGCCAGACGCTGGGCGCGATGCGAGTCGGGATGCACACCAGCGATCGCGAGATGCAGCGCGACGCGACGACTATCGCCGGCGGCCCGCTTGAGCGGTCGCATGTCGACGTCGACAAAGTCGAAACGCTCCGGAACAGCGCAGTACTCCATCAGCAGGTGAAACGGCCCGAGGGCGTCATCAGGCGGCATGTCGAGCAGCGCATCGGTCGGCTCGAGGCCGACGGCCGTCAATGCCTCGCCCGGAAGACGCTTCCAGCGACCGGAATCGCCGGCTTCGGCGAAACTTCGTACGGCAAGCAGGCGCGCGGCGTCCGTGAGTGCCGCGACGACCTCGCGCGCGCCGGAGAAGTGCAGACGCAACGTGTCCGGCACGATCGCGAAGGTCGCTTCCGTCGATGTCAGCTCGAACGTGACGGTCAGCAACCCGGTCGTTTCCGGGGGCAACGTCGCGTCTCGCGGCGCGATCGCCGACGTCGCGTAACGCACCGCCGCAACGGTCAGCGGCACGATCGTGACGTCATCCGACGTACGAAATACTTCCCGGCCGGCGGGTGCGATCAATCGATCACCGCGACAGATGACGCGAGGTGCGGTCAGCTTGTCGGTCCGGTCGCCATGAAATTGCGCGATCGCGCAGGAGGGAAACGGGCGCAGGAACGCGCCGTGCAGCGATTCGAGAAGGGCGTGCGTAAACGCCGGCACATCATCTTCGAGGCGGATGCCGTGAGCCGCCGCCATCAACGCGAACGACTGCAGCAGACGCTCGACATGCGGGTCTTCCGAACGCTCGCCGGTGATCGACAGGCGCGCCGCGATTTTGGGGTAACGCTGCGCGAAGGTCTGCATCGAACGGCGCAGCAGCGCGATCTCGCGTTCGAAGTGCGGGAGCAGATCGTTGGGTTCGAGGGCCATACACGTTCCGGTGGCCGCTGCGCTCGCCGATCGGCCACGCAGCGTTCAAAAAATGCGGAACGATTCTATTCAGGCAATTGAAAACCTCGTTTCGAATTTACCCGGACGCTTCCGGTCACGCATGACGGTTTCACGACGCCTGTCCGTCCCGGACGCCATGAACATCAAGGTCCGCCACGCATGATCGGACGCTCCGGCGTCTGCGTGGCAATGGTGGCAAACCGTTACAGCCGAACGCATCGAGACGTTCCAATGTCCGTGCATTCAGCATGCAGACCGGGCGGATTGCAGGTCGGCAGGTCATGACTGGCAATCGGTGCGCGCGAATGTGCGATGCGCTCCCTCACCTCGGCGACACCACGATCGCCGCTCGCCGATTCTGCGCCCGCCCTGCTACGGTCCGGTTGTCCCCGACAGGATCGCTCTTCCCCTTCCCGACCACCGCAATCTGCTTCCGATCCAACCCAACGTCCACGAGCTCGATCGCCACCACCTCCGCCCGCCGCCTCGACAACTCGAGATCGTAGGCCGCCGCCCCCTCCTCGTCCGAGTACCCGTAAACCCGCACGCCATTGATCCCCGCCGACCGCAACGTCCTCCCGATCCGCTCGACAATCCGCCTCACATCCGGCTTGAGGTTGTATCGATCGAAGTCGAACAAAATCGGCCCCGTCGACCCGAACTCGAACCCCTGCTCGGTCTCATGGAACCCGGCCGACTTCAGCGTCGTGACCTGCGTCTGCGTGAGCCCCCGATGAAGCGGCGGCGTCTTGCACCCGCCAAGCAGCAGGCACAGCAACACCGCGCTCGCGACGCACATCCTCCCAATGCTCACAGGCAACGCGTTTTTCATCATCGACCCCTTCGTATGCGCCCGCGTGGCGTGCGCTTCTTATCCCGCCGCCGCGGCCTCGCCCGCAGCGCGAAACGATAGACCTCAAACCCGCCCGGCGACGACTTCCGCCAACTGCCACGACCCCGGCCGCGCACGCTTGGCGCGGTACATCGCGGCATCCGCCGCGCGCAGCAAGCCGCTCGCGTCCGACGCGTGATCGGGATACAGCGCGACGCCGGCACTCAACATGGTGGCCACCATGCGTCCGTCGGGCAGCTCGATCGACGGCGCCATGCCGGACAAGATCTCGTCGGCGATCCGGCACACGCTGTCGGTTTCGCGCACGCCCGTCAGCATCACCGCGAACTCATCGCCGCCCAGGCGAGCGACGAGATCGGTGTCGCGCACCTGCGCGCGCAACCGCGCCGCGACGCCGATCAATACCGCGTCGCCGGCGTCGTGACCAAGGCAGTCGTTGATTTCCTTGAAGCGGTCGCAGTCGAGATACAGGACGGCGACCCGCTGCCCCGTCACCACGGCATCGCAGAGTGCCAGTGACAGACGCGACTCGAACTGCACGCGATTGGGCAAACCCGTGAGCGCATCGTGCGTCGCCTTGTGTTCGAGCGACGCGTTCTCGTCGCGCAGCGTGTTCTGCCAGTCTTCGAATTCGTCGAGCAGCGCATTGAAGTCGTCGCCGAGCTGGTTCAGTTCGGCGATCGCCACGGGTTCGACGCGACGCGCGAACGCACGCTCGCGCCGCACGGCGTGCGCGACGCTGGCGAGCGCGCGCAGCGGCGCGACGATATTGCGCAACAGGCGCTTCGAGCTGACATACGCGCCGAACACGCTGACGACAAGACAGCCGAGAATGCCGCCGATCCCGCCCAGCAGGAAGCCGAAGAACTCGTGCCCGCGGCCGCGCACGATCACGTGGCCGACGACGGCGCCGTCGTGCATCACGGGGACGGTCGCCGGCCCGGGCAACGCGAAATCAGCGACGACGCGCTCGAGCCGCGCGATCCGGTCGCCTGCCGGAAACTCCCAGGTCGCGAACAACTCGCCCTTGCCATCGGTCACCACCACCTTCGCGACGTCCTCGTCGTTGGCGATCGTGGCGATCGCCTCGTTCGCCGCGACGCGGTCGCCGAACACGAGCGCCGCCTCGACCGTATAACCGAGCGAGCGGGCCAGCAGGTTCAGGTTGTTGCCGGCGTATGCGCGCAACGCGATCACGGCAACGACGACCAACGACACGGCGGCCATCGCAACCGCGACGAACGCGAGGCGCAAATGCGCACGGCGCAACACGGTTTGCAGCGTCGGGCGCGGCACGCGTGAAGATGAAACGGGGGGCGCGGAACGTGTCATGGCGTCAACGCCCGCCGCGCGAGGTTGAGCACGTTCGGATGCACACGCACGCCACTGCGCGCGACGGCGTCGAGATTGATGTCGAACGTGACGCTTTCGCCCTCGACCGTGAGACAGAACATGCTGCCCGCGGTGCAGGACGGATCGTGTTCGGCGATGGTCAGCACCGGATGGCCGGCCAGCGCGACTCTCACCCGCGTTCGCTCGTCGGTGCCCAGCATGCCGAGATACACGACGTCGCAGGCAACGGCAAGCCCGGGATCGTCGAAGCGGACGCGCTGCACGTCGAGCACGGTCGAGCCGGCCTGCATCGTGTCGGTCAGGTCGCCCGCGTAGTCGGGCCGCCCCGTCACGCACAGATGCAGGCGAACGGGCGTCGTCGGCCAGCGCGTGAAACTGACGATGCCGAGCACGACCTGGCGGACGGCGGAGTCATGTGACGAAAAGGCGGGACCGGCAGGATTGGCGGGGATCGTGGTGGCGGCCAGTCGCAGCGTGTCGACCGCATTGTCCGTATCGGCAAGCGCCGCGGCGAGGACGGCCGGCGCAACGCTCAGAACGCAAACGATTGCGATGAACGCGCGGCGCAACGAGGCGACTCGGCTCGACCAGCCGGACGCCGTCCGCGCGGCGATTGCCGTCGCGCCAGCTGGCGTCGATGCGGCCGCATCATTCGCGGCCGTCGCGCAAACACTCGCATCCATGATGGAAACATCTGCTGCAATCTTTCCCGGCGCTGCCTCCTCCCTGCCATGCGCGTGCAGGCACCGTACCACGCGCACGAGTGCTTCCATCTTAGGTAAAAATTCGCATCCCAAACCAGTGGGATACACCCGCCAAGTTACGTCATACGGTACGCGGAAACGATGCGCGATGCCACGCGCGACGATGCGCGCGAACACCCGCGCGGCAAGTCGCGCGACCGCAAACCGTCGCGCACGGGCCACCCACACTGCGTCGGCAGCGCACACCCTCTTGGTGCGTCACGCCGCTGCGGGTATGCTTTCAGTTCATACGATCTCCAACCCGGGCGCACACACCGCATCGCGGCCACGCGCCCCGCCAACGGCCACTTACACGATGGACTTCGACGTAATCGTTCTGGGCGCGGGCATCGTCGGCGTCTCCGCCGCGCTGCACCTGCAGGATCGCGGCCGCAAGGTCGCCCTCATCGACCGCGGTGCGCCCGGCGAAGGCACGAGCTTCGGCAACGCGGGGCTCATCGAGCGCTCGTCGGTCGAGCCGTATCCGTTCCCGCGCAGCCCGTTCACGCTGATGCGCTACGCGCTGAACCGCTCCACCGATCTCTACTGGCACAGCACGTCGCTGCCCGCGTTCGCGCCGTGGCTCGCGCGGTTCTGGTGGGAATCGGCGCCGCTGCGTCACGCGGCAGCTTCGCGCGACATGCTGCCGCTGATCGAGCGCTGCATCGTCGAGCACGACGCGCTGATCGCGCGCGCGGGCGCCACCGAGTTGATCCGCGCGAGCGGCTGGATGGAAGCGTTCCGCACGCCGGCCGCGTTCGAACGCGCGGTCGCCGATGCGGGACTCACCGCGCGCCGTCACGGGCTCGGCATCACGCCGCTCGATGCCGCGGCACTCCACGCGCAGGAGCCGAGCCTCGCGCCCGGCTTCTGCGGCGCGCTGCACTGGCTCGATCCGAAAAGCGTCGTCGATCCGTCCGCGCTCGTCAAAACCTACGCGCAACTCTTCGTGCAAGGCGGCGGCACGCTGCTCACGGGCGATGCCGCGAGCCTCGACGCGCTGTCGCCCGGCTGGCAAGTCACGACGGAGCAAGGCAAGATCGCCGCGCCGGCCGTGGTCGTCGCGCTCGGGCCGTGGTCCGACACGGTGTTCGGCAAGTTCGGCTACAAGATTCCGCTGCGCGAGAAGCGCGGCTATCACATGCACTACGCACCGTCAGCACGCGGCGCGCCGTCGGCGCCGATCGTCGATCGCGAATACGGCTACGTGATCGCGCCGATGCGGCGCGGATTGCGGCTGACCACCGGCGTCGAGATCGCGCGGCGCGGCCTGCCGCCAACGGGTGTGCAGCTCGATCGCGCGGAACGCGTCGCGCGCCCGGTGTTCGGCTTCGGCGAACGGCTCGACCCGCAGCCGTGGCTCGGCTTCCGGCCGTGCACGCCCGACATGCGGCCGGTGATCGGCCCCGCGCCCGCGCATCGCGGACTGTGGTTCGCGTTCGGGCACAACCATCACGGGCTCACGCTCGGCCCCGTCTCCGGCCGCCTGCTGGCCGAGATGATGACGGGCGAAACGCCGTTCACCGACCCGACGCCCTACCGCGCCGACCGGTTCTGATTCCGAATGCCCGCGCTCAGTCGAGCGCGCGGCCGAAGATCCGGATCACTTCGTCGAGATGCTCGGCCATCGCGCGGCGCGCGGCTTCCGGGTCGCGCGCGCGGATCGCGTCGAGGATCGCGCGGTGCTCGAGCTCCGACCGGCGCGGCATGTCGTTCGGCATGTACAGCGACTGCAGCCGCTGGAACATCAGGTCGTACTTGTGCGCGAGCAACTGCTTGATCATCAGCGCATACGCCGGGTTGTCGCTCGCTTCCGCGATACGGATATGGAACAGCCGGTCGCCCGGGTGCGTGAGCGAACCGCTGCGGTTGTCCTCCTGGTTGCGCAGGAACGCCTCGTGAATCCCTTCGATCTGCGCGTCCGAACCGTGCTTCGCGGCGAGCGACGCGGCTTCCGGCTCGATCAGCCGGCGCGCCTGCAGCAGCGCGAACGGCGGGATTTCGGTATCGAGATCGAGCGCGATGCCGAGTTCGGGATCGATCTCGACGATCGAGAACGGCGCAACCTTCGTATCGGGCCGCGGTTCCGGTGCGGCAGCCGCCTCGGGGTGGCGCACCTTCACGCCGTCGCCGACACGCACACTGACGAGCCCGCTGACTTCGAGCGCGATCAACGCCTCGCGCACCGACGTGCGCGACACGCCGAACTGCTCGGCCAGTTCGCGCTCGGGCGGCAGATAGCTGCCCGGCGGGAAATCGCCGGACTCGATCATCGCGCTGAGCTTGTCGGCGATCTGCTGGTAAAGGCGGCGGTTCTGAATCGGCTGGATGGACATACGTTGATACAGGTAAGCGATTGCGTTGCGGACGATCCGACGAATGGCGCGTCAGGCCATTCGCGCCTATTTTATATGCCGGGCTTCGGGTCGCCGGGCACCGCATAGCAACGCGCGGCCGTGCCGCCCCACAACGCGTTGCGTTCGGCCGCCGACAATCGCGCCTCGGCCCAGCGCTCGACCAGCGACGCCACTTCGTCATACGACGCCGCGAGCAGGCACACGGGCCAGTCCGAGCCGAACATCAGCCGCTGCGGGCCGAACGCGTCGAGCGCGGCATCGAGGCATTGCTCGATGTGCCGGATGTCCTGCCCGCGCAGGCCGCGCCGCCAGTCGGTCTCGGTCACGAGCCCCGACAGCTTGCACACGACGTGCGGCAGCGCGCCCAACTCGCGCAACCCGGCACGCCAGCCTGCGAGCGCGGTGTCGTCGCGGTCGAACTCGGCGAGCGCGGGCTTGCCGGCATGATCGAGCACGAGCCAGTGCGCATCGTGCCGCGCGCAGAACGCGCGCACGTCGGGCAACTGACGTTCGAACACGAGCACGTCGTACACATAGCCATTCTTCTGCAGCCACGCGACGCCGCGATTGAACGCCGGATCCGCGACGAACGCGCCGACGTCGGCTTCGTCCTGCAGCTGGTGACGAAAACCGCGCAGCTTCGGGCTGCGCCATGCGGCGATCCGGTCGGCGAGTTCCGGCGTACCGAGATCCTCCCAGCCGACCACCGCCGCGATGCGCGGGTCGTCGCGGGCGAGATCGAGCAGGAACGCCGTCTCGTCGCGCCCGGCGCGCGCCTGCACCGCGATCGACGCGCCGAGCGCCTGCGCATGCATCTGCGGCCACAGCGCGTCGGGCAGGTAATCGCGGGCGAGCACGCCCATCCCCGGGCCGATCCACGGGTAGTCGGCCGCGCGGTAACGCCAGAAGTGCTGATGGGAATCGATACGCACTGCGCCCATGGTGTCCTCGTCGTTCGCCCTCACCCGCGGCATCCCATCACGTCGCGCTCAGTCGTACAACACCGCCGTGATCTTCGGGTCGTCGATATTGGTCTTGTCATACCAGTAGAAACCGGTATCGATGACCTTCGGCAGCTTCTCGCCCTTGATTGCCTTCACGGCCGCTTCAACCGTCTTGTAGCCGATCCCGACCGGGTTCTGCGTGATCGCGCCGGCCATCAGCCCGCTGCGGATCGCATCCTTCTGCTGCTTGCCCGAATCGTAGCCGATGATGACGACCTTGCGCTTCATCTCGCGCACACCGTTCACCACGCCGATCGCCGAGCCTTCGTTGGTGCCGAACAGGCCCTTGAGCTTCGGATAGGCCTGCAGGATCGACTTCGTCACTTCGGTGGACTTCAGCTGGTCGCCCTCGCCGTACTGCACGGTCACGACCTTGACCTTCGGGTGCGCCGACTTCATGCGCTCGAGAAAGCCGTCGCGGCGATCGATGCCGGTACGGCTCGTCTGGTCGTGCGCGACCACGGCCACTTCGCCTTCGTCGCCGATCAGCGCGGCGAGCTTGTCGGCGGCGAGCGCGGCGGCGGCCTTGTTGTTGGTCGCGGCGGTCGTGACCGGGATGTCGCTGTCGACGCCCGAGTCGAACGCGATGACCGGAATCTTCTCGGCCTGCGCCTTCTTCAGGAGCGGCAGCGCGGCCTTGCTGTCGAGCGCCGCGAAGCCGAGCGCGGCCGGCTTCTTCGCGATCGCGGCGGACAGCATGTCGATCTGCTTGTCGACCATCGCCTCGGTTTCGGGGCCCTCGAAGGTCACCTTCACCTTGTAGTCCTTCGCGGCCTGCATCGCGCCCGCCTTCACGGCCTGCCAGAACTGATGCTGGAAGCCCTTCGAGATCAGCGGGATGTAGGTTTCCTGCGCCTGCGCGCCGGTCGTCACGCCGATGGCGAACGTCAGCCCGACGATCGCGTTCAACACCTTGCTCCTGATCACTTCGCGTCTCCTTGGTTGGTATCGACTGAAATGCCGGCCCGGCCGGCGGTGCAGCGCCTGTGTTCGTGTTCGTTCGTGCGTACGTCAGCGGCGGCGCCGGCGCAGGATGTCCAGGTAGACCGCGAGGATGATGATCACGCCCGTCACGACGGTCTGCCATTCCTGCGCGACCGACATGATGCGCAGGCCGTTGGTCAGCACGCTCATGATGAACGCGCCGATGATGGTGCCGACGATGCTGCCCGCGCCGCCCGACAGCGACGTGCCGCCGATCACGACGGCCGCGATCGCGTCGAGCTCGTAGCCCTGCCCGAGCGCAGGCTGCGCGGAATTCAGCCGCGACGCGATCAGGAGCCCGGCGATCCCGCACACCGCGCCGCTGAACGTGTAGACGGCGATCTTCCACGCATCGACGTTCACGCCGGACAGCCGCAGCGCTTCCTCGTTGCTGCCGAGCGCGAACGTGTAGCGGCCGAAGAGGGTGCGGTTCAGCACGATCGACGCGCCGATCGCGACGAGGAACAGGATCAGCACCGCGTTCGGGATCGGCAGCGCGGGAATCAGGCTGCCGATCAGCGAATCCTGCGCGATCGACGTGAAGCCCGGCGTGTCGTTGAAGTAGATCGGCCGCGTGCCCGAGATCACGAGCGACAGCCCCTTGAGCAGCATCATCATGCCGAGCGTCGCGATGAACGGCGGCACCTTCATCTTCGCGATCACGAAGCCCGACACGCTGCCCGACAGCGCGCCGAAGCACAGCGCCGCCAGGATCCCGAGCGGCAGCGGCATCCCCCAGTTCGTCAGCACGACGCCCGCCATCACCGCGCAGAACGTCATCAGCGTGCCGACCGACAGGTCGATACCCGACGTGATGATCACGTACGTACATGCGACGGCCAGCACGCCGTTCACGGCGGTGGCCTGCAGGATCGCGACGAGGTTGTCGACTTCGAGGAAGTTCGGCGACGCGAAGCTGAAGAACACGATCAACAGCACGAGGCTCGCGAACGCGAGCAGCTTCTGCCGCGCGGCCGGGTTGAAGAAGCGCGACTTCAGGCTCGATGCGGCGGCCTGCGTGTCGCTGGAAGCAAGGGGCGGAACGGGATGCGTATCGTTGGACATGATCGGTAAGCGTCGAAATCAGGACAATACGGTCGACTCGCGCTGCGTCGCGAGCTGCATGATCTTTTCCTGCGTGGCGTCGGCCGCGCGCAATTCGCCGGTCACGCGCCCTTCGCACATCACGAGAATCCGGTGGCTCATGCGCAGCACCTCGGGCAACTCCGACGAGATCATCACGATCGCCTTGCCGTCGGCGGCGAGCGCGTCGAGCAGCTTGTAGATCTCGCTTTTCGCGCCGACGTCGATGCCGCGCGTCGGCTCGTCGAAGAACAGGATGTCGCAGTCGCGCAGCAGCCACTTCGCGATCACGATCTTCTGCTGGTTGCCGCCGGACAACAGCCGCGCCGGCTGCGCGACCGACGGCGTGCGGATCGCGAGCTGCCGCACGTACGACTGCGCGGTGTCGCGCATCTCGCGCGCATCGAGGAACACGCCGCGGCGCACGAAGCGCCGCATGCTCGACAGCGCGATGTTGTTCTGCACGTCCATCCCGACCGCGAGCCCGAAGTGCTTGCGGTCCTCCGACAGATAACCGATCCCGTGCCGGACCGCGTCGGCCGGCGTGCGGATCGTCACGGTCTTGCCGTGCACGCGGATCTCGCCCGCGTCGACCGGGTCCGCGCCGAACACCGCGCGCGCGACCTCGGTGCGGCCCGCGCCCATCAGCCCCGCGAAGCCGAGGATCTCGCCGCGCCGCAGCGTGAAGCCGACGTCGCGGATCGCGCGGCCGCGCGACAGCCCGCGCACTTCGAGCGCGACCTCGTTGGCCGACGTATCGGGCGGCGTGCGGAACGTCGCATCGAGCTGACGGCCGACCATCATCGCGATGATCGTGTCCATCGACGTGCCGGCCATCGGCACGGTCGCGACATACTTGCCGTCGCGCATCACCGTCACGCGATCGGCGATCTGGCGCAGTTCGTCCATCTTGTGCGAGATGTAGACGATGCCGACGCCGTGCGCGCGCAGGTCGCCGATGATGCGAAACAGCTCGGCGATCTCCGCGTTGTTCAGCGCGGCGGTGGGCTCGTCCATGATCAGCACGCGCGAATCGAACGACAGCGCTTTCGCGATCTCGACCATCTGCTGCTTCGCGACCGTCAGCCGGCCGACCGGCGTGCGCGGATCGAGATCGAGCCGCATCCGCGCGAAGATCGCGGCCGCGTCGCGGTTCAACTTGTCCTCGTCGACGAACACGCCGAAGCGGCCGCGCGGCTCGCGCCCGATGAAGATGTTCTGCGCGACGCTCAGGTGGTTCATCAGGTTCAGTTCCTGATGGATGATGCCGATCCCGAGCGCCTGCGCGGCACGCGGATCGTCGATCTCCACCGCGCGGCCGTCCATCCGGATCTCGCCTTCGTCCTTCTGGTACACACCGGCGAGAATCTTCATCAGCGTCGACTTGCCGGCGCCGTTCTCGCCCATCAGCGCATGCACTTCGCCGGCGCGCAGGTCGAAGCGGCAATCGTCGAGCGCCTGCACGCCCGGAAAGCGCTTGCTGACGCCGGTCAGCGCAATCAGCGCGGCGGGGGCGGCGGCCGTCGGGTTCAGATCGGGTTGCATGGATCGCCGTCCTCAGCCGATCGCGCGATCGAGATGCGTATAGCCGCCATCGACGAACAGCCACTGGCCCGTCGTGTGTGACGCGCGCTCCGACAGCAGGAACACGGCCGTGTCGGCGATCTCGTCGGCGGTCGTGAAGCGCTTGCCGAGCGGCACCTTGCCGGCGATTTCGGCGACCTTCGCCTCGGGGTCGTCAAACCCCGCGATCCAGCTCTGGTAGAGCGGCGTCATCACCTCGGCCGGAATCACCGCGTTCACACGCACGCCGTCGTTGCGCAGTGCGACGGCCCATTCGCGCGTGAGCGCGAGTTGCGCGCCCTTCGATGCGCAATAGCCGCTCGTGTTGCCCTGCCCGGTGACGGCCGTCTTCGACGAGATGTTGACGATCGCGCCGCGCGTCGCCTTCAGGTGCGGCACGCAGTAATGCGCCATCACGTAGTAGTGGATCAGGTTGCGCTCGAGCGATGCGACGAACGCGTCGCGCCCGGCATCGAGCCCGACGCTGTCGTTGATGCCCGCATTGTTGACGAGGCCGTCGATGCGGCCGAAGCGCGTGACGGTTTGTGCGACCGCGTCGCGGCATTGCGCATCGTCCTGCAGTTCGACGGACACGCACGCGGCGCGCGGCTGCTTCTGCGCAAGCGCGCGCCAGAAGCCGTCGTCCGGCGTGTGGCGCGCGAACACCACCGGAATCGCGCCTTCGCCGGCCAGCCGCATCGAGATCGCGGCGCCGATGCCCGACGCGCCGCCGGTCACGATCACGACCTTGTCTTGCAGATTCAAATCCACTTCGCGTCTCCGTCGTTCATGTTATCGCCGCGCAGGCCGCGCGCGGGGTGCGCTTGCTTCAGCCGCGGAACAGATACTGCTCGAGCGATTCCGGCTTCATCTCGATCGAGAAGCCGGGCGCGGTCGGCGGCATGTACGCCGCGCCGCGCACGACGCACGGCTCGACGAAATGCTCGTGCAGGTGATCGACGTATTCGGTCACGCGCCCTTCCTTCGTGCCTGAAATGCACACGTAGTCGATCATCGACAGATGCTGCACGTATTCGCACAGCCCGACGCCGCCCGCATGCGGACACACCGGCAGCCCGTACTTCGCGGCCAGCAGCATCACCGCGAGAATCTCGTTCACACCGCCGAGCCGGCATGCGTCGATCTGCACGACGTCGATCGCCCCGCGCGCGATGAACTGCTTGAACAGCACGCGGTTCTGGCACATCTCGCCGGTCGCGACCTGCACGGGCGCGATCGCGTCGCGGATCTTGCGATGCCCTTCGACGTCGTCGGGGCTCGTCGGCTCCTCGATGAACCACGGTTTCGCGAACGCCAGCTCGCGCACCCAGTCGATCGCCTCGTCGACTTCCCACACCTGGTTCGCGTCGATCATCAGCTTGCGGTCCGGGCCGATCACCTCGCGCGCGATCGTCACGCGGCGGATGTCGTCCTCCAGGTTCGCGCCGACCTTCAGCTTCACGTAGTCGAACCCGGCATCCACCGCCTCGCGGCACAGCCGGCGCAACTTGTCGTCGCTGTAGCCGAGCCAGCCCGCCGACGTCGTGTAGCACGGGTAGCCTTCGCGCTCGAGCGTCGCGATCCGCGCGGCCTTGCCGGGCACCTGCCGGCGCAGCAGGTCGAGCGCCTCGTGCTGCGTCAGGCAGTCGGTCAGGTAGCGGAAATCGATCGCCCGCACGATTTCCTCGGGGCTCATGTCGGCAACGAGCCGCCACAGCGGTTTGCCGACTGCCTTCGCCCACAGATCCCACACCGCGTTGACGACGGCGCCCGTCGCCAGGTGGATCGCGCCCTTGTCCGGGCCGATCCAGCGCAACTGGCTGTCCGACGTCACGTGCCGCCAGAAGCGGCCCATGTCCTCGCGGATCCAGTCGAGGTCGAGGCCGACGACGAGGTGACGCATCGCGTCGATCGCCGCGCAGCAGATTTCGTTGCCGCGCCCGATGGTGAACGTGAGCCCGTGGCCTTCGAGCCCGTCGTGGTCGGTTTCGAGCACGACGTATGCGGCCGAATAATCGGGGTCCGGATTCATCGCGTCGGAACCGTCGAGCTGGCGCGAGGTCGGGAAGCGCACGTCGAGGACGCGCATCGATCGAATGATAGGCATGGCGAACCGTCCGTTAAAGGAAATCAGGCCTGCACGGTGCGCTGGCGCTGCTCGCCGAGCCCGTCGATGCCGAGCGTGATCACCTGCCCGGCGCGCAGATAGACGGGCGGCTTCTGGCCGAGGCCGACGCCCGGCGGCGTGCCGGTCGAGATCACGTCACCCGGCTGCAGGCTCATGAAGCGGCTCAGGTAGCTGATCAGGTGCGGCACGCGGAACACCATCGTCGCGGTCGTGCCGTTCTGGTAGCTGTGGCCGTCAACCTCCAGCCACAGCCGCAGCGCGTGCGGATCGGGCACTTCGTCGGCCGTCACGAGCCACGGGCCGAGCGGGCCGAACGTGTCGTTGCCCTTGCCCTTGTCCCACGTGCCGCCGCGTTCGAGCTGGTATTCGCGCTCCGACACGTCGTTCACCACGCAGTAGCCGGCGACGTGCGACAGCGCATCGGCTTCGTCGATATAGCGGCCGCCCTGGCCGATCACGACGCCGAGCTCGACTTCCCAGTCGGTCTTCTCCGAGCCGCGCGGAATCTCGACGTCGTCGTTCGGCCCCGAGATCGCGCTCGTCCATTTGCCGAACACGACCGGCTCCTTCGGGACTTCCATTCCCGATTCGGCCGCGTGGTCGGAATAGTTGAGCCCGATGCAGATGAACTTGCCGACGCGGCCGACGCATGCGCCGAGCCGCGGCGTGCCTTCGACGAGCGGCAGCGACGACGGGTCGATGTCGCCCAGCCGCGCGAGCGACGCGGGCGTCAGCGCGTCGCCGGCGATGTCGTCGATCACGCCCGACAGGTCGCGGATCTTGCCCTGCGCATCGAGCAGGCCCGGTTTTTCATGGTGTTTGTCGCCAAATCTCAGCAGTTTCATGTCGTCCAAGCGGAAACGGAAAGTGAATGGGAAGACGCGGTCGGCTTGACACGGTCAGTTTGACCAGCCGCCATCGATCAGGTGAATCGCGCCGGTGGTGAACGACGCTTCGTCGGACGCGAGATACAGCGCGAGCGCGGCCACTTCGTCCGCGGTGCCGATGCGGCCCATCGGCTGGCGCGCGACGAACGCCTGGCGCACGGTGTCGGTCGACACCTGGCGCGTGCGCGCCTGCTCGGCGATCCGCTGCTCCAGCGACGGCGACTCGATCGTGCCCGGGCAGATCGCGTTGCAGCGGATGCGCTGCTCGACGAAATCGGCGGCCACCGCCTTGGTCAGGCCGATCACGGCCGCCTTGGTCGTGCCGTAGACGAAGCGGTTCGGCACGCCCTTCACGCTCGACGCGGCCGACGCCATGTTGATGATCGACGCGCCGCCTGCTGTCAGCATCGCGGGCAGCAGCGCGCGGATCAGCCGGTACATCGACGTGACGTTGAGGTTCAGCGAGAACGCCCACGCGTCGTCGTCGCAGTCGAGGATCGAGCCGTGGTGCACGAAGCCCGCGCAGTTGAACAGCACGTCGAACACGCGCTCCTGCGCGGCGAGTGCGGCAACGTCGCCGGCATCGGTCACGTCGAGCCGCCGCGTGGCCAGCCGCCCGCCCGCGCGTTCGGCGTCGGCCGCGAGTTGCGCGAGCGCCGCTTCGTTGATGTCGGTCGCCAGCACGTCGGCGCCCTCGCTTGCGAACCGCAGCGCGGTCGCCCGGCCGATACCCTGCCCGGCCGCCGTCACCAGCGCGCGCTTGCCCTGCAATCTCATGAGCACCCCTCCCGGAGAAGCCGGCCGAGCCGGCTGATTGGCACAAAGGACCAAAGGTCCAACCAATCATAGGACAGATTCCGGATTTGTCACGATCGCGGGATTCAGTATTTTCCCGAGTGTGCGAATCGGGCGGGAGGCGGTGCCGCGGGCTTCGATTACCGTTTTTTTTCGGGTTCCGCCGATCCGCGGCGTGTCGTGCAAAGCCAATATCGGCGGGCGTTTGCGCCATCCCCAGGAGCCTGGGTCGAGGGGCCGGCGCGGCGAAACTGACAGAAAAGTCATGTTCCCGTCAGGGTCTCAACCGGGGGCGCGCGCGATCATGGTGTTGCCGGACCGCGCTTCCCGGACCACCGCACCCCGCCCGTCGCCGATCTCCGACGGGCACCTCCGTCCCCCGCGGTGTCCACGTGACTGAGCGAGCAGACACGGTGGCGCGGGCCGATTTTCCGCCCCGGGCGTCTCACGTCCGGGGCGCTTTTGTCGCTGGTTTCTCAAGAAAATGCGCGTCGATTGTTTCTAAATCGGCAAAAGGTAATTTGAGCCAGACAGGATGTTTTTTCCGGTCACAGACGCTTACATTTAGCGCACCACTCATGGAAACCGCTACGGATTCGCCCTTGGGTAGTGACATCCACTGCCATGGCCGAACCGCACGAGCTTTAGGAAACGGCAAAATGAAGGCCTCCAAATCCCTGCCTGCGCTCGATCCCGCCGACGTCCACGTCGAAATTCTCGAACGTTCCGATACGCTGCTCGTCGTCCGCTGGGTTGAACCCGGCCGCTGTCATTACGGCGAACAGCGCTGGCGCCGCCGCTTCGCGCAGCGCACCGGCACCTGCGCGCTGTCGCGCCAGATCATCCAGCGCGGCGACGAAGTGTTCCGCCCGGCCGAGCGCCCGGCACCCGCGAACGCGGCCGCGATGATCTCCGCCGCCGAAGTGCTCGCGCTGGCCGGCAGCCGGTAAGGCCCGCCGACCATCGCGCGCAGGGGCTCGCTGCGTGATGCGCAAGCCCGCCCTAGAACCGCCGGTCTAATTCCCCCGCTTGTCTGTCTCGCCTGCGCGGACTATCGTTACACCACTCAATGTAACGATTACGCGTCGTGGCGCACCGGCCACGCCGATGGAGGCAGACATGCATGCATGGAGTGCGCGCCACGTCCCGGCGCAAGGCGGCAAGGTCGCGGTCGTGACCGGCGCCAACAGCGGCCTCGGCTGGCAGATCGCGGAAACGCTGGCCGCCAAGGGCGCGACCGTCGTGATGGGCTGCCGCGATGCCGCGCGCGCCGCGCAGGCCGCCGATGCGATTCGCCGGCTCCATCCCGCCGCTCGGGTCGAAGTCGATCCGCTCGACCTCGCCGATCTCGCGTCGATCCAGCACTTCGCCGCCGACGTCTCCGACCGCCACGGCCGTGTCGACATCCTCTGCAACAACGCCGGCGTGATGTTCCTGCCGCTGCGGTACACGCGCGACGGCTTCGAGATGCAGTTCGGCACCAACCACCTCGGCCATTTCGCGCTGACCGGCCATCTGCTGCCGGCGCTGCGCGCCGCGCGTCGGGCGCGCGTCGTGACGATGTCGAGCGGCTTCAACCGCGGCGGCCGGATCCGCGTCGACGATCTGCGCGCCGAGCACCGCTATAACCGCTATCTTGCCTACTGCGACAGCAAGCTCGCGAACCTCGTGTTCGCGATCGAACTGCAGCGCCGCTTCCAGCGCGCGGCGTTCGCGGGGATCAGCGTCGCCGCGCATCCCGGCTACGCGGCGACCAACCTGCAGTTCGCGGGCCCCGCGATGGACAGCTCGCCCACGCGCGCCGCGCTGATGCGCGCGGCGAACCGTTATCTCGCACAACCGGCCGACCAGGGGGCGTTACCTGCCATTCATGCGGCGACGTCGCCCGATCTCACCGGCGGCTCGTACATCGGACCGTCCGGCTGGTTCGAGTCGCGCGGCCTGCCGGCACCTGCGAGCGTGCCGCGCGCGGCACGCGACGTGGCCATGGCCGCGCTGCTGTGGGAAGCCTCCGAAGCCGCGACGGGCGTGCGTTTCCTGAGTTCGAGCGTGCCTGCCGGTCGACCGCCCGCCGAGCCGTTCGACACAGCGGCCGAGGTGCGCTGAATTGCACGCTCCTCGTCTCAATATTGTTCATACTTATTGCATTTACAGAAATGAAAGCGCGATGAAAGCTTGATTCGACGGCTCACTGTTACCACCCTGGAAACAATCTATCGTCAAAATCAGCGTTTACCCTGAACCACCCGGTGACTAACATTTAGTCAATCGCTGCAGACATGGTGTCGAAAGCGAACTCAATAAAACACCGGAGGTCATCATGAAATCGCTCGTTTCCGCAGTTGTTGCCGCTGTCGCCCTGTCCGCTTCGTTCGGCGCTTTCGCACAAAGCACCGTGACCCGCGCACAAGTCCGCAACGAACTGGTCCAGCTCGAACAAGCCGGCTACAAGCCGGGCCTGTCGAGCCCGTACTACCCGAACGACATCCAGTCGGCGGAAGCGCGTGTTCATGGTGCCGACGCCAGCGGCTACGGCGCGCAACCGGCGCCGGTCGTCCACTCGGGCGCCCCGGTTGCCGCAGCGTCGTCGAACGCTCGCGACTCGGTCTTCTTCGGCCAGTAAGCCGACGCGCCCCCGGCGGGCGCACCGCGCATCGCGCGATGAAGTGGTATCCGGACGAGCCCGCCATGCGGGCTCGTCTTTTTTGTGAAACGCATACCTCCGCCGCCCGGCAGCGGGTGGCTTCGCCCGGGCGCGTTGCGTCCGGGCGCTTTTTCGCTGGCGAGGTATGCGTAACGAAGCCGAGCGCGCCGATCAGCGCGCCGCGGCTGCCGCAGGCGCCGCACGCGACAGCACACGCCAGCGCGACAACAGCTCGTCGCGATCGACGTAACACCCCTGCAGATGCCGGCGGCCCGTCGATGGATCAAACTCCGTGCGCGCATGCATCACACGACGGTTGTCGAACGCCCACATGTCGCCGGCCCGCAGCCGGCGCTGCACGCGAAAGCGCGGCTCGCGCGCCAGCGCGAGAAAACGCCGGTATGCACGATAGACAGCCGCCATCGCATCGGCCGGCGCATCGAGCGGCCCGCGCAGGAAGTTCGCGACGCGCACCTCGGTCACGTTGCCGCGCGCATCGAGCCCGATCACCGGCGCTGAACAGCGGTAGTCGCTGTTCGCACTCTTGTTCCAGAACTCGAACGGTGTCGACGCAAGGTGCCCGAAATCGGCCGGATATTCGCGCCGCAGCGCATCCGCGAGCGCGAAGCCGTCGAGGAAGACACTGTCTCCGCCCGTTGCATCGTTCGCGAGGCAATGCAGGAACTGCACGCCCGGCTGCAATTCACGCGTCGGCAGGTCGGTGTGCGGCGGCAGGTTGAGCGACGTATACGCATTGCTGTCCGGCCGCGGCTTCGATTCGACGTCGAACAGCACGCCGAAATTGCTTTCGCGGATCAGGCCGATACGACGCGCGATCTGGTCGACCCGGCCGCGTTCGGCCGGCACGCCCTCGACGAGCGTCAGCCCGGTGCGCTGCAGCGCGGCGAGCCATGCGAGCAACGCGCCGTCGTCGTCCATCACGTCACGCCACGCGAACACGCCGATCGCCGTCGCGTCGTCGCCGGTCCACACGTGCCGCCCGTGCGCGGCCTGGCGCTCCGCGCGCGACGCATCGTCGTAGGCGTGCGCGCGCAACCATCCCGGCGACCATGTGCTGCGATGCCCGTCGTTCCACTCGACGTGCAGCGCGCCATCGGTTTCGACATGCACGACAAGCGCCGACAGATCCTCGCGCGCGTCGGCGATCTCGAACACCTGTTCGCGCGTGACCGCATGCACGCATGCGGAACACGCGCAGTTGTCGCGCAACCAGTCGAAATGAAACGGCGATCGTCGCGTGTCGCTCCACTCGACGTCCACCGCTCCATCGCTGATCGTCGCCGCCGCAATGGCCGCGTCGGCGGAGAAGGTCCGCCAGTCCTCGATACGGTGTTGCGCTGCCTGCATCGTTGCCTCCCGGAAACGCCCGCTACGCGTATGGTGCGAGCAGAAACCCGCCGATCATCCGGTGCATCCGCGCTGCCTGCGGGCTCGTTCCGAGCGCGCGCCAGCAACCGTGCACCAGTCCCTCTCCCCTCCAGTAACGCGCGGCGCCGCCTGCCGCAAGAATGCGCTCGACATAGACGCGTGCATCGTCGCGCAGCGGATCGTGTTCCGCGCCGATCGCGAGCACGGGCGGTAGTCCATCGAAACACGACGCCGCGAGCGGCACCGACGCGCGCAGCAGCGGCGCGTCGTCGAACGCGGTTTCATCCGCATCGCCCCAGTACAGCGCGCGATAGTGATGAACGTCGTCGAGCGTCAGCATCGGTGCGTGCGCTTCCGTTTCGCGCGCCGGCGATTGCGGTTCGAAGCCGAGCATCGGATAAACGAGTGCGATCCCGTCGATGCCGTCTTCGCCCGCGTCGCGCAGCGCGGTCGCGACGGCGGCCGCGAGGTTGCCGCCCGCGCTGTCGCCCGCGAGCGTCAGCGGTCGCGCGCATGAGTCGAACGGCCAGCGCGCTGCGTCGCGCGCGGCACGCGTGACGGCCAGGCAATCGTCGAGCGCGGCCGGCGCGCGATGCTCGGGCGCGAGCCGGTAGTCGACCGCGATCACGGCCAGCCCCGTGTCGGCCGCCAGTCGCGCGGTGATCAGCGCGTGACTGTCGAGCGAGCCGACGACGAAGCCGCCGCCATGAAAGAACAGCACGGTGCCGCGCGGCTCACCCTGCGCGGGCGCGTAGCGCCGCAGCGCGATCGCGTGTCCGTCCGGCGCGTGCCACACCGCATCGTGCCGCACGATGCCGGCCGGCAGTTCGGCGGGCGTCCATGCGGCCGCGAAGCGATCGTAGATGCGGCGTTGCGCGTCGGGCGTGCGCACCGCTGCGTCGGCCGGATACCACGCGTCGACGGCTGCGACGAACGCCGCGATTTCCGGTTCGAGCATCGTGTGTGCTCCGCGGTCCAAGGTTTAACGTCGACGCTAGCGGCGCGGCGGCAGCCCGATCACGCGGCCCGCATACGCAGGCGCCGCGCAATCGCGCTGCAATGCATGCAGCTCGGCCACGCGCGCGGCGACGTCGTCGTCGAACGGCGCCGATTTCGCGCCGCCGCGCGTGTCGACGTGCAGCAGCATCTGCTCGCTCGCCGACACCGCGCCGTCGTGCCCGTCCGCGAACAGTTCGAGATACAGGTGCAGCCGCTTCGCGTCGTGCGCGAACACCCGCGCATCGACGCGCACGCGCGTGCCTTCCTTGATCTCCTGCAGATAGTTCACGTGCGCTTCGAGCGTGTAGACCGAGCGGCCCCGCTCGCGACGAGCCGCGTCGTCGAGACCGATGCGGTCCAGCAACGCATCGGTCGCGAAGCTGAAGATCAGCAGGTAGAACGCGTCGCGCAGATGGCCGTTGTAGTCGACCCACTCGGGCCGCACGACGTCGCGGTAAATCGTCAGCGGGGTATCGCCGGTCATGTTCATTCAGTCCTCGAAACGCATCCCGTGCCGCGCCTTCACCGCGGCGATCGCCTTCAGCACCTCGGTGATGCACTCGTCGCGATAGCGTTCGAGTTCCTTGATGCTGCGCGTGCCCTGCTGCTCGCTCGTGCCTTCGACGACGCTGTCGATCAGTGCGTCGGTCAGCTTCGGCGCGACCAGCTTCGTCCATGGCAGTTCGAGCGCGGGGCCGAACTGCTGCATGAAGTGTCGCATGCCCGCGTCGCCGCCGGCCAGCGTATAGGTCAGGAACGTGCCCATGAACGACCAGCGGATGCCCGCGCCGAAGCGGATCGCATCGTCGATCTCGCCGGTCGTCGCGACGCCTTCGTTGACGAGATGCAGCGCCTCGCGCCACAACGCTTCGAGCAGCCGGTCCGCGATGAAGCCCGGCACTTCCTTGCGCACGTGCAGCGGCCGCATGCCGAGCGAGCGATAGATCTCCATCGCCGCCTCGACTGCCTCCGGCGACGTGCGCGCGCCGCCGAGCACCTCGACGAGCGGCAGCAGGTAGACCGGATTGAACGGATGGCCGACCACGCAGCGCTCCGGATGCGTCGCACGTGCATAGAAGTCGGTCGGCAGCAGCCCCGACGTCGACGAGGCGATGATCGCGTCGGGCTTCGCCGCGCGGCTGATCTGTTCGTGCAGCTCGAGCTTCAGCGCCTCGCGCTCGGGTGCGCTTTCCTGGATGAAGTCCGCGTCGGCGACGCAGGCCTCGATCGTCGATTCGAAGCGCAGCCGCGCGGGATCGGCGCCCGGCGCGAGGCCGACGCGTTCGAGCGCGGGCCACGCATTCGCGACGTTCGCGCGCAGCCGTTCTTCCGCGCCCGGCGCGGGGTCCCACACGACCACGTCGAGACCGTGCGCGAGCGCACGGCAAATCCACCCGCTGCCGATCACGCCGGTGCCGATCGCGGCGAACGTCTTGATGTCGGTCTTCACTGCCATGTCAACGCATCCTTCAAATCTAGGGAATCGGACGGCGGCCGCGCTCGTGCGCGCCGCCGCATTGAATCGGAATCAGCCTTGAACACTCACGCGAACTCGGCCACCGCGCGGCGTTCGAGCAGACGCTCGCCGCGCGCCGGCAGGCCGAGCTTGCGACGCCCTTCGGCCGGCGTCAGCACGCGTCCGCCGAGGCGTTCGATGATTTCCCGCGCGCGCTCGACGAGCGTGCCGTTGGTCGCGTGCACGCCGCGATCGAGCCAGATGTTGTCTTCGAGGCCGACGCGCACGTGACCGCCGAGCAGCATCGCCTGCGCGACCATCGGCATCTGCATGCGGCCGATCCCGAAGCCGGCCCAGTGCGCGCCCGGCGGCAGGTTGTCGACCATCGCCTTCATCGTGCCGGTGTCGGCCGGCGCGCCCCACGGAATGCCGAGACACAGCTGGAACAGCGGCGGATCGTCGAGCAGCCCTTCCTTCAGCAACTGCTTCGCGAACCACAGATGGCCCGTATCGAAGATTTCCAGCTCCGGCTTCACGCCGAGTTCCTGGATGCGCTTGGCGCCGGCGCGCAGTTGCGCGGGCGTCGACACGTAGATGTAGTCGCCGTCGCCGAAATTCAGCGTGCCGCAGTCGAGCGTGCAGATTTCCGGCAGCAGTTCCTCGACGTGCGCGAGGCGCGTGAGGCCGCCGACGAGATCGGTGCCCTTGCCGAAGCGCATCGGGTCCTCGCCCGGGCCGATCTCCAGATCGCCGCCCATGCCGGCCGTCAGGTTGATGATCACGTCGACGTCGGCCGAGCGGATCCGGTCGACCACTTCGCGGTACAGGTTCGGGTCGCGGCTGCCGCGGCCCGTCTGCGGATCGCGGACATGGCAATGCGCGACCGTCGCGCCGGCCTTCGCGGCTTCGATCGCCGCGGCCGCGATTTCCTTCGGCGTGACCGGAATCGCCGGATGCTTGCCGACCGTATCGCCCGCGCCGGTGACCGCGCAGGTGATGATGACTTCGTGGTTCATGCTGAATACCCTCGCTTGCTTTGGTTCGTGCCGCTCGATTTCTGTCGTACTGCAGATGATTTGTCGCCGCGCGCCGCACGCATACGGCGCGCACGGGCCGTTACAGGCCGAGATAGGCCTTCACGGCAGGCAGGCCGTCCTTGCCGTCGAACGTCTTGACGCCGGCGAGCCAGGCATCGAGCACCTGCGGATTCTTCTTCAGGTACGCCTTCGCGGCGTCGGACGGCTTTGTCTTGTTCATCACCGACTGCATCAGCTGGTTCTCGAGCTGCGTCGTGAAGCGCAGGTTCTCGACGAGCTTGCCCGCGTTCGGGCAGCGCGAGATGAAATCGGGCGCCGTCAGCGTGTACACGCGCGCTTCGCCGTAGTTCGGGCCGAACGACGCATCGCCGCCGGACAGGTAGTTCATGCTGATCTGGATGTTCATCGGATGCGGTTCCCAGCCGAGGAACACGACCCACTTCTTCTCGCGGATCGCGCGCTCGACCGTGACGAGCATCCCCGCCTCGCTCGATTCGACCAGCTTGAAGCCGCCAAGGCCGTACTGGTTCGTGTCGATCATCTTCTGGATCGTCGCGTTCGCGCTGCTGCCCGGCTCGATCCCGTAGATCTTGCCGTCGAGTTCCGCGCGGTGTTTCGCGATGTCCTCGAAGGTCTTCAGGCCGGCCTGGTATTCGTAGCTCGGCACCGCGAGCGTCGCCTTCGCGCCCGACAGGTTCGGCGGTTCGACCACGTTGATCGACTTGCTGTCGAGGAACGGCTGGAGTTGCTTCTGCTGCACCGGCCACCAGTAGCCGAGCGAGATGTCGAGCTGCTTGCTCTTCAGGCCGGCGAACGAGATCGGCACCGATGCGATCGTCGTCGTGGGCTTGTAGCCGAGCCCTTCGAACACCGTCGACGCGAGCGCCGTGGTGGACGTGATATCGGTCCAGCCGATGTCCGCGAAGCGTACGTTGCGGCAGGTCGCGGCATCCGTTTCGGCCTGCGCCGCGGTCGCGAATGCGCCGGTCGCCAGCACGGCCGCGACGAACGCGGCGATCTTTGTCGACTTCATGGTTTCTCCCGGTTGGACCGATGTCCGACAGGTTCGCGGAGTGCGTCCCGGCCTGCATCGTGGGTGTAAAAGTAACGAGCCATATTGGTCGCAAGACGACCGGCGGCGACCTGTTCTTGACTATTTGCGACTATGGGTGGAAACCACTATGCGTGGGCGGTGGCTTGTGCGGCGGGGGTTTTGGTCGAATTCTGGCGGAGAGGGGTTTGCCCGGATGCGGCGTGATGGATGTCGACGGGGCGTGCTTCGGCGGCGACACTGGAGCGGGCGTGGTGCCACTTCCGGCCCCGCGGGTGCGGGCCGGCGCCCGACGCGCTATCGCTGCACGTCGACGTACGTTTCCCTGCAGATCTCGCGCAGCGCCTGCACCAGCAGATCCCGCGTCGGCGCATGCGATTCGCCGGCGCGGGTAAACAGCGCGATCGGCGGCAGCGTCCAGACCAGCGAGTAAGGCACGATCGCGACGCCGGCGATGCGCACCATTTCTTCGGCGATATCGGCCGGCACGATCGACACCGCGTCGTCGCTCGACGCGATCATTTCGCCGATCAGCTTCGACGAGTAGCTTTCGACGATCGGCACGGGCGGCGCGATGCCCGCCGACAGGAACAGGTCGGTCACCTGCTCCCGCATCGGCGTATGCGGCGCGCCGAGAATCCAGTCCAGCGCGTGCAGCTTCTCCCAGTCGAGCTTCGTGCGCGCCAGTTTCGCGGCGAGGCGCCGGCTCGCGATCATCCGGGGCTGCTGCTGGTACAGCACTTCGAAGGAGACCTGCCCCAGATCGACCGCCGACGACGCCCGCCCGATCACGAGGTCGACGCTGTGGTCCTTGAGCTGCAGCAGCAGCTGGTCGCTGGTGCCTTCGTGGATCGTCACGGTCAGGCGCCGTTCCATCCGCGACTGCAGGCGCTTGAGCGCCGCCGACAGCATCTGGCCCGAAATAAACGGAATCACGCCGATATGCAGATGCGCCGCATGGCCGGCCGCGACCGCCTCCATCTCGCGGGCGAGATGGTCGAGATCCTTCAGCATCGCCCGGGCCCGCTCGAGCACGACCGAACCGAGCGCGGTCGGCCGCATCCCGCGCGACGTGCGCTCGAACAGCGGCGTGCCGAACATGCTCTCCAGTTCGGACAGCGCGTTCGTCACGGCGGGCTGGCTGCTGGCCATGTGCTCCGCGACGCGCGTCAGCGACCCGTGCTGCTGGATCTGCAGCAACAGCATCAGGTGCCGCATCTTCAGGCGCGCGCCAAGGCGCCTGACCACGTCGTTCGCGTCGAATGTCATTGCCGGACCGCCACGCCATCATGAAAAAGTGATGGACCGATATTAAAACAGAATCATCTCCTTATGGCCGATCCCTAGAATCACCTCCATGGATCGCGTCGGGACTGGCCTGGCGCGCATGCCCGGACCCAAGAACATGAAACAGACAGAGACCCAGCAGCAGGCCGCGTACGACTATCACGAGTTTCCGACCCCGGGGAAGATCTCCGTCGTCGCCAGCAAGCCCCTCGTGACGCAGCGCGATCTCGCGCTCGCCTACACGCCCGGCGTCGCCAGCGTGTGCGAGTCGATCGCCGCCGAGCCGCTGAACGCGCACCGCTTCACGAGCCGCGGAAATCTGGTGGGCGTGATCACCAACGGCACCGCCGTGCTGGGTCTGGGCAACATCGGCGCGCTCGCGTCGAAGCCGGTCATGGAAGGCAAGGCCGTGCTGTTCAAGAAGTTCGCCGGGATCGACGTGTTCGACATCGAGATCAACGAGACCGATCCGGACAAGCTCGTCGACATCATCGCCGGCCTCGAACCCACCTTCGGCGGGATCAACCTCGAGGACATCAAGGCGCCGGAGTGCTTCACCGTCGAGCGCAAGCTGCGCGAGCGCATGAAGATCCCCGTCTTCCACGACGACCAGCATGGCACCGCCATCACCGTCGCCGCCGCGTTCATCAACGGCTTGAAGGTGGTCGGGAAGTCGATCAAGGAAGTGAAGGTCGTGACGTCGGGCGCCGGCGCCGCGGCGCTCGCCTGCCTCGACTTGCTCGTCGACCTCGGGCTGCCGATCGAGAACGTCTGGGCGACCGATATCGAAGGCGTCGTCTATCGCGGCCGCACCACGCTGATGGATCCGGCCAAGGAACGATTCGCGCAGGAAACCGATGCGCGCACGCTCGCTGAAGTGATCGGCGGCGCCGATGTGTTCCTCGGCCTGTCGGTCGGCGGCATTCTGAAGCCGGAAATGCTGAAGGCGATGGCCGCGCGTCCGCTGATTCTCGCGCTCGCCAATCCGACGCCGGAGATCTTCCCGGAACTCGCGCATGCGACGCGCGACGACGTCGTGATCGCGACCGGCCGCTCGGACTTCCCGAACCAGGTCAACAACGTCCTGTGCTTCCCGTACATTTTCCGCGGCGCGCTGGATGTGGGCGCAACGACCATCACCCGCGAAATGGAAATTGCCGCGGTTCACGCGATCGCCGGCCTCGCGCAGGAAGAGCAGAACGACATCGTCGCGGCGGCCTATGGCGGGGACGAGGTGTCCTTCGGCCCGCAATACCTGATTCCGAAGCCGTTCGATCCGCGCCTGATCGTGCGTATCGCACCGGCCGTGGCCAAGGCGGCGATCGAAGGCGGCGTGGCGACGCGCCCGCTCGCGGATCTCGATGCGTATGTCGAGCAGCTGCAGCAGTTCGTCTATCACTCGGGCGCGTTCATGAAGCCGCTGTTCGCGACCGCGCGCCAGCTCGTGCGTGACGGCGGCAAGGCGCGCATCGTGTTCACCGAAGGCGAAGACGAGCGCGTGCTCCGTGCGGTGCAGGTCATCGTCGACGAGAAGCTCGCGCGTCCGATCCTGGTCGGCCGTCCGGAGGTGCTGCTGGCGCGGATCGAGCGGTTCGGCCTGCGCCTGCGTCTCGGCCAGGACGTCGAGGTGACCAATCCCGAATACGACGAGCGCTTCCCGCAGTACTGGACGACGTATTGGGAACTGCGCTGCCGCGACGGCATCTCGAAGGAAATGGCGCGCGTCGAAATGCGGCGCCGCCTGACGCTGATCGGCGCGATGATGGTGCGGCTCGGCGATGCGGACGGGATGATCTGCGGAACGGTCGGCGAGTATCACAATCACCTGCGGTTCGTGGACGAAGTGATCGGCAGGAAGCCCGATGCATCGACCTACGCGGCGATGAATATCCTGCTGCTCAATCAGCGGACGGTCGCGCTGGTGGACACGCACGTCAACGACAACCCCGATGCGGAGCAGATCGCGGAATTCACGATCGCGGCCGCGCGGCAGATGGAGTGGCTGAATCTGACGCCGAAGGCTGCCCTGCTGTCGCGGTCGAACTTCGGGTCGGGGAGCGCGACGTCGGGCGTGAAGATGCGCCGGGCGCTGGAGATCATTCGCGCGCAGGCGCCGGATATCGAGGCGGATGGCGAGATGCACGGCGACTGTGCGCTCGATGAAGCGCTGCGGGCGCGGCTGCTGCCGATGTCGCCGCTGAAGGGCGCGGCGAACCTGCTCGTGTGTCCGAACGTCGATGCGGGGAATATTGCGTATAACCTGCTCAAGACCGAAGCCGGCAGCAACGTTGCGGTGGGGCCGTTCCTGTTGGGCGTGAATGGGCCGGTGAATATTCTCACTTCGAGCGCGACCGTGCGGCGGATCGTGAACATGACGGCGTTGACGGTGATCGAGGCGAATCGCAACGCGGCCGTGTAAGTGAGCGCCGGTAGCATGGTGGCGACGTGGCCGCGCGCCGCGTTCGCCGCCGCCGCCGCTACCAGCAGGTCGAGGTGCGCACTACCCGCGTTCTTGAGGTGCGCACCGCCTGCGTTCTGGCACACGGGGTCACCCGAAAACCGGCACGCGATTCCACCGGATAAACGCGTGCGCCCCTGCAGCCCCGATCACTCCGCCCGACCGACCACCGCGACAGGCTCGCCGAGCACCTCCATCCTCGGCTTGACGCCAAGCCCCGGTTGATCCGATACCGACATATAACCGTCCTTCAGTGCCGGTCCGCCCGACGCGATCGTGAGACCGTGATACTCATGGAACGCCGACGACTGGAAGTGAAAACCCGACGGCGTCGCATGCGCGAGATGGCAAAGCGCGGCCATCGCGATCTCCCCGCCCCACGAGTCTTCGATGGTGAGTGAAATGCCCAACGTCACGGCCAGATCGCGGCATTGCCTGGCCTTCGTCAGCCCGCCGACGCGGCTCACCTTCAGATTGACGACATCCATCGCACGATCCTGACAGCCGCGTATCAGCACGCGAATGTCTTCCATGCACTCGTCGAGGATCATCGGATGATCGGTATGCTGCCGGACCGCGAGGCACTCTGGCCTTTAAATCCGGCGCCAATCTCTACCATCAAAGACTTTTTCGAAAGTCCACTGCCATTAGCCGCCGTACTCTCGTACACGACGGCGATCCTGTATTTCGTCGTCGCTTCACATTCTTCTAAAGAATATCGACGTGCATGCCGATATAGCGAAGGTACTTTGCTATTCAACTGGGGAGTCGCGTAGTCTCGGCGTCGAATCGGTCACGACAACGCAAATCGGGCACGCATTCAAATATGAAAACTGGGCGTGGTGGAACAGCGAACAAGAGGCCGCGATGGCGTCCGGGGATCGCCGATGAAATCCCTCATGCCGCACCTTGACGACAGCGACCACGGACCGCCTGAATCGCCGCGCGCCGAAACCCTCTCCTATTCGCCCCGGATTGCGCTCCGAACATGACCACGTTAGAACCCGTTGCGGCCGCATCGAGCCGCGCAATACTCTCGACCGAGACATCTGCACCGAGTCCTCGCGAATTGCGCGAGCGGCGCCTCGACGAACTGCTGGAGAGCTGCAGGCAGCAGACCCTGCAACAAATCATCGGTCCGTTCGGCCTCACGCCGGCCATGTTCGACGACAAGGCCGGCGGCAACGTCACGACCTTGCGCAATTTCGAAAAGGGTGTCACGGCAACGCACGACGACGCCACCGCCTACTCGGAATGGCAGGACAAGCAGTCGAACCCCATTGACCGCACGGCCTACGACAAGGACCTTCCCGCCAAGCGCAAGGCGATGTTCAAGCAGGACGACCCCATCGTCAGCGCGTACACGGGGAATGAATTGCCGCGCGACGGACGCATGCATCTCGATCATGTGAACTCGGTAAAAAGCATCGAGATCGACAGCGGCGCCAATCTCTTCATGACCGAAGCGCAGCGCGTCGAGATGGCGAACGCGCCCGAGAATCTGGTGCCCGCCGAGCAGGCCATCAACCAGTCCATGCAGGACAAGGACAAGCGCGCTTGGGCCACGTCCGAGCGCAAGAAAACGCCCGGCCAGACCAACGCCGAATCCTTCGGCGTCGACATGGCACGGCTCGACAAGACGCAGCAGGCTGCGGATCGCCATCGCAAGATCGAAACGCTCAAGGCCCAGGCAAAAAAACAGGGCGCCGAGCTTGCCTCGACCTGTGCCACGGAGGCCGGCAAGAACGCCCTGCGTCAGGCGATGGGCGTGCTGCTGCATGAGTTCGTCAACAGCAGCTACGTGGAAGTCGCAGCCATCATGCGCTCGCCGGCAACCACGGAGAATCTCGTCGACCGTGTGACCGATGCGCTCATGCGAACGACCAATCGCGTCACCGCGAAACTCGAGCACGCCTTCGGAGCCCTCATCGAGGGTGGCGTCCACGGTGCGATCAGCAACCTGCTCACCTTCATCATCAACAGCGTCGTCACGACTTCCGCCAAGATAGTCACGGTCATCCGAGAAGGCATCAAGGGACTCTGGCAGGCCATCAAAATTATTTGCTTTCCGCCGAAAGGACTCTCCGGGATAGAGGTCGCGCGCCAGGCCACGAAGATCATTGCCGGCGTGATCGCGACCAGCGTCGGGCTCATGTTCGAGCAGTCGATCAAGGGCTTCCTGCTGACCATTCCATTTCTCGCGCCGCTGGCCGCATACGTGGCGCCAGTCATCACCGGCATCCTGACCGGCCTAATGACCGCCTTGACCGTCTACGTCATCGACCGGCTGTTCGACTGGCTCTCACAAACCGGCACCGAACACCTTGCAGCGCAGATCGACGCCCTCGAAAACGACGCCGTGCTGGTCGAACGACTCGCCACCTTCATCGAGCAGCAGTATCAGCACTCTCGGCGTTACGAGGAAATGCTTGCCTGCTACGACGCCATGGCAACAGACCTGCGCAAAGCCGAGCACCACTTGCAAGCCACAGTGGAAACCGCGGCCGCAACCGTCGAGCTTCGCGCGAGCACGCACGCGACGCTCGTCGGCGGTCTCGCACAGATGAAGCAGATGGATGACGAACTCGAGCGCCTGCTCACTGACTATTGCACCAAACCTTGAAGCCATGAACGACCTCATCCAGGATATTGCCCAGATAGAAGTGCCCCACGATCTGCTCGACCAGATCGACATGAACGACGTACTCTCGAAGTTTCGCAACAACTTCAAGCGGCTCGGCGACCTGAAGCGCGCGCGCAACGAGCACGAGCAACGCAACGTCCTGATGCGCTGGTGGCACAGCGACAAGCTCAAGGACGCGCAACTCGATGCCCAGGAATTGCAGGCCGAGTTCTCGAAAAGCCTCGCACAGCTGATGGTCATCAGCATGATGCAGTCGCAGCGGCTCGCGCGCCAGCAGGATCAGATCGGCTCGCAGCAGCGCGAGCTCAAGCGTCAGACCGAGCGACTCGAATCACATACGGTGCAGCTCGACCAGCAGCAGCAGAAGCTGCATCTGCAGGCCGTCGAACTGAAAAATCTGATCAACGACTACTTCGAGCTGCGCGGCCTGACCCAGGAAGGTGCGAAAAAGCTCATCGCCATCGCGGCCGAGGTGAAGAGTACGCGCGACGAACTGATTGGCTCGGTGCAGGCGACCGTCGAGGGGCTGCGCGAGGAGCAGGACGCGCTCGAACAATTCGTGAAGCGTGCCGTCGCCTCGCTCGACGCGTCAGTCTCGGAAAAGAGCGCGCAATTGAGCCAGGACGTCGAGGCCCTGACAGACCGCCTCGAAACTGCACTGGCCCATGGTGCCACGCGTGTCGATGAAATCGGTGCGGCGCTGGCAGGACATATCAACCACGCACAGACGCAAAACACGGAAATCATGTCGCGTCTCGAAGCGACTGACGTGCGGCACACGGAGACGCAGCAGGCGACGCAACTCGCGATCGACGGACTGGCAGCGCGCCAGCAGATCATGGGCGCCGGAATCGAGGCGAACGAGACGCGTATTCGCATTCAAGCGGACACGTTGGCACACCTCGACACGGAACTCGAGCGCTACAAAGGACAGGCGCACGAGATGCAGGCGCAGCTCGCCAAGGCCGAGAGCGCGGCGAATGCGAGCGCGAACAGGTTCAATGACGCGAACCGGCATGCTCAACGCCTGGCGCGTATCAGTGCCCTGCTTTCGAGTCTCGCACTGATCGGTGTCGCCGTGAATGTTGCCGTCGCGGCGCATTGGATTCGTCTCTGAAACAGGTCCTTCGAGAGCGCACGCCAATGCCGAGCATGTAAACGGCCGGCGTGCTCCTTTGTCCCGTCCAGGGGGCAGGATCCGCGAGATGCCGAACGGCAGCGTCGGGCCGGAAGCCGCCGTTCCGGTATGGCGGACTCCGACTTCTACCGATCGTTCAGGTCGCTCAGTCCATCAACGGCCTCGATCGATTCGATCTCGCCATCACGTGCGCCCTAAGACCAAACAACGCTCTACAGAACCCGTTCCAGCGCGCTCGCAAATCGCGCGACCGCCGCGTCAACGTCATGCAGCTTGTCGAGACCGAACAAGCCGATGCGGAAGGTCTTGAAATCCGCCGGCTCGTCGCATTGCAGCGGCACGCCGGCCGCGATCTGCACGCCGACATCGGCGAACTTCTTGCCGGACCGGATATCGTCATCGTCGGTGTAGCTGACCACGACGCCCGGCGCCTCGAAGCCTTCGGCGGCAACGCTCCTGAAGCCCTTCTCGGCCAGCAACGCACGAATCCGCGTGCCGAGTTCGAGCTGTTCCGCCCTCACCTTGTCGAAGCCGTATGCTTCCGTTTCCTTGATGACGTCGCGCAGCGTCGCAAGGCTGTCCGTGGGCATCGTCGCGTGGTACGCGAAGCCGCCGTTCTCGTAGGCTTCCATGATTTGCAGCCACTTGCGCAGATCGCAGGCAAAACTGGTGCTGGTCGTCGCATCGATGCGCTCGCGAGCCAGCGGGCCGAGCATCACCAGCGCACAACCCGGCGACGCGCTCCAGCCCTTTTGCGGCGCGCTGATCAGCACGTCGACCCCGCTCTTTTCCATATCGACCCAGATCGTGCCGGATGCGATGCAATCCAGCACGAACATGCCGCCGGCCGCATGCACGGCGTCGGCCACCGCGCGCAGATAGGTATCGGGCAGCAGCATCCCGGAGGCGGTCTCGACGTGCGGAGCGAAGACCAGGTCCGGCTTGTGTTCCTGGATCGCGGCGACGACTTCCTCGATCGGGGCCGGCGCAAACGCCGCCTGCCTGCCTGATTCGACCGGACGCGCCTTCAACACGATCGATTCGGACGGAATGCTGCCCATGTCGAAAATCTGCGACCAGCGGAAGCTGAACCAGCCGTTGCGGATGACCAGACACTTCTTGTTCGTCGCGAACTGCCGGGCCACGGCTTCCATGCCGAACGTTCCGCTGCCCGGGACGATGACGGCCGCCTTCGCGTTGTAGACCTTCTTCAGCGCCGCGGAAATATCGCGCATGACGCCCTGGAAGCGCTGCGACATGTGATTGATCGACCGGTCGGTGTACACCACCGAATATTCGAGGAGCCCGTCGCGGTCGACATCGGGAAGTAATCCTGGCACGTTCGCCTCCGGTAAAGGATGAAGCATGGGATGGGCGCAAGCGGTATTCGCGAGTGGATACCGCTGCGCCGAGGCAAGCCTGCATCTTGCCTGGATGACGACCGATTCTAACGAAAGCTGTCTACCGGTTGGGAATTTCGGTGATTGCATGGTGCACCGCGAATCCGGGCGGTTGCCGGGCGATGCCGGGCGGCGGCCGCCTTGTGACGCTTTCGATTCTCCCTGGACTCGGCCACTTTCGGCATCTGCAGGCGCCCGAGCAGACGGCAAACAAAGTCCGTGCCGCGTTCAGCGCAGTTGGCAACCGGGTGAGCAACTCGCGCGCGTGGCAACCCGACGCCGTACGAAGGTCGAGGAGTGCGCCCTTCCGACTCGTCGATTCGGTTGGTCAACGGTTCACCGCGGCCATCGCCAAGACGGATCGGCCAGGTGTTCGGCAAAGTAGTCGGACAATGCGGCGACCTTCGCCGGACGCGCGCGCGCCGATGGCGTGACGAAATAGAGGCCGCCCTTCGTCAGCGACCAATCGGTCAGGATCGCTTCGAGACGGCCATCCGCCAGATATTCGCCGGCGATGAACTCGGGCAGTTCGGCGATTGCCTGCCCATCGAGCAGCGTCGGCAGCAACGCATCGGCATTCGTCACGCGCAGCGGACCGGTCGGCATGACGGGCTCTTCCTCGCCCGCGGCGTTCGAGAAGCACCACACATCACTATGCGCCCGATACGCGTACGACAGGCACGGCCGCTCCATCAGCTCGCGGGGATGCGCGGGCCGCCCTTCGCGCTTCAGATACGCCGGCGACGCCACCACGTATTGCGTTACCGCACATAACCGTCGCGCCACCAGCGACGAATCCGGCAGCGCCGCGATACGTAACGCGGCGTCGAATCCGTCGGCGATCAGGTCGACGGTCGCATCCGACAGATGCAGGTCGACCGACACTTCCGGATACGCTCGAAAGAAGCCGGGCAGCAGCGGCGCGACCCAACGCAACCCGAACGACATCGGCACGGCCAGCCGCACCAGCCCGCGCGGCTGCACGGCCATCTCGCGCGCGGTGCTCTCCGCCTCTTCGGCGTGGCGATACACCTCGCCGGCCTTTTCGCAGATCGTCCGGCCGAACTCGGTGAGCGCCAGCTGGCGCGAGGTACGGTTGAACAGCCGCCCTCCCAGGCGGTCTTCCAGGCGGGCCACGCCGCGCGAGACTGTCGCGACGGACACCCCCATCGAGCGCGCCGCGGCCGCGAACGACCCCTCCTCCGCGACCTTTGCAAACATCGCGAGCCCTTCGAAATCAGGCAGCCTGGCCATTTCGCCTCATCTTTTCATTTATGCAACGTTATCTTGCAATCAATTCTATTTCGAAACGAAAGGGGCGTCGATATTCTCCTTACATCGCAGCACGCAGCACCGAACGCAGTCTTCCATGTATCGAACGAAAGGAGAAATACCATGGCACGCAAACTCGACAACAAGATCGCACTGGTTACCGGCGCAACCAGCGGCATCGGCCTCGCCACCGCCCGCCGCTTCTCAGCTGAAGGCGCGCACGTCTACGTCACCGGGCGGCGCCAGGCCGAACTCGATGCCGCGGTCGCGGCGATCCGCGAAAACGGCGGCAGCGCGACAGGCGTGCGCGTCGACTCCACGAAACTCGACCAACTCGACGCGCTGTATGCCCAAATCAGCGAGGAACACGGGCACCTCGACGTGCTGTTCGCGAATGCGGGCGGCGGTTCGATGCTGCCGTTCGGCAGCATCACGGAAGAACACTTCGATGACACGTTCGATCGCAACGTGAAGGGCGTGTTGTTCACGGTGCAAAAGGCGTTGCCGCTGCTCGCCGAGGGTGCATCCGTGATACTCACCGGTTCGACGGCAGGCAGCGCCGGCACCGCCGCATTCAGCGTGTATTCGGCTTCGAAGGCCGCGGTGCGTGCATTCGCACGCAGCTGGATTCTCGATCTCAAGGAGCGCCGCATCCGCGTGAATACGATCAGCCCGGGCGCGACCCGCACGCCGGGCCTGCTCGACCTCGCCGGCCAGGACGCCGCGCAGCGACAAGGTCTCGCCGACTACCTGGCTGCGCAGATTCCGATGGGACGCCTGGGAGAGCCGGACGAGATCGCGGGGGCGGCACTGTTCCTCGCGTCGGACGACGCGAGCTTCGTGAACGGCATCGAACTGTTCGTCGACGGCGGCCAGCAGCAGGTCTGAACGGAGCGCGGACGCACCGGGCGCGGAGGCGGTCTTCGACGATCGTTTCGGCGCCCGCTGCCCGCGCGCGCCCGGACGCACACCATGATCGAACATCGTGCCTTCCTGTCGTTCAGCGTGGTCAGCCGCGAGTGGCTCGACACGCGGCTGCATTTCCGTTTCGGCGAGTTCGGACACGCCGACCACGCGCCGCCCGGCGCACGTTACGCCTGCCCGCGCTCAAGGCCTGCAGGCAATCGCCTCGATCTCGATCCTGGTACCCACCATGTTCGTCGCCTGCAAGGTCGATCGTGACGGCTTGTTCCCCGGGAAGAACTCCGCATAGACACGATTGAATTCCGCGAAGTCGCGCGCGTCCTCGAGCCAGACGGTGGTTTTCACCACGTCGCCGAGTGTGCATCCCGCCAGCGAGAGTACGTGGGCGACGTTCTTCAATGTCTGACGCGTCTGCGCCTCGATCCCGCCTGCGACGAGGCTACCGTCCTCGCTTCTCGCCACCTGACCGGATACGAACACCAGATCGCCGGCTTGGGTCGCCAAGGATCGGGGCAGGTTTCGAGTGACCGGATTGCGCTCTGCAAAGTATTCGATCGCCATTTGAGCCTCCCACGATCCATTCGACGCCGGTGTCGGCCAACGAAAACGAGCGTAACGCGGAAATGGCGCGCTGCCAATTCAGTAATCCCGATCGGCAGGCCGCTGCGCGCCGCCCCGAATACCAGCCGCCGGGGACGCCGTGCTCGTGTTTCATCAGATGTTCGACGACGCAGACCGGCATGCCGAGGCGCTGCGCGGCTCGGATCAGCGTGACGACCAGATCGGTCCCGGCTCGTATCGCAGCGAGGCGGCCGCGCGCTGGGGCTTCCTCCACCTCGGGCATTTCGCGAACGCGTACAAGGCCCAGTTCGGCGAACTGCCTTCGGCGACGGCGCGCCGGACGGTGCGCAGCGCAAAAACGCGCTGAGCGCCGGCAAAACCCGCCATAATCCGTGGTTGAACGTTCGGCGCCGAGCGAGCCGGACGCGGTGTGCGCGTGCCGGCCCGCTCGCCGCGCCGCTTCGCGTCGCGCCGTACGTGACGACTACCCGATTCCACCTCACGCCCCGATGCCAGAGGATTTCCACTTCCTGTTGCTGCCCGGTTTCTCCGCACTCGGCTTCATGTCGGCGGTCGAACCGTTGCGCGTCGCGAACCGCTTTCGCACCGAGTTGTACCGCTGGCACGTAATCAGCGCGGACGGCGCGCCGGTCGCCGCAAGCAACGGCATCCCGGTCGCGGCCGAAGCCGCGTGCGCGGACGTCGCGCAGGTCGAGACCGTGTTCGTCGTCGCCGGCTTCGATCCGCTCGTGTGCTACGACCGCGCGCTCGGCGACTGGCTGCGCCGCCAGAACCGGCACGGCGCGACGCTCGGCGGCATCGACACCGGCAGCTTCGTGCTCGCGGAAGCCGGGCTGTTCGACGCATCGCAAACGCTCACGCTGCACTGGGAGGCGCTCGCCGCGTTCCGCGAACGCTACCCGGGCCTGAACGCGACGCAGGAACTGTTCGAGATCGACGACCGGCGCATCACCTGCGCGGGCGGCACCGCGTCGATCGACATGATGCTCGACCTGATCGGCCGGCGGCACGGCGCCGATCTCGCGGCGGCGATCTCCGAGCAGTTCGTCGTCAGCCGCATCCGGCAGCGTTCGGACAGCCAGCGGCTCGAGATCGCCGCGCGCTACGGCGTGCACAACCGCAAGCTGATCCAGGTGATCGGCACGATGCAGCGGCACATGGAGACCCCGCTCGGCTCCGACGCACTCGCGCAGGAGGTATCGATCACGCGGCGTCAGCTCGAACGTCTGTTCAGCGCGACGTTGAACGACACGCCGACGCGCTTCTACCTGAACCTGCGTCTCGATCGTGCGCGCGAGCTGCTGCAGCAGACCGACATGAGCATCACGGGAGTGTGCGTCGCGTGCGGCTTCGAATCGCCGTCGCATTTCTCGCGCACGTATCGCTCGCGTTTCGGCGTGAGCCCGCGCAGCGACCGCCGCGCGACGCACTGAGCGGCACCGCTTTTGCGTACAATCCGGCGCGCCATTGCGCGCTCCGGCAGTGTTTCCCGCCATGCGTTCAACAATGCCGCTGATTGATCGACGGACCGAAGCGGCCTTCGAAAATAAATTGCAAAGTAACCGAAAATATTCTGTAACATACCTCGCAATTAGATAGGCAGCCCTAAGGAGATGAGAGCCCCGGCCCGACGCACGTCGCGCCACGCAGGCTGCCAAATCGATATCAATGCCGATCCGAGGGGTATGACATGACGATGCTCGCTTCGCCGTCGCCGCACCTGCCTGCCGTTCGCTTCCCCGCCACCTTTCCTTCCCGATTCGTTTCGACCTGACGCTTAGTCGTCCTCAGTCAGTCGAGTCTCCCAGCACCGCTTCGCCGCACCGGTTCCATCGAGCCGGCGCGCGGGCCGTGTCGTGCCTGCTCGCCACAAGCGCGCGGGCGTGTCCAACCGTTGAGATGAGGATCACGTATGCAGACATCACGCAAAGCATTGCCGCTCGCCCTGGGTCTCGCGCTAGGTTTCGGCATCGTCGGCGGCAGCGCGGCCGATACCAAGGTCGCGAACCCGCAGGCGTCGAGCCTGCGCGAAAGCCTGACGCGCGGCGTGGCACCGGCCGCGGCCAAGGCCGATACCGCCGCGGGACAATTCCGCGCCGACGGCGTCGCCGTCACGCTGTACTACCCCGCGTATCGCGCGAAGAAGGCCGCCGCCACACCCGCGGCCACCGCGCGCGATTTCGTCGCGTCGCAGGCGACGCAACTCGGGCTCGACCCGGCCGCGCTCGCGAGCCTCGCGGTGACGTCGGAGCGCAACGACGCCGACTTCACCGTCGTGCGCTTCCAGCAGCAGGCGGCCGGGCTGCCCGTGTACGGCAGCGACATCGCGGTGACGGTCGCGAACGACGGCCGCATCCTGTACGTCGCGAGCAATACGATCAACGGCGTGGTTGCCACCACGCGCAAGTCGCAGGCCGTCGACCAGCAGCAGGCGCTCGACCGTGCCCGCTCGTATCTCGGCGTTGGCGGCTTCACGAACCTCGACGCACAGCTCGTCGCGTTCGTCGACAAGGCCGGCACGCATACCGCCTGGAAGGTGCGCGGCCGCCCGCAGGACGGCCCGAAGGGCGACTGGGAACTGTTGATCGACGCGGGTAGCGGCGAAGTGCTGCGTGCCGAGGACAAGGCGTTCTATGCGACCGACGGCACCGGTTTCGTGTTCCGGCCGGATCCGCTGTCGCCGACGAAGAGCAGCTACGGCAGCACGGGCTACAAGGACAACAACGACGCCGATTCCACGCAACTCACGGCCGCGCGCGTGCGCGTGACGCTGAAGGAGCTCGCGCAGTCGAACGCGCGCTACGTGCTGTCGGGCCCGTATGCGTCGTGCGTCGATTTCGATGCGCCGCGCGACAACGCGTGCCCGGCACAGGCGACGCCGACGTTCGAGTTCACGCGCGGCAACCTGTATTTCGAGGCGGTAAACGTGTACTACCACATCGACACGTTCCTCCGTTACGTGAACCAGACACTCGGCATCAAGGCGCTGCCGTACCAGTACACGGGCGGCGTGCAGTACGACCCGCACGGCGAATCGGGCGACGACAACTCGTCGTACTCGTCGAGCAGCGGCCGGCTGACCTTCGGTCAGGGCGGCGTCGACGATGCGGAAGATGCGGACGTCGTGATCCACGAACTCGGCCACGGCATCCACGACTGGGTCACCAACGGCGGCCTGTCGCAACAGGAAGGCCTGTCGGAAGGCACGGGCGACTATCTCGCCGCCGCATACAGCCGCGACTTCAACCAGTGGAGCCCGTCGGACGCGCAGTATCACTGGGTCTACAACTGGGACGGCCACAACGAATACTGGGGCGGCCGCGTGACGAACTGGAACGTCGGGCGCACGTACGCGCAGGCACGCGGCGCGGAGATCCACACCGCCGGCCAGTACTGGGCGTCGTGCAACCTCGTCGCGCGCGACGCGATCGGCGCGCAGGCGATGGACAAGGCGTTCCTGAAGGGGCTGTCGATGACCAACGGCTCGACGAACCAGAAGGCCGCCGCGCAAGCGGTGCTGACGGCGGCCGCCGCGCTCGGCTACAGCAACGCGCAGCTCACGGCGATCGGCGATGCGTACAACAAGAGCTGCACCTACGGCGTGACCGTGCCGCAGAAGTCCTGATTCCGCAGCAGGCGAAGGGGCGTCGCACGACCTGCGGCGCGCCCTCTTCCTCGACATCGCTACCCTCACGGGATCGAACATGCCTACTCTGACATTGACCCGCCCGAGCGCCGCGCCGGGCGGCACGACAGTCGACGCCGGCAGGGCGGCCGACGGCGCCGGGCGCCGCGAGACCGTGCATGTCGTCGAGATCGACGATTCCAAACCACGCGCTGAAGTTCGGCAAGCTGGCGCTCGCCTATGCGGTCGATCTCGGCGGCAACGGCGGTGCGACCGTCAGGCACTGACCAGGCCTCGGCCGGCTCGAGCCGCACCGGGCGCGCGCGTCATGCGCATCCGATGCGGCTCGAGCGCGTTTCCCGTTCCGGATAGAATCGTCGTTCGATCACTTCCGCACCCCGGTGCACCGCCATGACCGAATTCTCCCGCCCAATCAGCGATCTCACGCCCGAGCGTGTCACGACCGCGTTCGACCTCGCCGGCCATACGACGGTCCGCTCGCTCGGCGTCGCACAAGGCATCATCGTGCGTTCGCGCTCGATCGTCGGCTCGTTCGGCGCGGCGCTGCAAACCCTCTTCGGCGGCAACATCACGCTCTATACGTCGCTGTGCGAGAAGGCACGCCAGCAGGCGTTCGACAAGATGCTCGCCGATGCGCGCAAGCTCGGCGCGAATGCGATCGTCGCGATGCACTACGACTCGACCGAGATCGGGTCGGGCATCACGGAAGTCATCTGCTACGGCACGGCCGTTCAGGTCACACGCGACGCCGCCGCCTGACCGCCACCCGTTACGCGCCGGCCGCACATACGATCGCGACGATCGAGCCAATCACGAGCACCGCGCCGATCGTCTTGCGCTTGTTCAACTCCGTCCACAACAGCACGCCCGTGAGCGACAGCAGGATCAGTGCGCCGGCGAGCGTATCGACGAGCAGCACCCAGCCGATGCTCATCCCGACGCCCTTGTGCAGGTTCGTCAGCCATGCGAGCGTGCCGTTGTCGGTGCGCTTGAGCGTCATCGTGCCGCTGCCGACCCAGTAGTCGACCGCGACGCTTTCATGCGGCGACGCGAACACGAGCTGCCAGTGCTCGGGCTGCACGGTCTCGCGGTCGCCCCATGCGACGGGATGCTCGGGTTCCTTCTGCACGCGGCCCATGCGTTCCGGCAGATGCAGATCAGGTTGCGCACGCAACCATTGCGCCAACTCGCGCGGCGACGCGGGTTCCGGGTCGGGTACATTGAGCCGCAACGTCTCGACATGCGGCGCGCCGGTCTGGATTCGCAGCAGCGGCGCACGATGATTCAGCACGAATCCCGTCGTGCCGAACAGCAGGCCGAGCGCCGCGCCCCACAGGCCGACCCAGCCATGCACTTTTCGCAGCCACTTGATGAACGTACCGCGGCGCGATCGCGTGCCGCCTGAACCGGCCGGGCGTACGCCCGGTGCGATGCGGGACGCGGATGCCGCGTCGATTTCGATCGGATCGGCAACGCTCAAATCTCGCTCCAGATTCTCAACAGATTGTGATAACAGCCAACCAGGCTGCGGCACGCCTGCGTATCCGCGCCGCTGGCGTTGAGCCGCTGGATTGCCGTGTCCATGTCGAACAGCAGCGCGCGCTGCGCATCGCTGCGCACGAGGCTCTGCACCCAGAAGAAACTCGCGACACGTGCACCCCGCGTGACCGGCGTGACCTGGTGCAGGCTCGTCGCCGGATAGACGACCATGTCGCCGGCCGGCAGCTTGACCTGCTGTACGCCATACGCGTCCTCGATCACGAGTTCACCGCCGTCGTATTCGTCGGGCGCGGACAGGAACAGCGTGACCGACACGTCGGTGCGCAGCTTCACGCCGTTCGGCAACACACGCACCGCGCCGTCGACGTGACTGCCGAACGTCATCCCGCCCTCGTAGCGGTTGAACAGCGGCGGATAGACCTGGTTCGGCAGCGCCGCGCTGATGAACAGCGGATTGCGCTCGACCGCGGCCAGGATCACGTCGCCGAGCTCGCGCGCAATCGGCGAATGCTCGGCGATCTGCTGGTTGCGCTTGACCGGCGCGCCCGTGTAGCCGGCCGTCGCGCGGCCGTCGACCCACGCGTCGCCCGCCAGGTCGAGCCGGTCACGCACCATGCGCACCTGTTCGGGCGTCAGAACGTTCGGGATGTGTACAAGCATCGTTCCACCTCTTTCATCGAATCACGCGGCAGCGAGCACGCCGCTCAGAACCGGTAGTCGAGCGTCGCGAGAAACGTGCGCCCGATGCCCGGCACCGCGCGGCCGCCATCCGACTGGATCAGCGCATCGTAATAGAACTTGTTGGTCAGGTTCAGCAGGTTCACGCGCAGGTCCCATTGCTTCGCGTGATACGCGGCCGTCGCATCCCAGCGCGTGTAGCCGCCCACCTGCACGTAGTTCGTATTCGCCGCGTAGCGCCCCGACATGTAGGTCGGACCGCCGCCGATTTCCCAGTGCGGCGTGAACACATACGTGGTCCACAGCGTGAACGTGTTGCGCGGCGTATTCGCGAGCGTCTTGCCCTGTGTGCCGTCGAGCGCGCTCAGGATCGCGCCGTTCATGTACGTATAGCTGCCGAACACCTGCCACTTCGGCGTGATGTGGCCCGTCACGCTCGCCTGGAAGCCGCGCACGCGAATGTCGCCCTCGAGCAGGTATTCACCCGTCGACGTCAGCGTGCGCGCGTTGCTCTTCTCCTGCTGGAACAGCGCCGACGTGACCGACAGGTTGTCGTTCAGCAGATCCCACTTGCCGCCAACCTCGTACGACTTCGTGTGTTCGGGCGACAGGTTCTGCGTGTTGTTCGTGACCGTCAGCGCCTCGAGCGACGGGTTGAACGACGTGCCGTACGAGAAGTAGTACGACTGCGATTCGGTCGGCTGGTAGATCAGGCCGGCCCGCACGCTCGTGAAATAGTTCGTCTGCGACGCATGGCGGGGCGCGCTCACCGTGTTCGCGAGATGCGCCTGGAAGCGATCCCAGCGCAGCCCGCCGACGAATTTCCAGTCGCGGCCGATCGACACCGTGTCGTTCATGTAGGCGGCGAGCGTCGTCGCACCCGATTCCGCGTGGTTGGCCGGCGTCTGCGTCGCGTTGGCCGCGGTCGACGACAGGTAGGCCGGATCGATCAGCGACAGGATCGGCAGGCCGCTGCGCGTGTACGCCTGGTTCGTATAGCTGTCGTGGCCGACCTCGGCGCCCGCGATCAGGTCGTGCTTCACGAAGCCCGTGTCGAACTTGAAATGCGCCATCGTGTCGTTGTCGACCGAATGGTTTTCGATCACGCGATCGTGGCTCGCGAGCTTCACGTACAGCGCGGACATCGGCAACGACGTGTAGTTGCCGTTCGTCAGCGCGGTGCTCGACGCCAGCGGCCCGGTCAGCACCGCGTTCGCGGCCGTCTCGCGCGCATCCGTCATCGAGTGCGAGAACGACGTGCGGTTGCTGATCGTCAGCGCATCGTTGACGCGATGATCGATGCGCGCGGACACCGTCTGCACGTCCTGGATCGTGCGGTCGTCGGTGAGGCCATAGAACGTGTTCTTCGACACCGGCGCCGGATGGCCGTTGACCGCGAGCACGCCGTAGTCCGGCATGTCGTAGTTGTGCTGGATCAGTGCGGACAGCGTCACCTCGGTCGGCGTGCCGATGCCGAAGCGCAGCTCCGGCGCGATCCCGTAGTCCTTGTTCTTCATCACGTCGCGCGTCGAGCCGAGCGACTGGCCGAACGCGTTGACGCGGAACGCGGACGTCGCGCCGAGCGGCCGGTTCAGGTCGACACTGGTGCGGTAGTGGTCGTCGGTACCGATCGTCGTCGACACCTCTGCGGACGGCTTCAGGTTCGCCCTCTTCGACACCTGGTTGATCACGCCGCCCGTCGAGCCGCGCCCGAACAGCATCGACGACGGGCCGTACAGCACCTCGACCGAATCGAGATCGAACGTGTCGCGGTAGTACTGGTTACGGTCGCGGAAGCCGTCGAGATAGATGTCGTTCTGCGCGGTGAAGCCGCGCAGGTTGATGTTGTTGCCGATCTGCCCGCCTTCCGCACCGCCGATCGTGATGCCCGGCGCATTGCGCAGCGCGTCCTGGAACGACGTGAGCCCCTGCGATTCCATCAGCGCCTTGTTGATCACCGTGACCGACTGCGGGATGTCGCGCAGCGCGGTGGGGGTTTTCGCGCCGACGGTCGAGCGCCCGGCCTGGAAGTCCTGTTGCACGGCCTGCCCCGACACGCTGATCGTCGGCAGCGTGTCGCGTGCGGTCGCGCCGGCGGCCGGCGACGCAGCGCCCGGTTTCGCGGTGGCGGCGGGCGACGATTCGGCGCCCGTGCTCTGGGCGAGTGCGGGCGAAGCAATAGGCAAAGCAAAGGCCAGCGCGAGCGCGCTCGCGAACGGGGTCCTGTTCGGCATGGAAATCCAGTCGGAATGAAGCCGCCCCGCGTGGAACGCGCGGCGATGCGCGCGCACGAGGCACGGATGCGTTGGCTTGCTGGCTGCCGACGATCAGACCGACGACGACACTAGCTGGCTACGGTTGACGAGTGACCGGCAGCGCAGTTGCCGCAGCGGTCATGAAAATGAGAATCGATATCATTCCAGATATTTCTGATTGTTTCAATTGATAACCGATTTGTCATACAAAATCGAGATGTTTCGAAAAATTACAGAAAGAATAATGTATTTATGAGAATGGATTCTGTAATTTGATGCAGAAGCTTCGTCCGACACATGCTTGCCCGAAGGCTTGTACGGCAAGGCATTGAAGGATCGCCCCTTTTTAGCTTTTCCGGTCTCGCCCGTCTCCTCGTTTCACAGCCAATGTCTCGATTCGATGGAAATGCGAGCGGCCAAATGAATTGATCTGATGATTATGGGAGCCGAATTCCGTTTGGCATTTGATTGAAACACGAAAGCATTTTGAAATACGTCAGCACCCCGTTTCACCGTCGACTCAATGATCGCGCTCCAGCGATTTCATGTTCCGCAAGGTCGGGAACAACCGCATCCACGTGAGCGCAACGGCGATCGTCGCCGCGCCGCCGACCACGATCGCCGCCGGCGCGCCCCACCATGCGGCCGTCACGCCCGACTCGAATTCGCCGAGCTGGTTCGACGTGCCGATGAACAGCGAGTTGACCGCGCTCACGCGCCCGAGCATCTCGTCGGGCGTGCGCAACTGCACGAGCGACAGGCGCACGACGACGCTCACCACGTCCGAAGCACCCAACGCCGCCAGCGCGATCAGCGACAACGCAAAATTCCTCGACAGCCCGAACACGATCGTCGCGATCCCGAACGCGATCACGCCGCCGAACATCGCGCGGCCGGGCCGCCCCTTCAACGGAAAACGCGTGAGCCACAGCGTGCCCGCGAGCGCGCCGACCGCCGGCGCCGCGCGCAATGCACCGAGCCCCCACGGCCCGACCTGCAGGATGTCGCGTGCGTAGATCGGCAGCAGCGCGGTCGCGCCGCCGAACAGCACCGCGAACAGGTCGAGCGACAACGCGCCGAGGATCGCCGGCTCGCGCCGGATGAACGCGATGCCCGAGAATACCGAACGCAGCGTGACCGGCTCGCGTGCCGGCGGCGCGCTGCGCAGCGGAATCGTGCCGCTCAGCAGCGCCGCGATCGCGAATGCGACGACGCTCGTGCCGAACGCAGCGGGCGCACCGATGCCATACAACAGCCCGCCGAACGCCGGCCCGAGAATCTGCGCGGCCTGGTTCGCGGACGTCGACAGCGCGGTCGCGCGCGGCAGGTCGCTGCGCGGCACGACGGCCGGCAGCAGCGACGACACCGACGGCGATTCGAACGCGCGCGCGGTGCCGACGATCGCCGCGAGCGCATACACGCCCGGTGCGGTGAGCCCGCCTTGCGCCGCGCCGAACAGAAACACGCCGGCGGCCAGCGCCTCGACACCCTGGCAGATCGTCGCGATGCGCCGGCGGTCGTAGCGGTCGGCCACCTGCCCGACGACGAGCGTCAGCGCGAACATCGGCACGAATTGGGCGAGCCCGACGAGGCCGAGCGCGAACGCGCTGTGCGTGAGCGCATAGACGTACCAGCCGATCGCGACCGACAGGATCTGGAACGCGAGCGACGACATCACGCGCGTGCCCCAGAAGCGCTGGAATGGTGCGTGGCGGAACAGGTTGGCGGGTAACGGCGACGGTAAACTGGATTCGGGTAACGGGGTGGTCATCGGAGGGGAGGCGTCGGGGGCGGCCGATCGGCGGAGTGCGGGGCGCGCCAGATCGCGATGATATCGCCAACCGCTGGCACCTTGCTCGCGCGCCCGTCACGCGCGGCACTACAAAAAAAAAAGCGCGAACCACGGTTCGCGCCAAAGAGAGACCTCGCTGAAGACGTCGAAAGATCTACCCCACCCCGCTCAGAAAGAATGCCGCATCCCGATCCGCACGTCGGCCTGCGTCTGCGTGGTCGACGGCGTGAAGCTGTAGCCGACCACCGCATCGACACCCTGCGAAGCACGCAGGTAATCGCCGGAGATGTACACGTCGGTGCGCTTCGACAGCAGGTAGTGCAGGCCGGCCGTGCCCTGGTTCCAGTGGTGGCCTTCGAAGCGCGTGTGCTGGTAACCCGCGATGAGGCTCAGCGCCGGCGTGAACTGGTACATGCCGCCGCCTTCGTACACCTGCATGTGCGACGACTGGCCGAAGCCCTTGATCGTCGTGTACGAGAAGTTCGCGTCGAGCGACAGCTTGCCGATCGTGTAGCTCGTGCCGATGCCGAACGTGCCCTGGCTGTCGACGTCCATCGCGGTGTTCGCGAACAGGTCGGTGCGCGCGCCGGTCGCCGGATCGACGGTGACGGTCTGCTGGCCGAGGAACGTATGCGTGCCGATCATCGCGTACGGGTCGAACGCATAGATGCCGTTCGGGTTGTTCAGGCGCGTGTACGCCGCACCGATCGAGAAGTCGCCCTTCGTGAAGCTCGCGCCCGCGCTCCATGCGCTGTTGCGGTGGAAGTTGCCGGCGACGTTGCCGAACGAATACATCGCGCCGAACTTGAAGCCGTTCAGGTCGTTCGACAGGAACTTCACCGAGTTCGGCAGGCGGTCGCCGTTGAAGCGGTCGAAGTCGCCCTGGTGGATCGCGTAACCGCTACCCCATGCCGAGATGTTGTAGATCGAAACCAGCTCGTTGGTGATGTCCAGCTGGTTACCGAACGACAGTGTGCCCCAGTCGTTCTGCAAACCGACATAAGCCTGGCGGCCGAACTCCGCCCCGCCGAAGCCGAGCTGCCCGTTGCCGAGGTGGAAACCGCTCTCGAGCGTGAACACCGCCTTCAGGCCGCCGCCGAGATCTTCAGTGCCCTTCAGGCCGAAGCGGTTGCCGTACGCGACGCCGTCGTCGAACTTGACCACATGCGAACCGCCCGTGTTGTTCACGTACGTGATGCCCGCGTCGATGATCCCGTACAGCGTCACGCTGCTCTGCGCGTGGCCGATGACGGGAATACAGGCCGCGCATGCGAGCGCGGCGGCTACGGCAACTTTCTTTTGCTTCATTGTCGACCACCCTCCCTGAACCGTTCGATGGAAAGAACCGTTGCCTGGCGCGCGCCGCAATACGCCGGCTGATTCGAATTCGGTACGTCTACTGGCTTCGGTATTTCGTTTTTCGCAATAACGCAGCCATTGGCGAAAAATACAAACCCATATTTCCGGCCACCCGTCTGAAGGCGACACCAAATGGTCTTGATGCGACTGTTCGGGAAAACACGGAGGCGGGCGGCGCGGCCAAAACCGGCCGCCCGGAGGCAGGTCAGCGGGCGTCGAGCGCCGCGCGCACGGCCGGCAGCGCCGGCGTGCCGGATGCGGTCGTCACGCCGTCCAGCCAGCCCTGGACGAGCGCCGGGTCGGCCTTCAGCACGTGCTGCGCCGCGAGCGCGGGCGACGTCTTGTTGTCGAGCATGTCGGCGATCATCCGGTTCTCGACGTCGACGGAGAAGGTCATCTGCCTGAACAGCCGCGCGAGGTTCGCGCACTGGCCGGCAAAACCCGGACGCGTCACCGTGTTGACCGTCGCGCCGCCATAGTTCGGGCCGAAATACGCATCGCCGCCCGACAGGTAGGTCAGGTGGAACTTGGTGTTCATCAGGTGCGGCTCCCACGCGAGAAAGACGATCCAGCGCTTGTCGCGCACCGCGCGCTCGACCTGCGTGAGCATCCCCGTCTCGCTCGATTCGACGAGCGACCAGTTCGCCGCGCCGAGCGCATGGTCGGACAGCATCCGCTTGATGTTCTGGTTCGCGGGCGCGCCGGGCTCGATCCCGTAGATCTTGTCGCCGAAGCGGTCCGCGTAGCGCGCCAGATCGGCGAACGTGTGCACGCCGGCCGCCGCGACGTAGTCGGGCACGGCCAGCGTGAACTTCGCGCCGCTCAGGTTCGCGTGCAGCACGTCGATCGACTTCTCGTCGACGAACGGCTTCACGAGCGGCGCCTGCGCGGGCATCCAGTTGCCGAGGAACACGTCGACCTGCCCTTTCTTCAAGCCCTGGTACGTGATCGGCACCGACAGGTTCGCGACATCCTGCCGGTAGCCGAGCGCCTTCAGCACGACACCGGCCATCGCGTTCGTCGCGTCGATGTCGGTCCAGCCGGGCGCCGCCATCTTCACGTCACGGCATGTCTGCGGATCGGCGGCGTGCGCCGGCTGCATCGCCGCCACGCATGCGGCTGCGGCGAGTGCCGTGCCGAGCCTCCGGATTGCTGCATCGGATTGCCGTTGTTTCATGGTTCGTTTCCTCCGTCGTTCGTCAATGACCGCGATGCGGACCGTTCAGCGCCCGACGCGCGGAAAGCGCGCCATCGCTTCGAGCGTATCGAGTTCGATGTGATTGCGCATGTAGCGCTGGCTCGCGTCGGTGAACGGTTGCCAGTCCCACGCCTGGATGCGGCCCTGCGTCGTCGCCGCGTAATGGAACCGCCGGCGCCGCTGGCTCGCGCGTACCTGCGCGTCGAGCGCCGGCAGGTTCCAGCGCCGCGCGGCTTCCGCGCGGAACGCGGCGAGCACGTCGGCGGCTTCGGGCAGGCCGGCCAGGTTCGTGCGCTCGCGCGGATCGTCGGGGAGGTTGTAGAGCTGGTCGGGGTCGGCCGGGCAATGCACGTACTTCCAGTCGCCGCGGCGGATCATCACGACCGGCGCGACCGCCCCTTCGGCGAGGTACTCGCCCAGCGCGACGTCGTGCGCGGGTGCGCCGTGCAGATGCGGCACGAGGCTCGCGCCGTCGACCGGGTCCGGCCAGCCGCCGGCGGGCGCCGCGCCGGCCAGCTCGACGAGCGTCGGCAGCAGGTCGACGTGCGACACGGGCCCGCGCACGCGCGCGGCGTCGAAGCGGCCCGGCGCGTGCACGATCAGCGGCACGCGGCAGCCGCCTTCGAAGAACGTCATCTTGTACCAGAGCCCGCGCTCGCCGAGCATGTCGCCGTGGTCGGACGTGACGATCACGATCGTGTCGTCGGCGAACCCGCATTGCTCGAGCGCGGCGAGCACGCTGCCGAACTGCGCGTCGACGTAGGACGTCGCACCGTAGTACGCGCGGCGTGCGGCGCGGATCTGCGCGTCGGTCGGCGGCGTGCGGTCGTTTTCGCAGACGAAGCGCAGCCGCTGCGAATGTGGATCACTCTCTTCCGCGTCGAGCCGCACGGCCGGCATGTCGATCTCGTCGTCGCTGTACAGATCCCAGTACTCGCGCGTGATCGCGTACGGATCGTGCGGATGCGTGAGCGACACGACCATGCAGAACGGCCGCGCATCGTGTCCGGCCGCCCGCTCGCGCGCGACGTCGTACAGCTTCTGCTTCGCCGCGAACGTGACCTCGTCGTCGAAGTCGAGCTGGTTCGTGCGCACGCACGGGCCGGCCTCGAGCACCGAGCTCATGTTGTGATACCAGCTCGGCCGCTCGGTCGGGGCGTCCCAGTCGGGCACCCAGCCGAAGTCGGCCGGATAGATGTCGGTCGTGAGCCGCTCCTCGAAGCCGTGCAGCTGGTCGGGGCCGCAGAAATGCATCTTGCCGGACAGCATCGTGCGGTAGCCGCCCGCGCGCAGGTAGTGCGCGAAGGTCAGCGTTTGCGCCGGCAATTCGGCGGCGTTATCGTAGGCGCCGATACCCGACGGCAGCTTGCCGGTCAGCAGCGAGAAACGCGACGGCGCGCACAGCGGGCTCGCGCAATACGCGGCATCGAACACCACGCCTTGCGCGGCGAGGCGGTCGAGCGTCGGCGTGCGGGCGACGCGGTTGCCGTAGGCCGGCAACGCGAACGGCGTCAGCTGGTCGGCCATCAGGATCAGGATGTTGGGAGTCGGGTTCGTCATCGCGGTCGTGGGGAAATCGGTGTTCGAACGGAACGGCGCGGCGCTCGTGCAGCGACGCAGCCGGCATGACGGACGCGGCCTGCAGAAAGTGCCGCGCGCACCGGCCGCGACTGGCAGAATCGCGGAAGGCCTGGCGCGGTGCCGTGCCGTCCGAAGCACTATCCCCCGCCCGAATTCGCGCGGGAAGGCGTCCGGCTCTTATGGGCCCATTAGAGAGACTTATGTCGAAACCCGAACCGTTACCGTCGATGCAGGCGCTGCGCGCGTTCGAATCGGCCGCCCGTCTCCAGAGCTTCACCGCCGCCGCGCGCGAGCTCGGCTCGACGCAGCCGGCCGTGAGCCAGCAGGTGTTCCAGCTCGAGGCGGAGCTCGGCGTGCCGCTGTTCGAGCGCAGCCCGCGCGGCGTCACGCTGACGCGCGACGGCCAGTGCCTGTACGAAGCCGTGCGGGTGAGCCTCGACACACTGCGCGGCGCCACCGCGACACTGCGCGCGCGCCGCGAGCACGGCGCGCTCACGATCGTCACGGATTTCGGTTTCGCGACCTACTGGCTGATGCCGCGCCTCGCGGGGCTGAAGCGCGTGATGCCGGACGTCGACGTGCGGGTCGTCACGTCACAGGATTACGACGCGCAGCGCGACCACGCCGACATCGCGATCCTGTTCGGCGACGGCCACTGGCCGTCGTGCACGGCTGCGCGGCTCTTTCCGGAATCCGTCACGCCCGTGTGCTCGCCCGCGTTCCGCGCCGCGCACCCGCAAGTCACGCGGCCCGAGCATCTGCACACGCTGCCGCTGCTGCACGTGCAGCCGACGCGCCCCGAGCGCTGGCTGTCGTGGGCCGGCTGGTTCGACGCACACGGCCTCGACGCGCCGGCCGACGCGCGCGGCGTGACCTTCAACAGCTATGCGCTGGTGATCCATGCGGCGCTGCTCGGCGAGGGCGTCGCGCTCGGCTGGTCGCCGCTCGTCGACGAGCTGGTCGCGTCCGGGCAGCTCGTGAAGCTCGTCGACGCACCCGTCGTCACGTCGCGCGGCTACTTCCTCGTGCGGCCGCCGCAGCGGCCCGAGCCGGACGCGACCCACCTGTTCCGGCGCTGGCTGCTCGACGCGTGCGCACCGGCCTGAACGCCTGCTGGCCGGCGGCCTGACGGCCCGCCGAATGCCGGCCGGTTACGCGCCCGACGCCCTCGGACCGGCCGTCCGACCCCCAGCCCCAGCCCGGCCGCGCTGGCGCGCCGATACCAGCCACACGGCGGGTTGGTTCTATCCGCGCCAAAATCGTCCTGATTTACTTGAGCCTCACGCTACCCGCATAATCTGGCGCCCCGGTGCGCCGCCGTGCGGGTTCGCGCCCCATGACATCCGAGGAATCTCATGACCGCCGACTCACGCCCCGATCAATTCGTCCTGACGCTGTCGTGCCCGAGCGCGGCCGGCCAGGTCGCCGCCGTCGTCGGCTTTCTCGAACGCCATCGCTGCTATGTCGATGCGCTGAACGTGTTCGACGACGATCTCAGCAATCACTTCTTCGTGCGCTGCGTGTTTCATCCGACGGATGAGACGCTGCAGATCGACGCGCTGCGCCAGGAGTTCGGGCCGATCGCCGCCGCGCTCGGCGGCGACGGTGATGGCGACACGCAATGGGCGATCCACGACGTGAACGCGCGCCCGAAGGTGCTGATCATGGTGTCGAAGCTCGAGCACTGCCTCGCGGACCTGCTGTTCCGCTGGCGGATGGGCGAGCTGAAGATGGACATCGTCGGCATCGTGTCGAATCATCCGGACTTCGAGCCGCTCGCCGTGCAGCATGGGCTGCCGTTCCGCCACTTCCCGATCACGGCCAACACCAAGGCGCAGCAGGAAGCGCAGTGGCTCGACTTCTTCGAGTCGAGCGGCGCCGAACTCGTGATCCTCGCGCGCTACATGCAGGTGCTGTCGCAGGAAACCAGCGCGAAGCTCGCGCACCGCGCGATCAACATCCATCATTCGTTCCTGCCCGGCTTCAAGGGCGCGAAGCCGTATCACCAGGCGCATGCGCGCGGCGTGAAGCTGATCGGCGCGACCGCGCACTTCGTGACCGACGATCTCGACGAAGGTCCGATCATCGAGCAGGTGGTCGAGCGCGTCGATCACGCGCTGCGTCCCGAGCAACTGCTCGCGGTCGGCCGCGACGTCGAGTGCATCACGCTCGCTCGCGCGGTCAAGGCATTCATCGAGCGCCGCGTGTTCCTGAACGGCGACCGGACGGTGGTGTTTCCGTAAGCGCATACGTTCGGCGAGCCGCCAACAAAAAACCGACCGGCAGATGCCGGTCGGTTTTTTTGAGCATGGCGTTCGACGCTTCGCGCGACGGCCCCGGGTGCGGTGTCCGGATTCGTCGCGCGCGGCGCGTGCCGCGGTCAGGCGCCTACTTCACCCACGCGAAGTAGTACGACAGCCAGATAGTGAGCGCCGCGCCGACCAGCGCCGCATACGGCATCAGGTTCAGCCACATCGCACGCTTCGGCACTTCGAGTTCCATGTCGCGCTGCATCTGCGCGGGGAAACGGCCGCGATCCTGCCAGTAGTGACGATAGAGAAACACCGGCACGATCAGCAGCATCGCGATCAGCCCGTTGCGCAGCGTGCCTTCGCCCTGCAGGTTCGCGCCCGCGCCGACATAGACGAGGTTCGCGTAGCCGCAGATCGAACCGGCGACGAGCAGCCAGGTCGGGCAGCGGAACGGCCGATCCCAGTTGCCGCGATCCATCCGGTGGATCCAGCCCGACTGAAGGTTCAGGAATACGAACAGCATGTAGCAGACGTTCGAGATCGACAGCACCGTCATGTAGTCCGACATCATCAGCAACACGAGGTTGAAGCCGAGATCGGTCCACATCGCGCGCGTGGGCGAGCCGTGCTCGTTCACGTGCGACAGATACTTCGGTAGCCAGCCGTCGACCGATGCCTGGTACAGCGTGCGCGACGAGCCCATCATCGACGTCATCACGATCAGCAGGATCGACAGCATCAGCATCACGACGACCGCATTCGCGACCCACGCGCCGCCACCGACGATCTTCGCCATCGCGGCCGCGACGCCGGTGCCGTCGCCGATCGCCGGATCGAGCATCGCCTGCGTGCCGAGCGCGCCCTGGAACGCCATCGGCACGAGCGTCATCACGACGAGGCACAACGCGCCCGACCAGAAGATCGCCTTCGCGGTGTCGCGGCGCGGATCGCGGAATTCGCGCGTGTAGCAGACGGCCGTCTCGAAGCCGTACGACGCCCAGCCGGCCATGAACATCGCGCCGAGCGCCATCGTCACGCCCTGCCCGTTCCACGAGCCGAACGTCGCGGTCGTGAGGTTGCCGTGCGCGTCGTGACCGAGCGGCAGCAGCGGCAACAGGTTCGACATCGGCACGTCGCCGGTGATGAACGGCACGATCCCGACGATCAGCAGCGGCGTGAGCGATGCGATGCCGAGAATGCGCTGCGTACGCGCAGCCTTCGACGCGCCGCTGTGCTGAAGCTTGAACGTGATGAGAAGCAGAATCGTCGCGATGATGAACGTCGCGTTGATTCGCAGGGACAGACCTGGCTTGATGAAACCGAGATCCGCAATCTTGAGCTGCCAGTGCAGCACCGCCGCATCGGCGGGAAAGAGACTCGTGAGCGCATAGCTCGCCGCGAGGCCGCAGCCGAGCGCGAGCATCGGCGACCACGCGAGCCAGTTGCACCACACGGAAACCGGGGCAATCAGCTTGCTGTAACGAACCCAGCCGATCGCGCCATACACCGACGCGCCGCCCGATTTATGGGGGAATAGCCCTGATATTTCCGCATAAGTCGCGCTTTGAATCAGCCCCATCGTGATCGCGGCGATCCAGATCGCCCACGCGGGCTGGCCGATCGTCGCGCATACGCCGCCGATCGTGAACAGCACGCCTGCCGGCACGCCGCTCGTTACCCAGAATGCGTCTTTCCAAGTCAGGCCACGATGCAGCGTGTGGCCCGTCGAATCATGTGAGATGGTTGCCTCAACATCACTGGTGCGGTTCGCACGCAGTCCTGCCTGACTCATCCAATTCCTCCTCTCGAGCAGAGTTGGCGCTTTAGCGCTTATTCTGGTCCGATGCAAAGCAGATGACTCCGCACAAGCGCCGTAGTGTAACAACTTACGGGCTTTTCTGCAGAATCAAAAAAATAATTCCGGGAGAAGGCCGTGTCGCAGTGCGATTATTTCGCATCACTACCTACCTTTCCCGGACTGTCTCTTCATCTATTTATCGCGGCGAATCGCCGCAGTGTTACTGCACGCCTTCAGTCCACGAATTCACGCGGTCCGCATGCGCGGCAATCCATGCATCCGCAGCCGCTTCCGGCTTCGAGCCGTTCTGGATCGCGAGCATCACGCTGTCGATCTCGCCCGGTTTCCACTGGAATTTCTTCAGGAACGCGACGACCGGCTTGGCCTTCGTTTCGAGCTGCGGGTTCACGACGCTGTCGACGTGCTCCGCGCCGCCGAACACCTTCTTCGGATCCTCGAGGAAGCGCAGCTTCCACTTCGCGAACATCCAGTGCGGCGCCCAGCCGGTCACGATCACCGGCTTGTTCGCGCCGACGGAGCGCGACAACTCGGCCGTCATCGCGCTGCCCGAACTCGGCATCAGCGTGTAGCTGAGGCCGTAGTTCTTGATCGCTTCGTCGGTCTTGCGCATCACGCCCGCGCCCGCGTCGATGCCGACGATCCGGCCGCCGAAGCTGCTTTTCTCGGCGTTCAGATCCTCGATGCTCTTCGCCTTCACGTAGTCGGGAACGATCAGGCCGATCTTCGCGTCGGGAAAGTTCGCGCCGAGATCGACGACCTTCGTCTTGTATTCGCTCCAGTAGGAGCCGTGCGTGACGGGCAGCCACGCGGACAACGTCGCGTCGAGGTCGCCGCGCGCCACGCCCTGCCACATGATCCCGGCAGCCACCGGTACGAGCTGGACCTGGTAGCCGAGTTTCTTCTCGATCACGCGGGCCGCGACGTTCGACGTCGCGACGCTGTCGTCCCAGCCTTCGACGTAGCCGATCTTCAGCGTCGGCTTCGTATCCGCAAGCGCCGACGCGCTCAGCGCCACCATTGCCGACAGTGCGCCGGTCCAAATCAGTTTTCCGAACAGCTTCATGGTCGATCTCCTTGATATGCGCACCGTGCGCGTTGCCTCTCTAGGTTCTTCAACCACAAATCCGCGGTATCGTTGTTTTCCGACGGATGCTTGTCCGGGCGCGACGCGCCCGAACAGCCGATGGCTGGTTTCGACTGCTTTCGACTACTTGTCGATCACGAGATCCGACAGCGGCTTGCTGCAGCACAGCAGCACCATCCCCTGATCGATCTCGCGCTGGCGGATACCGCCGTTGTGCTTCATCTCCACCTGCCCCGACACGAGCTTCACCTTGCAGGTGCCGCACATGCCCTGCGTGCACGACGCCGGCAGCCGCACGCCCGACTGGCGCGCCGCGTCGAGCACGTGCTGCTCGGAACCGCACGTGATCTCGCGGTTGCTCTTGGCGAAGCTGACCGTGTACTGCTTCGTCTCGACGCCACCGTCGTTGGCCGCCGGCACGAGTTCGGCGAGCACGTCGTCGCTCGCGGTCTGCGCGAGCGTTTCGAACGAGAAGCTTTCCTCGTGATACTGCTTGCGGTCGAAACCGGCTTCGTCGAGCAGGTCGCGCACGGCCTTCATGTATGGCGCGGGGCCGCACGTGAAGATTTCGCGTTCCATGAAGTCCGGTGCGATCAGCTTCAGCAGCGGCAGCGTCAGGAAGCCCGTGACACCCGGCCAGTTGGTGCGCGCACCGACGCGCTCGACGACGAACGACGTGCGGAAGTTCGTATGGTTCGACGCGATCAGGTCGAGCTCGCGCGCGAAGATGATGTCGTCCGGCGTGCGTGCGCTGTGCACGAACAGGATGTCGCGATCCTCGGCGAGATCATGGTGCGCGCGGCTCATCGACATCAGCGGCGTGACACCCGAACCGGCCGACAGGAACAGGTACTTGCGCGCCGGATGCCGCGCGCACGTGAACTCGCCGGCCGGGCCGAGCACGCGAACCGACGCGCCCGGCTGCAGGTTGTCGTGCAGCCAGTTCGACACCTTGCCGCCCGGCACGCGCTTCACCGTGATCGAGATCGTGTGCGGCCGCGCCGGCGACGACGAGATCGTGTAGCACCGGTTGATCGTCTCGCCTTCGATGTCGAGTTCGAGCGTGATGAACTGCCCGGGCTCGAACGAGAACGCACGGCCTTGCGGCGAACGGAAGAAGAAGCTCTTCACGTCGTGGGTTTCCTGCCGAACGTGGCAGCACACCAGCGTTTCCTCGACGTCGCTCGTCCAGCGCTCCGGCAGCGCGCTCCAGAACGCCGGGTGCGTAACCCGGCTGTCCGCCGGCTCGAAATGGGCCGCATCTCGCATCATGCCAACCTCCGCCGGGCCGCCCCAAGGAGGTTGACCGCCCCCTCGGGGGGCAGCGAACAAAGTGAGCGTGGGGGTTGTTTCATCATTAACTCCGCTTGCTATCTGCTGACGACTTACGCGCCGATTTGTTCGGCGAGCCGGCCGATGTACCAGGCCGAGAACTTTTCGACGAGACCTTCCGTGTACGGCGAGTACGGACCCGGCTCGTACGCGCTGCTGGTCGCGCCGCGCTGCGAGAACTCGACGAGCGCGCGATCCTGGTCGTTGGTCGCGTTCCACACGGCCGTGAGGTTCTTCACGTCGTAGTCGATGCCTTCCTTCGCGTCCTTGTGCACGAGCCACTTCGTACGCACGAGCGTCTTGCCGGCCGACAGCGGAATCACCGAGAACGTCACGATGTGATCGCTCATGAAGTGGTGCCACGAGTTCGGCTGCGTCCAGAACGACAGGCCGCCGAGGTCGGCCTGCTCGAACTGGCCGAGCAGCTTCTTCGATGCGACCTTCGCGTCGAGCGTCTGCGATTCGCCGTGGCGGTCGAGCGGCAGGCGCTGCGTGCGGAAGCCCGTCACGTCGCTCAGCTTCTCGATCTCGGCGGACGGCAGGCCCATTTCGGCCCACTCCTTGCCGCGGCGCACGCAGGTTTCCGCGAATGCATCCATGCCTTCGGCGTTCGCGTCGGAGCGCTGGTAGCCGAAGCCGTATTCGTACAGCGAGATCGTCAGCTCAGGATGGTTCGCGACGCAGTGATAGCACTCGCGGTTGTTCTCCATCGTGAGCTTCCAGTTGCCTTCCTCGATGATGTCGACCTGCGCGGCGATCTTCGCGTTCGGCAGATCGTGCGGCAGCAGGTACGGCTCCATCTCGGCGCGCAGCTGCGCGAAATCGACCGGCGGCTCCTCGGCGAGGCAGACGAAGATCAGGCCCGCGAGGTTCTGCACGTGCACCGACTTCAGGCTGTGCTTGCAGCGGTCGAACTGCTCGCCCATGTGCTCGGCGAACATCAGCTGGCCGGTCAGGTTGTAGGTCCAGCTGTGGTACGGGCACACGATGTTGCCCACCGAGCCTTTATCCTCGTTGCACAGGCGCGCGCCGCGGTGGCGGCACACGTTGTGGAACGCGCGAATTTCCATGTCGTCGTCGCGCACGATCAGGATCGAGTCGCTGCCCAGTTCCACGGTCACGTAGTCGCCCGGCTCGGGAATGTCCGGTTCGACCGCGACCTGGATCCAGTGCTGGCGGAAAATCGCCTCCATGTCGAGGGCGAAGATGTCCTCGCTCGTGTAGAACGGCGCCTCGAGGCTGTAACCTTCCTTGCGTCGCTCGATCAGTGCGCGAATGTCTGCCGATACTTTCATCGTTTGCTCCGGATTCCTTGCGTCCCAGTGTGGTTGCCGACAGGCATCAAAATCAGTAGTCGATGAGCTGATGCTCGCGCAAATACGCGAGGATCACTTGTGCTTTTTCGACTGAACTCCCTTCATTTACGACGTTGCCGCCGCGGCTTTCGGTCGTCGTCGCGGACAGCATCCGGGCATGCCCGGAGCGCTTCTCGGCAGCGACCAGCTTTACGGGTTTACGCTCGATCGGGCCGATCTTCCAGGCGGCTGCATCGGCGTCCGCGCCGGTCGACGTGAGCGCCGGGCGGATCGCACCGGCACGCAGCCGCGCGTACGCGTAGCGCGGCGCCACGTTGGCGAGCGGATGGACCGCGACGACGGCCGGCAGCGCCGCGTCGACGCGCCGCCGCAACCCTTTCGGCAAGAATTGCCGGACCGCCGCGCGGCCGCCGTCGACCGTCACGTCGACGGCCGAGCCGACGAGCGGATAGCCGAGCGCCGCGGCGACGCGATACGGCAGCATGCCGGTGTCGTACGCACCTTCGGCGCGGGTGCCGGTCAGCACGAGGTCGTAGCCTTCGATGCGCGCGGCGAGCGCCTGTGCGGCATCGTCGCCGTCGTGGCAGGCCAGCACCTCGACCTGCCGTGCGCCGAGCGCGAGGTATTCAGCAAGCGCTTCATTCGCGGGGTCGCCCGCATGGATCACGTCGAGCTGCGCGCGATGCCGCTCCGCGAGCTGGCGGCCGACCTCGAGCGCGGCCGCGTCGTTGCGGCTGTAGCGCGCGGTGCCGCTGACCGGGTGCCGGCCCACGGACACGAGCACCGCGATGCGTTGCAACTGGCGGGGGGCGTTCATGCTGCGACTCCTTCGGTTTCACGCGAGCCGACCGCGGTCGACGATTGTCCGCGCGACGCGCGCGCGGCCTGCACCTGTTCGATCAGCGCGGCGATCGTCGCCTGCGCGTCACCCACCACCGTCAGGTTCGCGCGCTTCGCGATCGGCGCGCTGCCGTCGAGGTTCACCGCGATCACGTGGCGGCAGTCCTTGATCCCCTGCAGGTGCTGCACCGCGCCCGAGATGCCGAACGCGATGTACACGCTGGCCTCGACCGTCTTGCCGGTGGCGCCCACCTGCTTGTCGCGCGTGAAGTGACCGTTGTCGACCGCGACGCGGCTCGCGCCGATCGCCGCGCCGAATGCGCCGGCCAGCCGTTCGAACGCGCCGATGTCGGACACGCCGTTGCCGGCCGACACGATGAAATCGGCTTCCTCCAGCGCGACTTGCGCCGCATCGATTTCGTCGAGGCCGAGATCGCGGTACGGCTGCGCCGCGTCGCCGGCCGGGCGGATGAAGTCGGCGGCCAGGCGCTCGCCCGCACCGACGAACGGCAGTTTTGCCTCGACCGCGTTCTGCGCGAGCAGGATCACGTCGGGCAAGCCGCGCGTCGCGAACGCGCGGCCGGCCTGCGCATACGCGCCGACATGCTTCGCGTCGATCTCGACCACGTGGGTCGCGACGCTCGCGCCGGCGGCCGCCGCGTAACGCCGGCCGAGATCGCCGTCGCCGGTCGCGTTGTCGGGCACGAACACGTGCTTCGGCGCGAGCGCCGCGGCGCATGCCTGCAAGGCTTGCAGTTCGCTTTCGGGCGAGAAGGCGCGACGCTCGAAGTCGGCCAGCTCGATCAGCTTGTCGACGCCGAGTTCGGCGGCGTCATCCTTCAGTTCGCCGAATGCCAGCAGCGCGACTTCCGTCTGCGCGTCGGCCAGCACCGCGGCGGCGGCAATCGCCTGGCGCGAATGGTCATCGAGCGCGCCGCGCTCGGTATGCGCCACCACCAGCATCACGTGCTTCGGGTCCTGCACCGCGCGGCGCGGCTTCGCGGCCGCGGCGCCATGACCGTGCGCGGACCACTGCGCGGCGCTTGCATCGGCGCTGCCTTCCTCGCCGAGCGTGATGCGCTTCAGGCCCGCGGCCGTGATGATGAACGGCCGGCGCGGATCGATTCGTTTGATCGTGTTCATCGATTCACTCCAGCGAGGCGGCAACGAGTTCGGCCACGTCGAGCACGTCGGGGCGCGGGCCCACGACGCCTTCGAGCATCGCCGTGCAGTTCGGGCAACCGACCGCGACCACGTCCGCGCCGATCGCGCGCGCGTCTTCGATGCGAATGTCGGGAATACGCTGCTTGCCCGGGATATCGGTCAGCGGCGCGCCGCCGCCACCGCCGCAGCAGCGGCCGCGCATGCCGTTGCGCTCCATCTCGACGACCTGGATACCGATCGTCTTCAGCAGCTTGCGGGGCGATTCCGTCTCGCCGTTGTAGCGGCCGAGGTAGCACGGATCGTGATACGTGGTGCGCTTCTCGCGCAGCGCCTCGACAGCCTTCGGCGCGATCTTGCCGCTGTCGGCCAGTTCCGCCAGGTAGGTCGTGTGGTGCTTGACCGTCACGCGCAGCCCGAGCGCGCGGTATTCGTTGCGCAGGCTGTGCATCACGTGCGGGTCGGCCGTCACGATCTGCTTGTACGACAGCGAGCCGAGCGTGCCGATCAGGCGCTTCGCCATCTGCTGGAACGTCGCTTCGTCGCCGAGGCGGCGTGCGACGTCGCCGGTGTCGGTTTCGGTTCCGCCGAGCACCGCATAGTCGACGCCCGCCTTGTTCAGCACCTTCACGAACGCGCGCAGCGTGCGCTGGTAGCGCATGTCGAACGCGCCTTCACCCGCGACGAACAGCACGTCGACCGGCTTGGCCGGATGCGCGACGGGGGCGTTCAGGTCGACCGACCAGTCGTAGCGCGCAGCCGTGTCGTAGCCGCCCATCGTGCCGGTCTCGCGCAGGTTCGCGAGCACTTCCTGGCCCTTGCCCGGCACCGTGCCGTGCACCAGCGTGCGGTTGCGGCGCATGTCGACGATCGCGTCGACATGCTCGATCAGCATCGGGCACTCCTGCACGCACGCGCGGCAGGTGGTGCACGACCACAGCGTCTGCTCCTCGATCAGGCCGGACACGATCGGGCCGTTCGGCTCGCCGCGATGCTGGCCGACCGCGAGGCCCGGCGTCGGGCTGCCGGCATAGGCGGCATCGGTGCCGCCCGCCATCCCGACGACGAGATCCTGGATCAGTTTCTTCGGGTTCAGCGGCTGGCCCGATGCGAACGCGGGGCACGCGGCTTCGCACTTGCCGCACTGCACGCACGCGTCGAAGCTCAGCAGCTGGTTCCAGCGGAACTCGACCGGCTTCGCGACGCCATACTCCTCGTGCTCGATGTCCGGCAGCTTCAGCGCGGTCGGCGGCGTGGCCGTGCCGTTACCCGTGAACGCATCGCGGGTGGCCGCGAACCGCTCCTGACGCGGGTGGAACGCGAGGTGCAGCAGGCCGGCGATCGCATGCTTCATCGGGCCGCCCTTCGCGGCGCCGACGGTCATCGTGAATGCGCCGGCGCCGATCAGCAGCGCGCAGAGCACCGCGAATGCACCCGACATCGCAGCGGTCGGCACGATCATGAACAGCACCAGGCCGAGCGCGAACGAGCCGAGCAGCCAGGGCAGCGCATTCCACGGGCCGCGCGACAGGCGGGCCGGCACGTCCTTGGCCGCGCGGCGGCGCCAGACGAACACCACGCCGACGAGCATCGCGAGCGCCGCGAGGAAGATCAGCTTGTCGAGCCACGGCGAGTAGATCGCGAGGCCGTAGTTGACGAACACCAGCGCGAGCGCGGCGATCGCGCCGCCGGCGGTCGCGACGTGGGTCTTCGCGATGTACGGATCGCGGGCGACCACGTGGTGCAGGTCGACGAAGTAGCGCTTCGGGATCGCGAACAGGTTCGCGACGCCGAACGAGCCGGGCGCCGTCGCGCGCCCGAGACGCCAGTAGGACGAGCGCTTCGCGACCGCGAACGCGAGCCCCGCCACCGACAGCCACAGCAGTGCGGTAATGAGGAAGGCCGGATTCATCTTTAGAAATCCTTGACGAGACGCAGCGAGTCGTAGATCGCACCGTGGACGTTGTGCATCGAGATGCAGTCGCCGACACGGAACAGCAGGAAGCGGCCGTTGCCCAGTTCCTCCGACAGGCACGGCTGCGGCTCGGCCGCGAACAGCGTGTGCGGATCGATCTGGCCGCGGTTCACCGACTCCGGCTTGAGCTTCCAGTACAGTTCGTCGTTCGGCGACGAACCGTTCTCGATCACCACCTGGTCGACCGCGCGCTCTTCCAGTTCCTCGGTGTATTCGTTGCGCAGCACGGCGATCTTCTTGCCGTCTTCTTCATATACGCGGTCGAGCATGGTGTTGGGCGTCGGGATCACGCCGAGCGCATACAGGCGGCGATAGAAGATCGGGAACGTCGTGCCGCCGCAATCGTCGGCCACCTTCACGTCCGGCGTCACGACCTCGACCTTCGAGCCGCGGCTCGCCATGAAGTCGGCGACGCCCGCACCCGCATGGGTGCTCACGCCGTCGAACAGCAGCACGTTCTGCTTCGGCTCGACCTTGCCGGTCAGGATGTCCCACGAGCTGACCGCGAGGCCTTCGGCCACGCCCCAGGCCGGCACCTGCCACGTGAAGCTCGACCCGCCCGTGGCGAGCACGACGATGTCCGGCTTCTCGGCCATGATCATCTTCTCGTCGGCGGCGACGCCCAGGCGGCGGTCGACGCCGAGGCGCTTGGTTTCCATGTCGAACCAGCGGATGATTCCCGACATCTGTTCGCGCTGCGGCGCCTTCGCGGCGATCATCACCTGGCCGCCCACTTCGGTGTTCTTCTCGAACAGCACCACGTCGTGGCCGCGCAGCTTCGCGACACGCGCGGCCTCGAGCCCCGCGGGGCCCGCGCCGACCACCACGACCTTGCGCTTCGGGCCGCGCGACTTCTCGATGATGTGCGGCATCGTCGCTTCGCGCGACGTCGCGGCGTTCTGGATACAGAGCACATCGAGGCCGTTGTACTGGCGGTCGATGCAGTAGTTCGCGCCGACGCACTGCTTGATTTCGTCTTCGCGGCCGTCACGAATCTTGATCACCATGTGCGGATCGGCGATCTGCGCGCGCGTCATGCCGACCAGGTCGATCATGCCGTTCGCGAGCAGGCGCTCGGCCTGCCCCGCGTCGCGGATGCTCTGCGCGTGCATCACGGGGATCTTCACCACCGACTTGATGCCGGCCGCGAGGTGTACGAACGGCTCCGGCGGCAGCGCCATCGGCGGCATGCAGTTGGCGATCGTGTTGTGCGTGTCGCCGCCCGACCCGACCACGCTCAGGTAGTCGATCAGCCCCGTCTCCGACATCGCCTGCGCGATTTCCTTCAGCGCTTCGTGATCGAGGCCGTCCTCGTGGAATTCGTCGCCGCACATCCGCAGGCCGACGCAGAAGTCCTTGCCCACCGCTTCACGCACGGCCGTCAGCACCTCGATGCCGAAGCGCAGGCGGTTCTCGAGGCTGCCGCCCCATTCGTCGGTGCGATGGTTCGAACGCTTGCTCCAGAACTGGTCGATCAGGTGCTGGTGCGCGGCGGAGATTTCGATGCCGTCCATGCCGGCCGCCTTCACGCGCTTCGCGGCGGCCGCGAAGTCGCCGATGATGCGGCGGATTTCCTCGATCTCGATGATCTTCGCGTTACCGCGGTGCACCGGCTCGCGCACGCCCGACGGCGACATCAGGTGCGGCCAGTGCTCGCCGTGGAACGACGAGCGGCGGCCCATGTGCGTCGCCTGGATCATGATCTTCGCGCCGTGCTTGTGCATCGTGTCGGCAAGACGCGTGAGCGGGTCGATGATCTTGTCGTTCGACAGGTTCACCGACTTCCACCAGCCCTGCGGGCTGTCGATCGACACGGGGCTCGAGCCGCCGCAGATCGCGAGGCCGACGCCACCCTTTGCCTTCTCTTCGTAATAGCGGATGTAGCGGTCGCCCGGCAGGCCGCCCGGCTCGGCATACACCTCGGCGTGCGCGGTGCTGACGATCCGGTTGCGCAGCGTCAGCTGGTTCAGCTGCATGGGTTTGAACAGGTGGGGATAACGCATCGCAGGCGACCTCTGGCGTTCGAATGTCTCGTGTTGCGGGTGTTTTGTGTTGCTGTGTCGTCAGGTCAGCGCATCAGTGCGCGATCGGCGACACTTCGAAGACGCAGTGGTCGTGGTGCTCGGCCGCACACTGCACTTCCTTCGAGTGCGCGCGCGGCGCGCCCTTGCCTTCCGGCGTCGTGTCGTTGACCCAGTCCATCGCGCCGGCGAACCAGCCCGCGAACATGTAGCAGAGCTTGCCTTCCTTGCCCGGCTGCTGGAGCACGAACGACGAGTGGCGCAGCTCGATCTTCGCGCGCGCGCTGGCCGGATCGGCCTCGATGATCGAGAACAGGCCCCAGCCGCGTTGCGACAGGCGCTTCAGGTAGTGCTCGAACACGGCCATGCCGGTCAGCCCGTGCAGCTTCGCTTCCTTGTCGCACCAGTGGTATGCGGACTTGTAGCCGGCCTTGTAGAGGATCTCGGCGTACGCTTCGACGCCGAGCGCTTCCTCGACGGCGACGTGGTTGTTCGTGAAGAAGTGGCGCGGCACGTACAGCATCGGCAGCGCGTCGGTGGTCCAGACGCCGGTATCGGGATCGACGTTGATCGGCAGTTGCGGTTGCATCGTGGTGACTCCGTGAGGAAAATTGGCCGCGCGGTTCGGGCGCTGGCACGACATCGTCCGCGTGCCCGCGCGGCTTGCGTGGGCACGTCCCGATTTTTTCTAGTGTTGAATCGCGGGTAGCGGTTCGGCTCGGCGGGCGCTTACGCGCCCCACACGTCCTTGAACACGCGCACCCAGTTCTCGCCCATGATCTTGCGGATGCGCGACTCCTTCCAGCCGTGACGCTCCATCGCCGCGGTCAGGTTCGGGAATTCGCCGATCGTGCGGATGCCGTCCGGGTTGATCACCTTGCCGAAGTTCGTCAGCTGGCGATAGCGGCCCTTGTCATGCGTCAGCATGTCGAAGAATTCCTTCGCGAAATCCTGCGTGAAGTCCGTGCCGATACCGACCGCGTCCTCGCCGATCAGGTTCACGACGTAGTCGATCGCCTCGATGTAGTCGTCGATGTTCGCCTCGATCCCGCGCTTCAGGAACGGCGCGAACATCGTCACGCCGACGAAGCCGCCTGCATCGGCGATTTCCTTCAGCTGCGCGTCGCTCTTGTTGCGCGGATGTTCCTTCAGGCCCGACGGCAGGCAGTGCGAGTAGCACACCGGCTTCTTCGAGAACGCGATCGCTTCCGACGACGTGTTGCCGCCCACATGCGACAGGTCGACCATGATGCCGACGCGGTTCATCTCGGTGATCACTTCGCGGCCGAAGTCCGACAGGCCGCCGTCACGCTCGTAGCAGCCGGTGCCGACCAGGTTCTGCGTGTTGTAGCAAAGCTGCACGACGCGCACGCCCATGTCGGCGAACGCCTCGATGTAGCCGAGGTTGTCCTCGAACGCATGCGCGTTCTGGAAGCCGAGGATGATCCCCGTCTTGCCTTCCTTCTTCGCGCGGAAGATATCGTCCGTCGTGCGCACCAGCGTCAGCAGCTCGCCGTTCTCGCGGATCTTCTGCTTCATCACGCCGATGTTGTCGACGGTCTTGGTGAAGTTCTCCCACACCGATACCGTACAGTTCGCGGCCGTGATGCCGCCCTTGCGCATGTCCTCGAACACCGGCTTCTCGAACTTCGAGATGTTCAGTCCGTCGATGATGATGCTGTCCTGATGCAGCGTGCTCATATCTGCCTCTCGCTCTTTGCTTTTCGTGGGGTCGTCGATCAATAAATCGGGAAGCGCTCGCAAAGCGCGAAAATCTCGCGGCGCACGCGCTGTTCGGTTGCGTGGTCGCCTTCCGGGTTCGCGCGCAGCGCGTCGAACACTTCGAGAATCAGGCGGCCGATCTCGCGGAACTCCGCGACGCCGAAGCCGCGCGTCGTGCCCGCCGGCGTGCCGAGGCGGATGCCCGACGTGACGGTCGGCTTCTCGGTGTCGAACGGAATGCCGTTCTTGTTGCAGGTGATGCCGGCGCGCTCCAGCGCCTGTTCGACCGGCGCACCCTTCAGGCCCTTCGGGCGCAGGTCGACCAGCAGCAGGTGGTTGTCGGTGCCGCCGGTGACGAGGTCCACGCCGCCCGCCTTCAGCACCTCGCCGAGCGCCTGCGCGTTCGCGAGCACGTTGTCGATGTAGGTCTTGAAGTCCGCATGCAGCACTTCGCCGAACGCGACGGCCTTGCCGGCGATCACGTGCATCAGCGGGCCGCCCTGCAGGCCGGGGAACACGGCCGAGTTGATCTTCTTCGCGATCTCTTCGTCGTTGGTCAGCACGAAGCCGCCGCGCGGGCCGCGCAGCGTCTTGTGCGTGGTCGACGTGACGACGTGCGCGTGCTCGACCGGATTCGCATGGCGGCCGGCGGCGATCACGCCCGCGATGTGCGCCATGTCGACCATCAGCTTCGCGCCGACGCTGTCGGCGATCGCACGGAAGCGTGCGAAGTCCAGTGCGCGCGGGTAGGCCGAGAAGCCGGCGATGATCAGGCTCGGCTTGTGCTGCTGCGCGAGTTCCTCGACCTGGTCGTAGTCGATCCGCATCGTGTCGCGGTTCACGCCGTACTGCACCGCGTTGAACCACTTGCCCGACAGCGCCGGCTTCGCGCCGTGCGTCAGGTGGCCGCCGGCGTCCAGCGACATGCCGAGCACCGTGTCGCCCGGCTTCGCCAGCGCGAGCATCACCGAACCGTTCGCCTGCGCGCCCGAGTGCGGCTGCACGTTCGCATAGCCGGCGTTGAAGATCTGCTTCACGCGCTCGATCGCCAGCGCCTCGACCTCGTCCGCGAATTCGCAGCCGCCGTAGTAGCGCTTGCCAGGATAGCCTTCCGCATACTTGTTGGTCAGCACCGAACCCTGGGCCTCCAGCACGGCGCGCGACACGATGTTTTCCGACGCGATCAGCTCGACCTGCGACTGCTGGCGCTCGAGTTCCTTCAGGATGGCGCTGCGCACCGGCGCGTCGCGCTCGGCAAGGGGCTGCGAGAAGAAAGGCTGGGTGTTCGACATAGTGCGTCCGTGACGAAGAATAAAGGGCGTGAAACCGAAGCTCGAGGCCCGCCGTACCTGGGTTTCCAGCGCATCCAGTGCAAGGCTGCCGACGGCTCTATTCTTGTCGTTCGGATTTTCGGCGGATTGATGAATTTAGACGCGTTCTTTGCCTTTTCCGCCATGCGCGTCCGTTTTGTACAAGTGGACGGTCGTGCTTTTTTAATGACCCGGCAAACCGGCGTATACGGTTCACTGATAGACAGGCACTTCGCCGGTGCTGCGGCGCGCGTCCGGGGTGCAGCGCGGCCCGCTTACGGTGCAGTGCAGCATCCGCCCGACGCCCATACGACGCGTGGGGCTAGGGTTTAGCCGTATGGCACGCTTGTTGCGCTCGCTCACACAATACGGCAGCCCGATCCGTGCCTCTCGGGCCAAAAGCTATTAGAGATTCAAGGAACGCTCCCCATGTCGCCCGACCGCACAGCGTCGCTGTCCCACTTCGCGTTCATGCCCTTACCGAACTTCACGATGATCGCGTTCACGAATGCGATCGAGGTGCTTCGGATGGCGAACTACCTGAGCGGCCAGCCGCTCTACCGCTGGTCGATCATCAGCCCGGACGGCGGCCCGGTCACGGCGAGCAACGGTCTCACGGTCGACACGGGACCGGCCGAATGCGTGGGGCAGCCGGACATCGTATTCGTGTGCGGCGGCGTCGACGTGCAGCGCGCGACGACGCCCGACCATCTGTCGACGCTGCGCCGCTTCGCGCGCATGGGGCTACCGCTCGGCAGCCTGTGCACGGGCACCTATGCCCTCGCGAAGTCGGGGCTGCTCGCGGGCTATGCGTGCGCGATCCACTGGGAAAACATGTCGGCGCTGAAGGAAGAGTTTCCGGACACGCGCTTCCTGAAGGAACTGTTCGTGATCGATCGCGACCGCATCACGTGCACGGGCGGCGTCGCGCCGCTCGACATGATGCTGAACCTGATCGCCGCGCGCGTGGGCACCGCGCGCGTCACGCAGATCGCCGAGCAGTTCATCGTCGAGCACGTGCGCGACACGAGCGCGCAACAGCGGATGCCGCTCGTCGCGCGGCTCGGCTCGGCGAACAAGTCGCTGTTCGAAGTGATCTCCCTGATGGAGAACAACATCGAGGAGCCGCTGTCGCGCGAGGAGCTCGCGCGGCTCGCGAACATGTCGCAGCGCCAGCTGCAGCGCCTGTTCCGCGAGCATCTCGGGATGACGCCCACGCACTATTACCTGACGCTGCGGCTGCGCCGCGCGCGCGAGCTGCTGCTGCAGACCGACATGTCGATCATGCACATCACGATGGCGTGCGGCTTCCAGTCGGCGTGCCACTTCAGCAAGAGCTATCGCGACGCATTCGGCGTCGCGCCGACGCGCGAACGCCGCAAGCAGGTCGCGCCGCTCGCGCAGGGGGCGGCGGCTACCGGGTCGGCGTTTCCGGCCCACGTGATTCATGCGTGACGCGCGCGGCGCGGCAAAGAATATGTAAGTCTTGAAAACTGATGCCGAGCCGTTGCTAGAGCGTGGCGGCGATCGCTACGCCGAGGTTTTGACCTCTCGACGCGATGCTTTCGCGCCATTTCTCCTGACGGAATGACGGCTGTAGCAGCCGATTTCCCGCTGCCTGATGCACTCCTGGCAACCTCCAAAAGCAGAAATTCCGCGTCACTCACGCGATCTCCTACGCTTTCGCCCGGCGCAGCGATAGGCGCCAATCCCATCATGCATCCACCGTGGGCTTGGCGTCGGCTCGCCTCGTGAACAGCGTGCAGCGCAGTCCATGATTGAGCAATCATCTGCCACCTCACTATTGCCTACGTCACGACATATCGAATTCTGTCGCAATCCGAACTAAAAATCATACTCGTCCGATAGACAATCCTATCGTTACAGGCGACCGTTCATAGCTCGTCCATCCATAAGAGATATCCGAGCTCATGACAGAAGAAGAACAGGCCGATTGTCCGTATTTTCTTCCCTCTTCGATCCAGCCTTACGCGATGGTGAAGCAGCTACAGCCCACGCAGGCCTGTACGCCCGACGCAGCCGATCCGATGTATAGCAGCAACATGCAAATGATCTGCACGAACGATCCGTTCATTTGCACCTACCTTTCTCCCCTTGATGCAAAGGCCGAAGCATTCGCACATATGCCGCCGACCGTCACCGTCGAAGGCGCGGCGATCGATCAATACGCGATCTATGACCCCGAGTCGGCCGATTGGGTCTTCACCAATTTCAATTGAGGAAACGACCATGAGCCGACGAGCAGTCAGGAATGGCGACCGGACGACAACGGGCGGCGTCGTCATCGCGGTTACGTCCACGATGTTCAATCACGGCAAACAGGTAGCCGTGGATGGCGACAAGGCGACATGTGGAAATTGCGAAGGGGCATTCCCGATAGTGGGTGGTGCGCTGCGCATGATGCACCATGGGCGATGCGTTGCCCTGGAAGGGGACGCCGTGCTCTGTCCGAATTCCGGGCCCTGTTCGCCAAGGCGCAGGCCAAAGCCGTCGAGAAGTTGGACGCCCGAATAGTCTCTTTGCAATGGTGGTCGCGATATGAAAAAGACCGCGTATTCAAATGGTTCGGTCGCGATGACGAGGCAACGCGAATGCACCTGCTGACAGGACTGACAAAAGTCGTAAAGGTGGTTCGCTCGTTCAATGAAAATAACGTGGTCCGTAGCGGCAGCGGCCGATTTGGCGACCGGATGCACACCTAACCCGGTCGGTACCGATGGGGAAGCGGCGCACGTATGCGCACCGGACACGACAACTCATACGATCGCCATCAGCGCGCGATTCTGCACGATGCGCCCGTGGACTGCGAATGCTGATTCGCACGTATCCACTATCATCCACGAAGCAACCCACTTCCATGACACGATGTCATCTACAGACGATCAATATACAATCACGCGCTTCCTTCCTGAATGGGGGCGATCGCATCCTGCCCTGGCGATCAACAACGCCGACAGCATTGCGGGGTACGTCGTAGATGGTGACTAAATTCCTGACCGCCGCCACGCTCGCGTTGTGCTGCGCACATACGGCGTTCGCGTGTGATGGGCCGTCGAACATGCCCGCCCACTACATCGACATTGTTTTTGATACCGATTCGAGCACGATTTCTTCGGCTGAACTATCGAGGTTATCGGCCTGGTCTGGCGAGCTCCGCGAGCCCTTTCCGATCATCGATACGGTATGGCTCGTCGGGCTGGCCGAAAAAGAAGAGCGGGACGCTCAGCAACTTGCAACGAGCCGGGCGAAAAACGTGATGGCGGCGCTTGGTCAATTTTCGATCCGTGGCGAAAAAAGCGATTTCATGGGGCATATTTTCAAACCGGACGAATTCGGGCAATCAGGGCGACGCGTCGAGGTGAACGTTAGTCCTGGATGCCCCGATCACTGTTGCCCGAACCTGAACCCGATACCTAGGATGCACTGACGTTACACGGTGCATTTGACGGCCCGCGCGGAGCGGGCCGTCGTCTGTCCGCTTTTCCCGCGCCCTCGCCTGCATCCTCCCTCGTCCGGTCGGCTCGCCGCCCCCGATCGAAGCATGCACACTCAGCGATTTCCCGAAGCATCGAGATACAGAAATCTGCTACGTGCGATCCACCTCAGCCGTGGAGCCGACATCACGTCGCAGACCTTGAAGACCGCTTCCGGCTCCCGCTCACGCCCCCCACACCTGCATCTCGTCGAGCGAATACCCCCACTGCGTCGCGCGCTTCGTGCCGAGCATCCGCACGTAACGCCCCTGCGCGTTCAGGTTCGGCAGCGTGACGTGACCGTACGACACGCCGTTGTTCGTCGAGTAGACCGTCGTCCAGTTCGCATTGTCGTTCGACGTCTGGATCTGGTAGACGAGCGCGCCCGCGTCCCAGTAGAGATCGACGCTGCTGATCTTCTTGATCGCGCCGAGATCGACGGAGATCCATTGCGGATCGACGCCCGCGCCTTCCGGTGAATCCCAGCGCGTGCTGGTCGTGTTGCCGTCGAACGCCTTGTCCGGCGTCAGCGACGCGTTGTAGCTCGCCGAGGCCGCGGCCGGACGCCCTTGCGACAGCAGCGACGGCTGCGCGGCGGCCGGGCCGCCGTAGTAGCTCGAGCCGAGCTTCGCCTTGGTCGTGTCCGCGTTCACGCCGAACTGCGACAGGCTCCAGCGCTGGCCGGTGGTCACGTCGCCCACGTAAAGCTGGTAGCCGCCCGCCGTCGTCGACGAGAAGAACACGTAGTTCGTGCCGCTCACCGGCGCCGGGTCCGAGTTGTTGCTCACACAGTCGTTGATCGGCAGCGCGTTCGGCGTCGATGCCGGGTCCGCGGTCTTCGTATAGATCTGGTCGGCGCCGCCCGTGTCTTTCCAGCGCGCATAGAACACCATGCCGTCGGCGCGCACGATCGGGTAGTAGGTCTCCAGACCGGCCGGATGATCGAACGTGACGGTCGTACCGGTCGCGATCGTGCGCTTCATCAGCCCCATGTTCGAACCGGTGCCCGTCGCGTAGTAGACGGCGCTCGCGTCCGGCGCGAGGAACGGCATCGAGTATTCGGCGCCGGCCGGGGCGTTCGTCAGGCTCACGACCGACGTGAACACCGGGCCCGCGCTGGTGTACGACAGCGTGCCCTGCTTCACGTCGCCGTTCTGCTTGAACACGAGCGTCTTGCCGTCCGCGCTGAACTTCGGATCCTCGTTGCGCGTCGCACCCGTGCTGTTCGTCAGGTTGACCGGCGGCGTGCCGGCACCGAGCTGCAGCATGAACACGTTCCAGGCGCCGTTGCTGATGCCCATGAACGCGAGCCACTTGCCGTCGGGGCTGAACACGCCGTTCATCGGATCGGTGATGCCCCAGCTGCTCTTGCTCAGTTGCGTGAGCGTATGGGCGGAAAAATCGTACAGGAACAGCTGGCTCGTGCCGTCGCCGTAATTGACGTAGCTGTGATAGACGAGCTTGCCGGTCAGTGCGGCGGGAAACGACGCGTTGGATTGAGTCGGGGGATTGCTGATGCAGGCTGCTTCGGCGGCGCCGCCGAACAGGTTGAGGGCGATGCCGGCCACGAGGCTCGCGGCGAGGAACTTCGATTTCACGCTGGTTGCTTCCGGATAAAGGTGAGGACGTTGTAGACAAGGCCCCGCGCACGGTGCGCGAGGTCACGGATCCGCCGTCAGGCAGTGTGAATTCCGTATCGATCGGCCATCGGGGAATAAAAATTGCTAACCGGGGAATAAAAGTTGCTAAGAATGCCCGTTCACTGATCTGAAGAAAAGGATCAGAGTCGATCGAAAACATGCGGATCAGCGACAGGCGAATCAGCGATTGGGGGGCGGGATTGAACGCGGCGGATGCCGTGCTACTCTTTTCTCAGCGACGGCCGCGATCGGCCGGAGGGCAGGCATGAAGCGATATGCGGCGCTCGCGCAGACGATTGCCGACGCGATCCGGCGTGGCGACCTCGGAGCCGGCGCGCGCATCCCGACCGTGCGCGCAGCGTGCCGTGCTTACCGTGTAAGTCCTTCCACCGTGTTTCGCGCGTACTACACGCTCGAAAGCGAGGGCCTGATCACCGCGCGCGCACGTTCCGGATATTTCGTTGCGAACCTCGATGACAGGCGCGTGCGCGAGGGTCACGACACCCCGCGCAAACCGGCCGCGGCGCAAACCGGCGGCGACGATGCGCTGTTCCGCTTGCTCGACTCGCTGAAGTGCGACGACATCGTGCCGCTGGGTTCCGCGTTCGCCAGCTACTCGCTGTTTCCGATGAGCAGCCTGTGGCGGTATGCGGCGGCGGCGGCCCGCAACATGGACCGCGCAAAACTGCTGGCCGGACTGCCGCCCGGCCACGAAGCACTGCGCCGCCAGATCGCCCTGCGCTACCTGAACGCGGGCGCGTCATTACCGATGGAAGAGATCGTCATCACGACCGGCGCGGCCGAAGCGCTGACGCTGAGCCTGCAGACGCTCACGCGCCCCGGCGACATCGTCGCGATCGAACGTCCGGCCTACCACGCGGTGCTGCAGGCCGTGCAGCGGCTGCACCTGAAGGCCATCGAAATTCCAGTGGATCCGCGCACCGGCCTCGATCTCGATGCGCTCGCCGACGCGCTCGACACGCATCCGGTGCGCGCATGTTGGTTCATGACCTCGTTCCACAACCCGACCGGCGCGACGCTGCCCGACGAGCGCAAGCGCGCGCTGATCGACCTGCTCGCGTCGCACCGCGTGCCGCTGATCGAGGACGACGTGTTCGGCGAACTGCACTTCGGCCCGACGCCCACGCGGCCCGCGAAGCTGTACGACGAAAGCGGGCTGGTGCTGCATTGCGGGTCGTTCTCGAAGTGCCTCGCCCCCGGTTTCCGGGTCGGCTGGGTCGCGGCCGGACGCTATGTGAAGCAGATCAGGCAGGTGAAGAACGCGAGCGCGCCGGCGGCCGACGTGCCCGCGCAGATGGCCGTCTGCAGCTTTCTGCACAACGGTGCATACGACCGCTTCCTGCGCAGGCTCCGGCGCAACCTGGCCGCGCATCAGGCGCAAATGCTGGCGGCCGTTCGCGCGTATTTTCCGCCCGACACGGCGGTGCATGTTCCGCGCGGCGGGTATTTCCTGTGGATCGAATTGCCGCCGCACGTGGATGCGATGCAGTTGTTCGCCGAGGCGATGGAAAACGGCGTCAGCCTCGCGCCCGGGCCGATCTTTTCCATGACGGGCGCCTTCCACCGCTATGTCCGGCTGAACTATGGCCGGCCGTGGACCCCTGCAGTCGAGGACGCGATGCAGACCATCGGGACACTCGCGGGGCGGCAACGACAGATGAGGTAGCAACGACCATGCGAGTCCTGCCCACCCGAAAAGTCCGCACGCGCGACACGCTGCGCGGCGCACTGAACCTGCGCGCCGAGCCGCGCGATGCCGTCAGCCAGCGCTGCCGGCAATGCGGCTTCATGGCGTTCCGCGCCGTCGAGCAGTGCCCCGTCTGCGGGCTGGGGGACTGGCCGTTCGCGTCGCTGCGCGAACGGAGCAACCGGAGCGCCGATGCGCATGCCGCGCAGGCCGCACCTCCGCACGACGCGCCACCCGTTCCGACGTGGTCGTCGCGCGTCGCGGCCGCGGTGCGCAGCGCGGCGGTCCGGCGCCCGAGCGCATCGAGCGCGCCGATCCTGAGCATCCTGACCGTCGTGCTGCTGGTCGGCGGCTATGTGACGTTCGACCGGACGTGCAAGGCCAATCCGGTCTGTCGCGGCCAGAGTACGCCGGGCCCGGTGGCGGCCGAGGCCAGTCCGCAGCCGGCTGACGCGCCGACGTTGCCGGTCGTGCCCGCGCCCGTCTATGCGTTTCATCCGGCCGACGCGACGCAGGCCGGCGCCAAACAGGCCGACATCACGCAGGACGACGTCGACCTGCCGCGCGTCGCCGCCGACACGAGCCGGCCCCCAACCCGACGCGCGACGGCGATGGTCGCGCGGCACGCACCGCCGCTGCATGAGCCGCCCCGCGCGCGAGGCGGTACGCGCGTCGCCGACTGGAAAGGGGGTGCCGCCGCGCGGCACACGCATGCGATCCGCCGCGTGAGCCAGCATACGCGCCATGGACACCGAGCCGTGGCGACCGAGGCCAAACTGGCGATGGTCTATCGCGGACACTGAGCGCCGGGCGCGCCGATTCAATTTTCTAAACAGCCCCTCACAAAATCGGGTTTGCGTCGCGGCGGACGCATGACGTTCAATGGGTGACCTGCCCCCACCCACGGAACGGAGCCCGCCGATGAATGCACTGCAACTCGTGACCCTCGCTGCAATCTGGGGCGCGTCCTTTCTGTTCATGCGCATGGGCACGCCGGAATTCGGCGCGATCCCGCTGATCGCGCTGCGCGTCACGATCGCGGCCGTGCTGCTGTCGCCGGTGCTGCGCGGCGCGGACGCGCGACACGAATTCCGCACGCATGCGGTGCCGCTGTTCGTCGTCGGCGTCTTCAACTCGGCGCTGCCGTTTTGCCTGCTGACCTATGCGGCCCTGTACGTGTCGGCCGGCACCGATTCGATCCTGAACGCGACGACTCCGCTATGGACCGCGCTCGTCGCGTACCTGTGGCTGCATACACCGCTGACGAAACCACAGGCGCTCGGCCTGGCGGTGGGCTTCGCCGGCGTCGTCGTACTCGCGGGTTCGGCGATCGGCGCCGGCACGCCCGGCGCGCCGCGCGCAATCGCGGCCGCAATGCTCGCGACGCTGTCGTACGGGTTCGCTGCACACTACTCGAAGCGCAAGCTGGCGAGCGTCCGGCCGTTCGTGTCGGCGTTCGGCAGCCAGTTGTTCGCGGCGATCGTGCTCGCGCCGCTTGCCGTGCCGATGTGGCCGCAGAGCCCCGTGCATGCATCCGCGTGGATCGCCGTGATCCTGCTCGGTGCGATCTGCACGGCCGTCGCGTATCTGCTGTATTTCGGGTTGATCCGCCACGCCGGCGCGCAATATGCAGCGTCGGTCACTTTCCTGATTCCGATCTTCGGCGTGGTGTGGGGCGCGATCTTCCTGCACGAGACGATTACCGTGCAGACGATCGCCGGGTGCGCGATCATCCTGTTCGGCACCGCGCTCGCGACCGGCAAGCTCAAGGGGTTCGCGACCGGTGCGGTGCGCGGGTCACGCCAATAGGTCGCGCGGGCCGTCGTCGTCGCTGCCGATCTCGCGCGCGAGCCAGTCGCGAAACGCCGCGATCTTCCACTCGTCACGGCGCACTTCGCTGCAGACGACGTAATAGGACAGTTCGGTCGGCCACGGCCGCGCGAGCACGCGCACCAGTCGCCCGGCCGCGACTTCGTCGCGTGCGTAGATGTCGCGCACGAGCGCGATGCCCTGCCCGGCCACCGCGGCCTTGATCAGCAGCGCATCCTCGCTGAAGCTCGCGCCGCGCGGCGCACGCGCGTCCTCGATACCCTGTGCGCGCAGCCACAGCACCCAATCGGCGCGGTCCGTGTCCTGCAGCAGCGGATACGACAGGCAGTCGGCCGGCGTGTCGATCGGGCGGGCCGGGTCGAGCAGATGCGGGCTGCAGACCGGCCACAGCTCCGGCGTCCAGATGCGAAACGATGCGTGCCCCGGATAACGGCCCAACCCGTGCCGGATCGCGACGTCGACGTAATCGCGCCGCAGGTCGACCAGTTGCGCACGGGTCTCGACGGTAATTTCGATTTCAGGGTATTCGGCGTTGAACGAGCCGAGGCGCTGAACGAGCCACGTGTTCGCGAAGGACGCGGTGGTGGTCACCGCGAGGCGCACGATGCGCCGGTTCACGCCGTGCACGTTCGACCAGGCCGCTTCGATCTCGTTGAAGCCGCCGGCGAGCTGGTCGAACAGCGCGCGGCCCGTGCCGGTCAGTTCGAGCTCTCGGCCGGTGCGCTCGAACAGGCGCACGGCGAGCCGGTCCTCGAGACTGCGGACATGCTGGCTGACCGCGCCCGGCGAAATACAGAGCAGGTCGGCCGCCTGCTTCATGCTGCCGCATCGCGCCACTTCGACGAACGTGTGCAGCGCGGCGAGGGGGAGTGATTTGGCCATCCGTGAGTCGCCGCCGGACGGCGGTAAAGGGTCGGGAACGGGCGATGATTATCGCAGCAATTGCCGGCCGCGGCGATCGGGGTTCGCCGGCGCCGGCGGCGCCCGCCCACAGCGAAAACGGGCGGCACCGTCTCCGGTGCCGCCCGCTTCATGCCCGTCGTTCGTGCGTCAGGCCGCCAGCAAACCGTGCGGATCGATCACGAATTTGCGCGGCGCGCCGCCGTCGAACTTCTTGTAGCCTTCCGGCGCCTGGTCGAGCGAGATCACCTCGACGTTGACGATCTTCGCGATCGGCAGACGGTCGAACAGGATCGCCTGCATCAGGTTGCGGTTGTACTTCAGCACCGGCGTCTGACCCGTGAAGAACGAGTGCGACTTCGCCCAGCCGAGGCCGAAGCGGATGCTCAGGCTGCCGTGCTGCGCGGCCTTGTCCTTCGCGCCCGGATCGTCCGTCACGTACAGGCCCGGGATGCCGATCGCGCCGGCCGGCCGCGTGATTTCCATCAGCGAGTTCAGCACCGTCGCGGGCGCTTCCTCGGAATGGCCCGACGAACCGTGGCCGTGCGCCTCGAAGCCCACGCAGTCGACCGCGCAGTCGATCTCCGGCACGCCGAGGATCTGCTCGATCTGCTCGCCGAGCGACGCGTCCAGCGACAGGTCGACCGTCTCGAAGCCCATCGCCCGCGCATGCGCGAGGCGTTCCGGGTTCATGTCGCCGACGATCGTCACCGCCGCGCCGAGCAGGCGCGCCGATGCGGCCGCCGCCATCCCGACCGGGCCCGCGCCCGCGATATAGACCGTCGAACCGGGCTTCACGCCCGCGGTCACCGCGCCGTGATAACCGGTCGGCAGAATGTCGGACAGGCAGGTCAGGTCGCGGATCTTCGCCATCGCCTGGTCGCGGTCCGGGAATTTCAGCAGGTTGAAGTCGGCGTACGGCACCAGCACGTATTCGGCCTGGCCGCCGATCCAGCCGCCCATGTCGACGTAGCCATATGCACCGCCTGCGCGCGACGGGTTGACGTTCAGGCACACGCCCGTATGCGTGTCCTTGCACATCGCGCAACGGCCGCACGCGACGTTGAACGGCACCGACACGAGATCACCGATCTTCAGCGTCTCGACATCGGGGCCCGCCTCGACCACCTCGCCCGTGATCTCGTGACCGAGCACGAGGCCGATCGGCGCGGTCGTGCGGCCGCGGACCATGTGCTGGTCGGAACCGCAGATGTTCGTGCTCACTACCTTCAGGATCACGCCGTGGCCGATCGCGCGGCCGGTCGGATCGACCATCTTCGGATAATCGATCTTCTGCACTTCGACCTTGCCCGGCCCAAGATAGACGACACCTCGATTGCTGCTCATCGTATTGTCTCCATGTCTCTTTGGATGGCGCTGCCGTACACCGGCGGATGCGGCGCACACGCAACGTGCTGTTCGAGAGTAGTCCCGGAGGCGGGGGCACCGATGTCTCAAACGCGACATGCGTTTGACCGGTGCCGACATCGATGGCGGAAACCCGAAGGTCGAGCCAGGAAGACGGCCGGCAGGCGGGAAAGCGGCAGATCCGAGCGCGCGGCCGGGGGCCCCGTCGATCGTCACGAGGGGCCCGCCCTGCCGGTCGGGCACGCCGATCGGTTTCGCCTTACCCGCCCTGATTCTCGCGGACGATCGCGGCGGCGGCCGCTGCCGCGTCGCTCGCGACGCCGTCGTGCATGCGCGTGCTGACGGCGGGCGTCGGCGGCTCGCTGTCGAGTGCATGGCCGTCGCGGTTGCGCGTATCGACCGTCGCGCGCATCGACAACCCGACCTTGAGCGGATGCGCGGCCAGATCGCGGGGATCGATCGCGATCACGACCGGCACGCGCTGCACGACCTTGATCCAGTTGCCGGCCGCGTTCTGCGACGGCAGCATCGAGAACGCGCTGCCGGTGCCGGCCGAGAAGCCCTGCACGCGACCGCGATAGACGACGCGCGACCCGTACAGGTCCGACACCACGTCGACCGGCTGGCCGACACGCATGTGGCGGATCTGCCCTTCCTTGAAATTCGCCTCGATCCACAGCCGGTTCAACTGCACGATCGACATCAGCGGCACGCCGGGCCCGACCTGCTGGCCGACCTGCACCGCACGTTGGCCGACCGTGCCGTCGACCGGCGCGACGATCGTCGTGCGCTTCAGGTTCCGGTACGCGAGCTTGAATTGCGCGGCCGCCTGCACGACGGCCGGGCTCTCGTCGACCGGCAGCTTGCTGCCGAGCGCGCGCGCCGCTTCGAGCTGCGCCTGCGCGGCCGCGAGGTTCGCCTGTGCACCGGCGACCGCCGCGCGGGCGCGTGCCAGTTCCTCCGGCGCGACGATCTCCACCGATGCGCCCGACCGCGCGGCAAGCGCGCGCTGCGCGAGCGACAGGTCGGCCTGGCGCGCGTTCACGGCCTCCACGTACATCGTGTTCGAGATCTTCGCGTTCGCGACCTGCCGCACGGCCTGCACGAGTTGCGCCTTCGCCTGCGCGAACGCGACGGACGCTTCGGTGTCGTCGAGCCGCACGAGCGTCTGCCCGGCGCGCACGGCCTGCGTATCGGCGACCAGCACGTCGGTCACGGCGCCCGGGATCTGGGCCGCGACCTGCACGATGCTGCCCGCGACGTACGCGTCGTCGGTGTCCTCGACATAGCGGTCGCGCAACAGCCAGAACGCGATCCAGACCAGCGCGGCGAACGCCACCACCGCGAAGAACAGCATGAAGCGCTTGCGGCGCGTCGCGCGGCGCGCGTCGAGTGCCGGATCGTCGAGGGCGGCCGGCTGCGCGGCCGTATGAAGGTTGTCGTGGTGCATCAGTCGCTTTGAGTAACGATCAGCCGATCGTGCTGGAAGACAGGTAACGCCGGCATGACCGACGGGGCCGGCGACGGACTCGCCGATGCCGTGCGTGCAAGAACGGGGGTGGCGCGAGACGTCGCGCCGATCGTCGACGGGCGCGCCGTCTCGTCACGCCTCGCGATACCGGCATTCGGGGTACCGACGACCTGTGGACTTGCGCTGCTCGCCGGACGCGTCCCGGTCGGCGCACCCGCCGCCGCCCGCCCAGGGGCAGCCGCAACCGCCGCGACAGTTGCCGCCCCGCGCCGTGCCACGCCGTTGCGCGTCTGATGCACAGCCGGCGCCTGCGCCACCGTTGCGCCCGCATCGAACCCGCCACCCAGCGCGCCAATCAGCCCCACTCGCAGCGTCCGCTGCCGGCCGAGCAATGCGATCATCTGCGCGCGCTCGTCGATCAGCGTGAGGTCCGCGACATCGACATCCTTCTGCATCAGCACGCCGCGCCGGTGGCGCTCGGCCGCGATCTGCACGATCTTCTGCGCGGCCGCGACCGCGTCCCGCTGCTGCGCGACGAGCGTCTGAGACGTTTGCAGCGACGTGACGAGCTGCGCGACCTGCCCGAGCGCATCGTCGACGGTCTTGTTGTACAGCCCGATCGCGACGTCGGCCTGCGCGACGTCCGCGCCGAGCCTGGCCTTCAGCCGGCCGCGGTCGAAGATCGGCAGCGAGATCGCCGGGCCGACGGAGCCGGCGAGCGCGTCGCGCGAGAACAGCGACGCGGGCGTCAGCGCGAACACGCCGCCGAGCGCGACGAGGTTCACGTCCGGATAGAACTGCGCGCGCGTCGAATCGGCATTCGCGAACGCGGCCTCGACGCGCAGCCGCGCGGCGACGATATCGGGCCGGCGGCCGAGCAGGTCGGCCGGCAGCCGCGCCGGGACGGCACCGCCCGCGAACGCGCCGACGCGCGGCCGCTGCAGCGCGAGCCCGCGCTCGGGGCCGCGGCCCGACAGCACGCCGAGCTGCAGTTGCGCGAGCTTGATCTGTTCGTCGTTCATCGCGATCTGCGCGAGCAGCTTGCTGCGCTTGATCGACGCGTCGCTCGCGTCGTACGCGTTGTCGAGCCCGCGCGCGGAGCGCTCGCGCAGCACGGTCGTCACGCGCTGGCTGACCTTCAGTTTCTGCTGCAGCAGATCCTGCGTCGCATACGCCTCATCGAGCTGGCAATACACGGTGACGATCGCGACCGCGAGCGTGAGCCGCGCCTGCTCGGCCTCGACGCGCGCCGCTTCGCGCAACGACATCAGGCTCTTCGTCGCGGCGCGGTTCCTGCCCCACAGATCGAGCTGGTAGTTCAGCCCGACGAACACCGACGACGGCGATGTGTTCGGATCGCCGAAGATCTCGACCGGCACGCGATAGCCGCCAGCCGACACGTTCGCGACGTTGTCGCCCGGCTTCGGCATCCGCGCCCGGCTGATCGTCGCGCCGGCCGTGCCGGTCAGTCCCGTCAACGAATCGAACTGCTGAAGCTGCGCCTGCGCGACCCGCAGCCGCGCCTGCGCAACCTGCAGGTCGGGGTTGTTCTGCGATGCCTCCGCCACCAGTGCGTCGAGCTGCGGATCCTGCAGCTGCTTGACCCAGTCGGGCGCGGGCCACGCGCCGTTCGTGCCGGGGCCGGCCGTTTGCGCGAGCGCATCGTCGGCCGGCGCGCGCAGCGACAGCGACGGCAGGAAGCCCGACGGCACGCAGCCGCCCGACGCCAGCAGCACGGCGGCCGCCCCGATCATCGCGCCGCCCTTCACGGCACGCGCCATCCCAGCCGCTTTCTTCACACGCCGCATCGTGCCCTCACCCCTGCTGAATGCGCTGCGCACGCGCGGCCAGACGCGGCCGCGTGCGCTCGAGCGGGCCGAGCCGGCCGAACAGGCCGTCCGCGACGCCGAACAAGATGCCGGCGAGCTTCGCGCGCTTGTCGCGTTCGACGAGCGCGATCTGCACGACCTGCCACACGGTCAGCAGGTTCGGCACGATCGCCACCGGAAAGCGCAGCCCGTACTGCATCCCGAGCTGCACCGCATTGCGCGCGCTGTAGTAGCGCCGTTGCCACGCGTGATTCATCGACGTCATTTCGAAAGGACCGATCGCGTGCCGCTGCTTCGCGCCGATCCGGTGCGGCAGCACCAGCGACGGCACGACGTAGAGCGGCACGTTGCGCGCAAGCGCGCGGAAGCTGTACTCGGTATCGACGTGATCGATGAACAGCGTCTCGTCGAACCGGCCGAGCACGTCGAAGGCATCGCGCGACACGACGCAGCCCGACGAGATCAGGAATGCACAGCGCTGCAGCGGCGCGCCCGGCTCGATGCGCAGGCGGCGCAACCCGATCCCGTTGGTCGCGAGTTCGGGCAGGAAGCTGCGCGCGTTCTCGTCGAAGATGCGCGGGCCGGCCAGGAATGCACGCCCCGCGAGCCCCGCGCAGACGTCGCGCATCACCGGGAAATACGCGGCCGGCACCGACGAATCCTGGTCGAACAGCGCGACGGCATCGACGTTGTCACGAAACAGCGCCTCGAGCCCCGCGTTGTACGCGCCCGCGATCCCGCCGCGATTGCCGTGATGCAGCAGCGCGATGCCTTCGCGATCGCACAGCTCATGCGCCCGCGCATCGGGCTGTGGCGTGTTGTCGACAACGAGCAGCGCATCGCACGCGTGCCGCCATGCGCCAAGCGCCGCGAGCTGTGCGTCGGTCGGGTGATACAGGATCACGAGTGCGCCGAGTGTCGTCATGCCGCTCTCCTCAATGTCCGAACGAAGCCGCCGCGCCGCGCTTCGGTCGCGTCAGCCACATCATCGCGGCGAGCACGAGGCAGGTCATGCTCGCCATCCAGAACATGTCGCCCGTCGCCATCATGTACGCCTGCTGCATCACGACCTGGTGCAGCGTGGCGAGCTCGCGCACGCCGTCCACGCCCATCGCGTTCAGCGAGTGCACGAAGCGCTGCGTGTTCGCCGACGCGTGCGTGACCGATTGCGACACGACGTCGTAGTGATAGGTCGCACGGTTGTCCCACAGCGTCACGCTCATTGCGGTGCCGAATGCGGCGGACAGCGTGCGCAGGAAGTTCGACAGGCTCGACGCGGCCGCGAGCCGGTCGTCCGGGATGCGCGACAGCGTCGCGGCCGTCAGCGGAATGAAGAAGCACGGCAGCCCGATCCCCTGGATCAGCCCCGGCGTGGCGATCTGCGCGAACGTCATCTTCAGCGTGAAATGCGCGTCCCATGCGAGCACGGCGGCGAACACGAGGAAGCCGAACGTCGCGAGCACGCGTGCGTCGAAGCGGTGCGCGTGCAGGCCGACGAGAATCGAGAACACGAGCGCGAGCACGCCGAGCGACGCGGTGGCGAGCCCCGCGTGGAATGCGTTGTAGCCCATCACCGCCTGCATCCACAACGGAAACACGACACCCACCACCGAGAAGCTCATCATCCCGAGCGAGATGATCAGTACACAGAACGAGAACGTGCGGTCGCGAAACAGGCTCAGGTCGACGACCGGATGCGCGTCGCCCGCCTCCCAGATCAGCAGCGACACGATCGCGAGCCCCGCGACCACCGCGAGCGTGACGATCAGTGGCGAATCGAACCAGCCCCTGTCGTGGCCGAGATCGAGCATCGCCTGCAGCGAGCCGACGCCGATCACGAGCAGCACGATGCCCGGCACGTCGATCGGACCGGCCGCGCCGCGCTGCGCGTCGGGGCGCAGCATCGCGGTGCAGACCGCGAACGAGAACAGTCCGATCGGTAGATTGATCAGGAAGATCCACGGCCACGAGAAGCTGTCGACGATCCAGCCGCCGACCACCGGCCCGAAGATCGGCGCGAGCAGCACGGTCATCGCCCACAGCGCGAGCGCGATGGTGCGCTTGTCCGGCGGGAACGTGCGCAGCAGGATCGTCTGCGACAGCGGCACCATCGGCCCCGAGCACAGTCCCTGCAGCGCACGGCAGACCACCAGCACGTGCAGGTCGCGCGCGAGCCCGCACAGCAGCGACGTCAGCGTGAACAGCAGCACCGCGCCGACGAACAGCCGCAGTTCGCCGACGCGTCGCGCGAGCCAGCCGGTCAGCGGCACCGCGATCGCGGCGGCGACCGAATACGAGCTGATCACCCACGTACCCTGGCTATTCGAGACGCCGAGACTGCCGGAGATCGCCGGCACCGCGACGTTCGTCACCGTCGAGTCGAGCACTTCGATGAAGGTCGCGAGCGACAGAGCGAACGTCAGGAGCGCGAGCCGGGCGCCGCGCACCGGCGGCGCGGCGGGGGCGGGTTCGCTCGCATCGAACGCGGCGGGCGTGTCCTGAAGCGACGATGCCGTGCTCATGCGCCCGCCGTCGCGACGTCGGCCGGCGAGTTCGCGCGGCCGGGTTTCGGTGCGAAGCGCTCGATGAAATCGGCGGCCGTCTCGCAACCGTCCGGCGCAGCGTCGATCAGTGCACGCGCGCGCGCCGCATACACGGCGAATTCGGGTTCGCCCAATACGCGCATGAGCGCCGCACCGAGACGCGCGCCGTCGACCGGACCGTCGACGCGTACACCCGCACCGCTCGCCGCGACGCGCTGCGCATTGTCGAACTGATCGTGCGCGAACGGCGTCACGACCTGCGGGATCCCGGCCTCGAACGCGAGCGCCGCGGTGCCGATCCCGCCGTGATGCACGAGCGCGCGGCAACGCGGCAGCAGCGTGCGCATCGGCACGAAGCGGCGCACCAGCAGCCGGTCGCCATCCGGTGCCGCATCGTGCGGGCTCAGCAGGATGCCGCGCGCACCGGTGGCGTGCAGCGCGTCCGCGACCGCGCGCGCATACGCGGCGTGATCGACGCGCGTCGACCCGGCCGTGAACACCACCGGCGGCTCGCCAGCCGCGAGAAACGCGTCGAGCGCAGCATCGTCGTCTGGTGCTGCGATATCGTTGAACAACGGAAAGCCGCCTTGCAGAAGACGGGCCGGCCAGTCGCGCTGCGCCGGCGCGAACCAGTCGGGAAACAGGCACAGCACGCCGTCGGTCGAATGCAGCCAGCGGCCCAGCACGCGCCGCGCGGGTGCGAGCCCGAGGTCGCGGCGCACCGCATTGAGCGCCGGCCCGCAGACGCGGTCGAGCACCTGTCGCTCGATCAGCGTCATCAGCGCGGTCTTCACCGGCAGCGGCCAGCGCGCGGGAATCGTCAGGCGCGGATGCGTCGGCGGCACGTGTGCGGACAGCAGCGTCGAGGGCGACACCTGCACCGACACGTACGGCGTGCCGTGCAGCTCCTGCATGAAGCGCGCGGAAAACGCCCACAGCGTGCCGACCAGCACGGTATCGCGACCGGTCAGCGCGCGCAGCGCGTCGTAGTGCGGCCGCAGCACGGGCGCGATCACCTGCCACAGCGTGCGGAACGACGTGCGCGGATCCCACAGCGCCGGGTTCGCCATCGCGGCCTCGTATTCGGCCGCGGTACCGACCGGCACGAACGTGAACCCGCAGCGGCGCGCGGCCGCCTCGAACGGAGGATGCGTGCAGAACACGACGTCGTGGCCTCGCATCGCAAGCACGCGCGCGACGCCGAGCAGCGGATGCACGTCGCCCGCCGAGCCGATCGCGGTCACGATCATCTTCGCCATCGCGCGCCTCGCGGGGATCAGTAAAAGCCGGGGATCAGCGCCGCGACCTCGCGGCGATACTGCGCGTACGCCGGCCCGAAATAGCCGGTCAGCCAGCTCTCCTCGACGCGCACCTTGTACGCGAGCGACGCGAACACGAGCGCGACGCCGAGCGCGCCGCGCCACTCGCCGCCGATCAGCGCGGCGCCGACCAGCGCGATCAGGCAGCCGGTGTAGATCGGATGACGCACGAGGCCGTACGGGCCGGTGCGAACGAGTTCGTGGTTTTCCTTCAGCGTGACGGACACGCTCCAGTTCGTGCCGAGATGCAGCCGCGCCCACACGGAGAACAGCAGCCCCGCGACGAGCACCGCAAGCCCGCATTGGGCCTGCAGGCCGAAGCGCTGCCAGTCGGGCACGAGCGCCTGCCACGACGGATCGGGCAGGATGATCAGCGCGCCGCCGACGATCAGCGGAATCGACTGCAGCGTGCGCGAGCGCGACGCCTCCTTGCGCACGGTCGTCTTCACGGCCTGCGACGTCGAGATCCAGTAGGCGAGCCACGCGGCCCAGGGAACGACGATGGCGATGGTCTGAACGATATTCACGGCTGGCCTGCCTCGGGTGGAAAAGAATTCGGATGCGTCCGGTGCGCCCGGTGCGCGACGTGCTGCGTCACGACGACATCGCCGGCATCGGCGCGGACACACACGCGTGCGCGGCGCCGAGCGCGATGCCCGCGGCAATGGGCGGCGCGTCGCAGAAGAAGTCGAGCAGCGCCGCGCGCGTGGTCTCGCGCTGCGCGCGGCCTTCGATGTCGAGGAAATGGCCGGCGTCGGGGATCGTCGCGAAGCGTGCGCGCGGCACGTGCGCGGCCAGCTGGCGAACGTCGGCCGGCGTCGTGTAGTCATCGCGCTCGCCGTTCAGGAACAGCAGCTCGCAGCCGATGTTCGAGAATTCGCTCAGGTAGCGCTCCGGCTGCAGCGACAGGATCTGGTCGACGTGGAACGCGACCTGGTCCTGCTCGTCGCGCGGCAGGCGCGTCAGATACCGGTAGTTGTACAGCTTCATGATGCGCGGCAGGTAGCGGCCGACCGTATCGTTCAGCAGCTGCGCGGCCTTCAGGTTCTCGCCGGCCGCGATGTGGTCGCGGGCGCGCGTCACGTAGTCGACCATCGCGTCGTTCAGGAACGGCGAGAACGAGCAGATCGCCGCGCGCCGCACGCTCGGGCAGCCGCGCGCGAGCGCGAACAGCGACGCCACGCCGCCCCACGACACCGACACGAGGAACGCGGGCGCGAAGCGCTCGACCAGATGCTGGAGGATCGCGGCCTCGTCGTCCTTGGTCAGGATGAAGCAGCCGGGATTGTGCTGGCGCGACTGCCCCGCATACGGCAGGTCGAAGCAGATCGTGTTCATCCGCTCGCCGAGATACTGGACGGTCTGCCCGAACGAGGCGGTCGTCGCGAGCGCGCCGTTGACGAGCATCGCCGTGTCGAACGACGGATCGAACACGTTCCGTTCGACGTAGACCTTCAGACCATTCGGTAGCGGGACCACGTGTTTTTCGGTCGGCATCGTCGTTCTCCGGTGGATGCGGCGTCTCGGCGTCGCGGCATGCTGCAGGTGCGCAATGGCGGGCGCCGGCCGTATCGCGGCCGGTGGCCGCGCCCATTGCCGACGCACCGCGGCAAATATCCGCGGCGCCGATTCATTCCTTGTGGTGCGGCGCCATACTAATACGGTCGATATTACTTACTCAAGTCATTCCAACGATTCCCTCTACTCCATCCGGAAATACATCCGATTCAAATTTTTCATGGAATTTCTATGGTATGCAGAATCGGATGCGACGCCATCGCAATCGTTTGCGAACGAGTCGAACAACAAGCTTTATCGCGATTTATTTTCTTTAAAATCAAAGTCATGCCGCATTTGAATCGTGCGATTGAAACGGATTTCCATAAATTGCCGACCTCGACACCGAGCATTCGAATTTCCGGATTTCAGCAATTCTCACATAATTCGACATTCTTTCATCGTGTAATAAATCATATCCGGAAATTTTCACAATCATTGCGTCATCTTTCCTGGAATCGTTTTAAACAAACTTCAAATTATTTAACATCCTTTCGACTCATTTTTCCGCATCTGCACATTCGCGGCGGAACATCGCCCACCGTTCCTCCGGCGCACCGATTCACCGTCGGACCCCCATTTTTTATTGATTGAGCGATCAATAAAAAACCGCTAAGCTCTCGACTTCCAGGAACGGCCCGTCCGGGCGAAGGAGTTCACGATGCCGAAAGTCGGAATGCGGGAGATTCGTCGCGCCCAGTTGATCGACGCGACGCTGCGCTCGATCGACGAAGCCGGCCTGCCCGGCACGACGCTCGCATCGGTCGCGCAGCGCGCGAACATCTCGACGGGCATCGTCAGCCACTACTTCGGCGACAAGGACGGCCTGCTCGAAGCCACGATGCGGCACGTGCTGCGCGATCTGTGGACGGCCACCACGCGCCGCCGCGTCGCGGCACGCAAGGACCCGCGTTCCCGGCTGCGCGCGATCGTTGCCGCGAACTTCGACGACACGCAGGTCAGCGCACCCGTGATGAAGACCTGGCTCGCGTTCTGGTCGCAAAGCATGCACGACGTGATGCTCAAGCGCCTGCAGCACGTCAACACGCGGCGCCTCCATTCGAACCTGTGCGCGGAATTCGCCAAGGCGCTGCCGCGCGCGAAAGCACGGGAAGCCGCCAGCGGCCTCGCCGCACTGATCGACGGTCTGTGGCTGCGCGGCGCACTCGCCGGCGGTCCGATCGACACCCGGGCTGCAACGAAGCTCGCCCACGATTACATCGACCTGCTGCTCGCGTCCGATTGACGCGTCACGCAGTCGCCAACCAGGAGATCCTCATGTCCGTATACGGTTTGCAGCGCCTCTACATCGGCGGCGGTTACGTCGACGCCACCAGCGGCAAGACTTTCGACACCTTCGATCCCGCCACCGGCGAACTGCTCGCGCAGGTGCAGCAGGCGAGCGCGGCCGACGTCGACCGTGCGGTCGCATCGGCGCAGGAAGGCCAGCGCGAATGGGCCGCGATGACCGCGATGCAGCGCTCGCGCATTCTCCGGCGCGCAGTCGACCTGCTGCGCGAGCGCAACGACGCGCTCGCGGCGATCGAGACGCGTGACACCGGCAAGCCGATCGGCGAAACGCTCGCGGTCGACATCGTCACCGGCGCGGACGTGATCGAATACTACGCGGGCCTCGCGACCGCGATCGAAGGGCTGCAGGTGCCGCTGCGCGCCGAGTCGTTCGTCTATACGCGCCGCGAGCCGCTCGGCGTGTGCGCGGGCATCGGCGCATGGAACTACCCGATCCAGATCGCATGCTGGAAGACGGCACCGGCACTCGCGGCTGGCAACGCGATGGTGTTCAAGCCGAGCGAAGTCACGCCGCTCACCGCGCTGAAGCTCGCGGAAATCTATACGGAAGCCGGCGTGCCGGCCGGCGTATTCAACGTCGTGCAGGGCGACGGTTCGGTCGGCGCACTGCTGACGGGCCACCCGGACATCGCGAAGGTGTCGTTCACCGGCGGCGTCGAGACCGGCAAGAAGGTGATGTCGCTCGCCGGCGCGTCGTCGCTGAAGGAAGTGACGATGGAACTCGGCGGCAAGTCGCCGCTGATCGTGTTCGACGATGCGGACCTCGACCGCGCCGCCGACATCGCGGTCACCGCCAACTTCTTCAGCTCGGGCCAGGTCTGCACGAACGGCACGCGCGTGTTCGTGCACCGCTCGATCAAGGACGCGTTCACGCAGCGCGTGCTCGAACGCGTGAAGCGCATCCGCGTCGGCAAGCCGACCGATGCCGATACCAACTTCGGCCCGCTCGTGTCGGCCGCGCAGCTCGACAAGGTGCTCGGCTTCATCGACAGCGGCAAGGCCGAAGGCGCGAAGCTGCTCGCGGGCGGCACCCGCCTGACCGATGGTCACTTCGGCAGCGGCCAGTACGTCGCGCCGACCGTGTTCGGCGACTGCCGCGACGACATGAAGATCGTCCGCGAGGAGATTTTCGGGCCGGTGATGAGCATCCTCGATTTTGAATCGGAGGACGAAGTGATTGCCCGCGCGAACGACACGCACTACGGCCTCGCGGCCGGCGTCGTGACCGAGAACCTGTCGCGCGCGCACCGCACGATCCACCGCCTCGAAGCCGGCATCTGCTGGATCAACACGTGGGGCGAATCGCCGGCCGAGATGCCGGTTGGCGGATACAAGCAATCCGGTGTCGGACGCGAGAACGGCATCACGACGCTCGAACACTACACTCGAATCAAGTCGGTACAGGTCGAGCTCGGCCGCTACAACCCGGTGTTTTGAGAACGATAGGAGATACGCCGTCATGACGACACGCGAATACGACTACATCATCTGCGGCGCCGGTTCCGCGGGCAACGTGCTCGCGACGCGCCTGACGGAAGATCCGAATGTCACGGTGCTGCTGCTCGAAGCGGGCGGCCCCGACTACCGCTTCGACTTCCGTACGCAGATGCCGGCGGCGCTCGCCTATCCGCTGCAGGGCCGTCGCTACAACTGGGCCTACGAGACCGACCCGGAGCCGCACATGGACAACCGCCGGATGGAATGCGGCCGCGGCAAGGGGCTTGGCGGCTCGTCGCTGATCAACGGGATGTGCTACATCCGCGGCAACGCGCTCGACTACGACAACTGGTCGACGCACAAGGGACTCGAGAACTGGACGTATCTCGACTGCCTGCCGTACTTCAAGAAAGCCGAAACACGCGACGTCGGCCCGAACGACTATCACGGCGGCGACGGCCCCGTGTCGGTCACGACCAGCAAGCCCGGCGTGAACCCGCTGTTCGAGGCGATGGTCGATGCGGGCGTGCAGGCCGGCTATCCGCGCACCGACGACCTGAACGGTTATCAGCAGGAAGGCTTCGGCCCGATGGACCGCACCGTCACGCCGAAGGGCCGCCGCGCGAGCACCGCGCGCGGCTACCTCGACCAGGCGAAGGTGCGGTCGAACCTCGAGATCGTCACGCACGCGCTCGCCGACCGCATCCTGTTCGACGGCAAGCGCGCATCGGGCGTCACGTACCTGCGTGGCAGCGAGCGCTCGACCGCGCATGCGCGCCGCGAAGTGCTCGTGTGCAGCGGCGCGATCGCCTCGCCGCAACTGCTGCAGCGCTCGGGCGTCGGCCCCGGCGCGTGGCTGAAGGAACTCGACATCCCGGTCGTGCTCGACCTGCCCGGCGTCGGCCAGAACCTGCAGGATCACCTGGAGATGTACATCCAGTACGAGTGCAAGGAGCCGGTGTCGCTGTATCCGGCGCTCAAGTGGTGGAACCAGCCGAAGATCGGCCTCGAATGGATGCTGAACGGCACCGGTCTCGGCGCGACCAACCACTTCGAGGCGGGCGGCTTCATCCGCACGCGCGACGACGATCTGTGGCCGAACATCCAGTATCACTTCCTGCCCGTTGCGATCAACTACAACGGCTCGAACGCGATCGAGATGCACGGCTTCCAGGCACACGTCGGGTCGATGCGTTCGCCGAGCCGCGGCCGCGTGAAGCTGCGCTCGCGCGATCCGAACGATCATCCGAGCATCCTGTTCAACTACATGGCCGAAGCGCTCGACTGGCGCGAGTTCCGCGATGCGATCCGCGCGACGCGCGAGATCATGCGGCAGCCCGCGCTCGACCGTTATCGCGGCCGCGAGCTGAACCCGGGCGCCGACTGCAAGAGCGACAAGGAACTCGACGCGTTCGTGCGGGCCCGCGCGGAAACCGCGTTCCATCCGTCGTGCTCGTGCAAGATGGGCTATGACGACATGGCCGTGGTCGACGAGGAAGGCCGCGTGCACGGGCTGGAAGGGCTGCGTGTCGTCGATGCGTCGATCATGCCGATCATCACGACCGGCAACCTGAACGCGCCGACGATCATGATCGCGGAGAAGATCGCCGACAGGATCCGTGGCCGCAAGCCGCTTGCGCGTGTCGATGTGCCTTACTTCGTCGCGAATGGGGCAATGGCGAGGAATATCGCGAAGGCGGTGCGGCAGCCGGAAAGGGTGTGACGGAATCTAGCGCGCTGTCCAGTTTTTGGCGTATGCGATGAAGACGCCGCCGACGGACCTATCCGTGATTTCGTGGGCGAGGCATATCATGAGGTGTAAAAGTCATGGATATGCCGATGAAGAAGAAAAGA